>CAIOJO010000025.1 GCA_903858635.1 uncultured Telmatospirillum sp. | reverse complement strand
GATCTTGGCCATGTCTCAGTTCCCCGCAGCCACGAGCCTGGCCTTGAATGCGTCCTTGCTCATGCCGGTCTGTTGCGCGCCGATGTCCTGGACGTCGAGTCCGAAGATGCCGGCGAATTTCGCCAGGTAATAGACGTTGCCTCCGGCGGCGATCAGCTGCAGCACGTTGCGGTTGCGGATGGCGTCGCGCTGATCGGCGTTGAGCCCGAAGCTGGCGCAATAGCCGTCCTCGTCCTTGAGAAAAGCCTCGCGGTTTTCCTTGCTGTTGAACGAGAAGCACAGCTTGTTGAGGGCAAGTCCCTTCTGGGCCTGCTCTCCATCGAAGATCGTCGTCCCCGGGATCGGTTTTGCCGCGGCCATGCCCGCTTCACTCCTCTTGGATCGTCACTTCCTGGCCCGCCGGCGCGGGGCGAGATTGTCAGGAGTAAATCGAGGTCGCCGGTGGGAGTCCTTGATCTAGATCAACGCCGCGGCAAAATCGTTGGATATCATACCAATGCCCGAATTCCACCGTGGCGTGCGCCAGCCTTCGAACCTTCGGTTGAGACCTTGCTTTATTTCCCCTTGCCGAACCCCCATCTCCCCCACAGATCCAGCCGGGACGACCATTCATGATCATTGACTGCCACGGACATTACACCACCGCGCCGGGCGAGCTGCAGCAGTTCCGCGATGCCCAACTGGCCGTGCTGAAGGACCCTTCGCTGGCGCCCTACGACGGCAAGCCGGTGATCAGCGACGACCAGATCCGGGCCAGCCTGGAAAACGCCCAGCTCAAGCTGCAGCGCCAGCGCGGCACCGATCTCACCATATTCTCGCCGCGCGCCTCGGCGATGGCCCATCACATCGGCGACGAGACCGTCAGCCTGCGCTGGTCGCGGGTGTGCAACGACCTCATCAACCGTGTCTGTGCGCTGTATCCGGACAATTTCGTCGGCGTTTGCCAGCTGCCCCAGTCGCCCGGCGTTCCGGCGGCCAACAGTGCGGCCGAACTGGAGCGTTGCGTCAACGAACTGGGCTTCGTCGGCTGCAACCTCAATCCCGACCCGTCGGGCGGCCACTGGACCGCGCCGCCGCTGACCGATCGCCACTGGTACCCCATCTACGAGAAGATGGTGGAACTGGACGTGCCGGCCATGGTCCATGTCAGCGCGTCCTGTAATCCCTGTTTCCATGCCACCGGGGCCCACTACATCAATGCCGACACCACGGCCTTCATGCAGTTCATTACCTCGGACCTGTTCAAGGATTTCCCCACCCTGAAATTCGTCATCCCGCATGGCGGCGGGGCGGTGCCCTATCATTGGGGCCGCTACCGCGGCCTGGCCCAGGACATGAAGCGTCCGCCGCTGCCCGAGCTGGTGCTGAACAACGTTTTCTTCGACACCTGCGCCTACCACCTGCCCGGCATCGAACTGCTGTTCAAGGTGATCCCGGTCGACAACATCCTGTTCGGCTCGGAGATGGTCGGCGCGGTGCGCGGCATCGACCCCGAGACCGGGCAGTATTTCGACGACACCAAGCGCTATATCGACGCCCTGCCATTGACCCCCGAAGACCGCAACAAGGTGTTCGCCGGCAATGCCTGCAAGGTTTACCCGCGGCTCGGCGCCAAGCTCGCCGGGCGCGCCTGAGAAAGGGGAGGCCAGCACGATGACTGCCGAATTGCGGGGCGTTCACCCGAACCCGTCGAAGCCCTGCTTCGTCGCACCGGCCGGTGCGGTCGACGCCCATTGTCACGTCTTCGGACCGGCGTCCCGCTTTCCCTACGCGGCCGATCGCAAATACACCCCCGACGACGCGCCCAAGGAAAAGCTGTTCGCGCTGCGCGACTACCTGGGATTCGAGCGTAATGTGATCGTCCAGGCGAGTTGTCACGGCAAGGACAACAGCGCCCTGGTCGATGCCCTGCGGGCGGCCGGGGACAAGGCGCGGGGCGTCGCCTTCGTCGGTCCCGAGGTGACCGTCGACGAACTGAAGGAGATGGACCAGGCCGGCGTGCGCGGCGTGCGTTTCAACTTCCTGAAGCGGCTGGTGGATGCCACGCCGAAGGAGAACTTCTTCAAGATCGTCGACAAGGTGGTGCCGCTGGGATGGCATATCGTCGTCTATTTCGAGGCGCCGGAACTGGAAGGCTTGACGCCATTCCTGAAGTCCCTGCCGACCACCCTGGTCATCGACCATATGGGCCGGCCGGATGTCGGCAAGGGAGTCGGCCATCCCGACTTCCAGCGCATCCTGGCGTTGCTCGACGAGAACCCCAACATGTGGATCAAGGTCAGTTGCCCGGAACGCCTGACCATCGCCGGGCCGCCCTATGACGACGCGGTGCCGTTCGCCAGGACGCTGGTCGAGCGCTTTCCCGATCGGGTGTTGTGGGGCACCGACTGGCCGCACCCCAACATGGAAACCCATATTCCCGACGACGGCCAACTGGTCGACGTGATTCCCCGCATCGCCCCGACCCCCGCTTTGCAGAAGGCCCTGCTGGTGGACAACCCGATGCGGCTTTATTGGGCCGATTGACCGGGCGCCATGCCCAGAGGAACGTCCGATGACCGAACAGAAACCCTATGACGACATCCCCGGCACCATCGTCTTCGACGCCGACCAATCGCGCAAAGGCTATCATCTCAACATGTTCTGCATGTCGCTGATGAAGGCCGACAACCGGGCCGCCTTCAAGGCGGACGAAGCGGCCTATCTGAGCCGTTTCCCGATGACCGAGGCGCAGCGTCGGGTCATTCTCGACCGCGACTGGAACGGCATGCTGCGCTTGGGCGGCAATATCTATTTTACCGCCAAGCTGGCAGCCACCGACGGTCTGTCGTTCCAGCAGATCGCCGCCAAGATGACCGGATCGACCCAGGAGGAATACGCCAAGATGATGTTGGCGGGCGGCCGGTCGATCGAAGGCAATCGCAGCAAGATGGAATCGAATCGTGGCTAGAATCATCGCAGGCGTGGCGACATCGCATGTTCCGGCAATCGGCGCGGCGATCGATAACGGGAAGACCGAGGATCCCTATTGGCAGCCGCTGTTCGCGGGCTACCAGCCGTCCCAGAAGTGGATGCGCGAGACCAAGCCGGATGTGGTGATCCTGGTCTACAACGATCACGCCTCGGCCTTCTCGCTGGAGATGATTCCCACCTTCGCCCTGGGCTGCGCGGCCGAGTTCGCCCCGGCCGACGAGGGCTGGGGGCCGCGGCCGGTGCCGGTGGTGCAAGGCCATCCCGAACTGGCCTGGCATATGGCGCAGTCGCTGGTGCTCGACGAGTTCGACATCACCATCGTCAACAAGATGGACGTCGACCACGGCCTGACGGTGCCCTTGTCCCTGATGTGCGGGCAGCCCGAGGCCTGGCCCTGCCCGGTCATTCCGCTGGCGGTCAATGTCGTGCAGTACCCGCCGCCGACGGCACATCGCTGCTACATGCTGGGCAAGGCGATCAAGAAGGCGGTGGCCTCGTTCGACCGCGATCTGCGGGTCGTCATCTTCGGCACCGGCGGCATGTCGCATCAGCTGCAGGGCCCGCGGGCCGGCCTGATCAACAGCGCCTTCGACCAGGCATTCCTCAACAACTTGACCAAGGATCCCGAGGCGCTGGTCCGGATGTCGGCGGTCGAGTACCTGCGCGAGGCCGGGTCCGAGGGGATCGAGCTGGTCATGTGGCTGATCATGCGCGGCGCGCTCGATGACGAGGTCGAGGAAGTCTACCGCTTCTATCGCGTCCCGGCCTCCAATACCGCGGTCGGGCACATGATCATCGAGAACAAGGGATAGAGGCATTGTTTTTTCTCGTCATCCCGGCCCCCGGGTCTAAGCCCGGGGGCGGCAATGACGATTTTTCTGCAATTGCTGCATTCAATAGAGGGACGAACCAATGAAAATCTGCGTCGCCGGGGAAGGCGCCTTCGGTACCAAGCATTTGGATGCGCTGAAGGCCATCGAGGGGATCGAGGTGGCATCGCTGGTCGGCGGCGTGGCGTCGACCACCGAAGAGGTGGCCAAGAAGTGGGGCATTCCCCACTGGACCCTGGACCTCGCCGAAGGCCTGGCCCAGCCGGGCGTCGAGGCGGCGATCCTGGCGACGCCGACTCCCTTGCATGCGCGTCAGGCGATCCAATGCATGCGGGCCGGCAAGCATGTGCTGGTGGAGATCCCGATGGCGGACTCGCTGGCCGATTCCGAGGAGCTGGTGCGTGTCCAGAAGGAAACCGGCAAGGTCGGCATGGTCAACCATATCCGCCGCTTCAATCCCAGCCACCAGTGGATCAAGCAGCGCGTCGCCGCCGGCGAGCTGCACATCCAGCAGCTCTACGTGCAGATCTACTTCTTCCGCCGCACCAATCTGAACGCGCTGGGCCAGCCGCGCAGCTGGACCGACCATCTGCTGTGGCACCATGCCTGCCACGCGGTCGACCTGTTCCTGTACCAGACCGCCGAGCAACCTTCCGAGATGTTCGCCGTGCAAGGGCCCAAGCATCCGCAACTGGGCATCGCCATGGATATGGCGATCGGCCTCAAGACGCCATCCGGCTCGATCAGCACCATGTCGCTGTCCTTCAACAACGACGCGCCGCTCGGCTCGGTGTTCCGCTACATCTGCGACAACGGGACCTATGTCGCCCGCTATGACGAGCTGGTGGACGGCTACGACAAGCCGATCGATCTGACCGGCGTGGCCAGTTCGCTGAACGGCGTCGAAGTGGCCGACCGCGAGTTCATCGCGGCGATCCGCCAGGGGCGGGAACCCAATTCGAGCTTCGCCCAGGCCCTGTCGACCATGCGGGTGCTGGACCGCCTGGAGCGTCTGGCCGAGGGGCGCTGAGGGCAGAAGCATGAACTTGCGCAAGTTGGGGCCGTTCCAGGTTCCGGCCCTGGGTTTGGGCTGCATGAGCCTGTCGCACGCCTATGGCACCCCACCCGGTCCGGACCAGGCCGCCAAGCTTCTGCTGGCGGCCCTGGACCTCGGCTACACCTTGTTCGATACCGCCGCCCTCTATGGCTTCGGCGCTAATGAGAACCTGGTCGGGCGGGTCCTCAAGGAGCGCCGGCGGGACATCGTCCTGGCCAGCAAATGCGGCATCTGGAAGAACGCCGAGGGGCTCCGCGAGATCGACGGCCGGCCGGAGATCCTGCGCAAGACCTGCGAAGAGAGCCTGACACGACTGCAGACCGAGGTGATCGACCTCTATTACCTGCATCGCTGGGACAAACGGATACCCATCGAGGAGAGCATCGGCGGCTTGGCCGACCTGGTCAAGGAAGGCAAGATCCGGACCATCGGCCTGTCGGAGGTGTCGGCCGACACCATCCGCCGCGCCCATCGGGTGCACCCGATTGCCGCGGTGCAGACCGAGTATTCCCTGTGGACCCGCAATGCCGAGATCAAGGTGCTGGAGGCCTGCCGTGACCTGGACATCACCTTCGTCGCCTTCAGCCCGTTGGCCCGCGCCTTCCTGACCGGCACCCTGCGCGACCCGTCGCTGTTCGAGCCGAAGGATCTCCGTCGCAACATGCCGCGCTTCCAGGGCGAGAATTTCGCCAGGAACCTGAAGCTGCTCGACGGCCTGCAGGCGATCGCCGCGCAACAGGGCTGCAGCATGGGGCAGCTGGCCTTGGCCTGGCTGCTGGCCAAGAGCGAGCGCCTCATCGCCATTCCCGGCACCACCAAGCAAAGCCATCTGGCGGAGAACTGGGGGGCGCTCGAGGTCGGGCTGGACGCTCCGACCATGGCGCGCCTCGAGGCGCTGATCAACCCGTCGACCGTGCATGGTCCGCGCTACGGCGCGGCGACCCAAGCCGAGATCGACACCGAAGTCGAGTAAACCGTTTCACCACGGAGGACACGGAGAGCACGGAGATCGATTAGTGGGGTGGGCGTCTCGCCCGCCACGCCGCCGAGCGGCGTTCGACGGCCAAGCACCGCCGCTTCGCGCCGGTGGCGGGCGAGACGCCCACCCCACTGAAAATGGTTGTGAATATTCTCCGTGTCCTCCGTGTCCTCCGTGGTGAATTGCAATCAGGAGTCCGTAAATGCCTGTTTCTTCCCACCTGAACGCCAAAGCGGGCGTCGTCGTCCGCAATATCCCGCGCACCCCGGTGGCCCGGCTGGCCCCCTTGGCCGAATACGGGGTCGCCACCGTCCATGAGGCGATCGGCCGGCGCGGCCTGATGGCGTCGTCGCTGCGGCCGATCTATCCGGGCGCGGCGCTGGCCGGGCCGGCCGTCACCGTTTCGGTGACGCCGGGCGACAACACGATGATCCATGTGGCGGTCGAGCTCTGCCAGGCCGGCGACGTGCTGGTGGTCAGCCCCACTTCGCCCTGCGAGGACGGCTATTTCGGCGACCTGTTGGCCACCGCTTTGAAGGCGCGGGGCGTCCAGGGCCTGATCATCGATGCCGGGGTGCGCGACGTCCGCACCTTGACCGAGATGGGCTTCCCGGTGTGGTCGAGGGCCGTCTTCGCCCAAGGCACGGTCAAGGAGTCGCTGGGCAACGTCAACACGCCGATCGTCTGCGGCGGCCATCCGGTCGAACCCGGCGACATCATCATCGCCGATGACGACGGGGTGATGGTGCTGGCCCGCGGCAAATTGGACGAGGCGGTGGTCGCCGCCAAGGCGCGCACCGACAAGGAGGCCGCCAACCGCGCCCGCTTCCTGGCCGGCGAATTGGGTCTCGACGTCTATGGCATGCGCGGCAAGCTGGCCCAGAAGGGCCTGGTCTATGTCGATTCTTTGGCCGATCTCGAGGGATGACATGACCCAGACGGCGATTCCCTGCACCCTGTTCCGCGGCGGTACCTCCAAGGGTCCGTTCTTCCTGGCCCGCCACCTGCCGGCCGATCCGGCCTTGCGCGATCGCGTGCTGTTGGCCGTCATGGGCTCGCCCGACGCCCGGCAGATCGACGGGCTGGGCGGTGCCGACAGCCTGACCAGCAAGGTCGCCATCGTCGGCCCGTCGACCCATCCCGACGCCGATGTCGACTATCTGTTCCTGCAGGTGGTGGTCGACGAGGCGCGGGTCGACACCTCGCAGAACTGCGGCAACATGCTGGCCGGCGTCGGTCCCTTCGCCATCGAGCAGGGCTTGGTGGCGGTCGCCGGCGAGGTGACGCGGGTGCGCATCCGCATGGTCAACACCGACAGCATCGCCATCGCCGCCGTCGAGACGCCGGGCGGCCAGGTTCGCTATGACGGCGATGCCCGGATCGACGGGGTGCCCGGCACCGCAGCGCCGATCCTGATCGATTTTCTCGACATCGCCGGGTCGAGCTGCGGCGCCCTGTTGCCCACCGGCAATGCCCGCGACATGGTGGACGGGATCGCCGCCACCCTGATCGACAACGGCATGCCGGTGGTGGTGATGCGGGCCGCCGATTTCGGCAAGACCGGCCATGAATCGCCGGCCGAGATGGAGGCCGATGCCGCGCTGAAGGCACGGGTCGAGCAGGTGCGCCTGGCTGCCGGCAAGCTGATGAATCTGGGCGACGTGACCAAGAAGACGGTGCCCAAGATGTGCCTGGTTGCGGCGCCTCGCCAAGGGGGCACCATTTCCACCCGGAACTTCATCCCGCACACCGTGCACAAGGCGATCGGCGTGTTCGGCGCGGTCAGCGTGGCCACCGCCTGCGTCCTGCCGGGATCGGTCGCCGCCGAGTTCGTCGCCAGTGGCGCGGCCTGCGGGGCGCGGCGGCTCGACATCGAGCATCCTACCGGCTTCTTCACCGTCGATATGGAACTGAGCGAAGGCCCCCGGGTCGAGCGCTCCGCCTTGCTGCGCACCGCCCGCCCGCTGATGCGGGGCGAAGCCCTGATTCCCGCCGCGGTGTGGCCGGGACTATTAATCGTCTTCTCTGGCAGGAGCACATAAGCCGTGGTGAAATTGGTCTATATCGAGCCGTCGGGGGCCGAAGTGACAGTCGACGTGGCCGAGGGCTGGACCGTCATGCAGGCGGCGGTCAGCAACGGGGTCGACGGCATCGTCGGCGAATGCGGTGGTTCCTGCGCCTGCGCCACCTGCCACGTCTATGTCGAGGGCATGGTGGTGGGGGAGCTGCCGTCGCCGCAGCCGGGCGAGTTGGAGATGCTGGGCAATGTCGCTGCCGAGCGTCGGCCGAACAGCCGGTTGGGTTGCCAGCTGATCGTTGCGCCGGAGCTGGAAGGCCTCGTGCTGCGCGCCCCCGATCATCAGGAGTAGCCGGTCGATGGCGGGTCCGGTGGTGCAAACCGACAGCGGCGCTGTCGCGGGGCAGGGCGACCAACTGCGGATATTCCGCGGCATTCCCTTCGCCGCGCCGCCGCTGCCGCGCTGGCGGCCACCCGAGCCGGTGACGCCATGGCGCGGCATCCGCGACGCCACCGCCTTCGGGCCGGATCCGATGCAGGCACCGCCGGCGACGCTGCGGGGCAGCGGCATCGCCGAGGATTGCCTGACCCTCAATGTATGGACCCCGGTGCCGGCGATGGGGGATCGCCTGCCGGTCATGGTGTGGATCTTCGGCGGCAGCTTCGTCTATGGCTCGGGCTCGGATCAGGGCACCGATCCGGCGGCCCTGGCCCGCCAAGGGGTGGTGGTCGTCACGGTGAATTATCGTCTCGGCCTGTTCGGCTTTCTGGCCCATCCCGGGCTGACCGCCGAGTCGCCGCACGGGGCCTCGGGCAATTACGGCCTGCTCGACCAGATCGCCGCGTTGCGCTGGGTGCAGACCAATATCGCCGGCTTCGGCGGTGATCCGGGACGGGTGACGGTGTTCGGCGTCTCGGCCGGTGCCGCCAGCATCGCCCTGATGTTGACCTCGCCTCTGGCCGACGGCCTGTTCAGCCAGGCCATCCTGCAGAGTCCGGGCTCGTTGCGGCCGCTTTGTCCGCTGGAGCGGGCGGAACAGGCCGGGTTCGGCCTGGGGGCCGACCTCGAACGGCTGCGGGCGCTGCCGGCGGCCGAGCTGGTGGCGCGAACGGCCAGCTTTGCGCCGGGTGTCCGCAGTTTGACCTCGCCGCGGGTGCTGCGCCCGATACACGACGGTTGGGTGGTGCCCGAGGACGAGCGGCCGGCCTATCGGGGCGGGCGGTTCCGCCCGGTGCCGATGATCGTCGGCAACAACGCCGAAGAGGGGCGCTTCTTCATCGACGCTCTGCCAATCCGCTCGGTCGAGCAATATCAGGCTTTCGTCGCACGGAATTTCGGTGGGGCGGCGGAGCAGGCCCTGTCCTATTATCCGGTGGCCGACGCGGCGGATGTGCCGGCGCAGCTCGGCCATCTGTTCGGCGACAGCCAATTCAATTTCGGAGCACGCGGCATCGCCCGGGCCAATGCCCAGCGGCAAGCCAAGACCTTCCGCTACCTGTTCACCCAGCCGGTGGGCGGCCGCTTGCCGACCCACACCGAAGAACTCCCTTTCGTCTTCGGCACGGCCGAGGGCCCGACCACGGCGGCGCTGATGGGCGCCTGGCGGCGCTTCGCCGCCAGCGGCGATCCCAATGGCGGCGACCTGCCGCCCTGGCCGCGCTGCACCGCCGGGGAAGACCCGGTCCTGGAGTTCACCCAGCCGCTTCGCCCCGGCACCGCCTGGCGCGGTACCCAGCTCGACTTCCTGGAACGCTATTTCGACAGCCACGGGCGGCCTTAGGGGCAAAAAAAATTGGTGGCGCCGGCCTCCGTGCCGGCGTTCCGGCGAAGCCGGAAAACTTCCATTTCCGCCACTCCGCGGCGGAAGACCGGCAGGGACGCCGGTCCCAGTGCGTCCGTGAGGACGCCTTGTCAGCAGGGCCCTGCCACAGGCGGTCACACCCTGTGTAGACGAAGGTAACTGCGTCGCCCAAAGCGGCGTGGAGAGCAACCGGAG
>CAIOJO010000024.1 GCA_903858635.1 uncultured Telmatospirillum sp. | reverse complement strand
TGAAGGGGATCAGCCGCCACGCAACTTTAGCCAAAGTGCGATTATATAATATCTTGTCCATTGCCCCCCCTTGTGTCGAAGGTCGACGCCTTATTGAGCGCTCTCGAAATCCCGCGAAGGAAAACATAAATAAGGTCAATTATCAAGCAACGTCTAAAGGGGTCTACCAACCTCCGGGTGGCAGTCACATCTAGCCACGGTTAATTAAGTTCTACGTTTAATTTGGCGTTTTGGCCGTTGACCCTGGTGCTGCTACCCGTAAGATGTCTGCCGAAACGACTCATTGCAGTGGGAGCAGGTCATGCCGGAAAGGCTTGGGGGCGATCTGGCGGAGCCGGCTGTCGGGGTTCGCGGCGAAGACGGGCCAAGCCTGCGCAGCTGGATCGCCACCCTGGAAGCGGCGGGACAGTTGCGGCATATCGCCGCCGAGGTCGACTGGGACCAGGAAATCAGCGCCATCACCCGGGTCAATCTCAGCCTGGGCGGGCCCGGATTGCTGTTCGAGGCGATCAAGGACTACCGGCAAGGGCGCTGCACCAAACTATTGACCTCGGCGGTCGGCAATCGCTCGCAGATCTGTCTGCTGCTTGGCTTGCCCGTCGACACCGCCGAGCGTGAGCTGGTTCGTCACCTCAAGGCGCTCTACCGGCAAGGGGTGGCGCCGGTCACCGTGGCGTCCGGTCCGGTGAAGCAGAACCGGCTGTCCGGCGCCGACATCAACCTGCTCGAGTTTCCGGTCCCCAAGTGGCACCACCTTGACGGTGGACGCTACATCGACACCTTCTGCGGCGTGATCACCCGCGACTGCGAGACCGGGCGACTGAATGTCGGAATCTACCGCGGCCAGTTGCTCGGCCCGCGTCAGGTGGGCAAACTGATCATTCCCACCCAGCATTGGGGGATGCATTTCGCCAAGCACCGCGACCAGGCGTCGCCGATGCCGGTCGCCATCGTTCACGGCTGGCACGACGTCATGCCCTTCTGTGCCGGCAGCCCATTTCCCAGCGGCATCTGCGAATACGACATGATGGGGGCGATCCTCGGGCGACCGGTCGAACTGGTGCAATGCGAGACCAGCGACCTCTTGGTTCCGGCCAGCGCCGAGATCGTCGTCGAAGGGGTCATTTCGCCCGATCCGTCTACCTACATGATGGAAGGGCCATTCGCCGAATATCCCGGATATGCCGGCGGCGTGCCATCGCCCAAACCGGTGGTCGAGGTCACCTGCGTCACCCACCGCGACGACCCGATCCTGCGCGGCACCCTCGAAGGCGCGCGGCCCGGCTTTCCCAGCGAAGACTCGACGCTGTGCGCCTATTCCTGGTCGGCCATCGCCTGGAACATGCTGGAGGATGCGGGCGTCGGCGGCATCACCGACGTGTGGATGCCGCCGGTATCGACCGGCACCAATATCGTCGTGCAGATCCGCAAGCGCTATCGCGGTCATGCCCAGCAGGTGGCCAACGCCTTGTGGGGCACCGGGGCCGGGCAATGGTTCTTCAAGAACGTCATGGTGGTCGAGGAAGACATCGACATCCGCGACCGCGAGGCCTTGGATTGGGCCTTCGCCTTCCGGGTCAATGCCGGCCTCGGCCAGCTCCTGACCTTCGGCCCGACCTTCGGCTCGGTGCTCGATCCGTCGACCCCCCGTCATCAGGCGGATATCCGCAAATATGGAACCGGGTGCTGGACCCGGGTGCTGATCGACGCCACCCGCAATTGGGAACTCGAGCCCAACCCCGATTGGAACAACCGGCGCTATCCACCCATCAACACCTTGCCCAGCGCGTTGGAAGAATTGGTCCAGCGCCGCTGGGCGGAATACGGCATCGGCATCGACTACCTCAGCGAGGAAAAGCGCGAGCTGCTGACCTTGCGTGAATTGTCCAAGCGGCTACCGGAAGTTTGAGGCAGGCCATGGCTTACAAGGATTTTCGCGAATTCCTCGCCGCCCTCGAGACGGACGGCAGGCTTCGGCGGATAACGGTGCCGGTGGACCCGGCCGGCGAGCTGTCCTGCATGGCCCGCTGGATGTACCAGGCCCTGCCCGAGGAGCGCCGCTTCGCGCTGCTGTTCGAGAAATTGCGCGGGGTCGATGGCCGGCTGGTCACCGCTGCCCTGGGGGCGTCGCGTCAAACCTACGCCTTGGCCCTCGGCGTCGCGCCGGACCTGATCACCGAACGCTGGGTGCAGGCCCTGTGCCGACCGATCGCGCCGGTCGACACGACGGTTGCTCCCTGCCAGGAACTGGTGACGACGGGAGCCGATGTCGATCTCGGGCGGTTACCGGTCCCGGTATGGACACCCGGCAAGGACGCCGCCCCCTACCTGACCACCCTGACCCTCACCCGCGATGCCGACAGCGGCATCCAGAACCTGGCGGTGTACCGCACGATGGTCGCCGGCAAGGACAAGGTCCTGGTCAATCTCAGCCCGGGCCGGCACGGCACCCGCTGCTGGCAGAGCTACCTGCGGCAAGGGCGGCCGGCCCCCATCGCCTGGGCCATCGGCTGCGAACCGGCGGTGCATATGGCGGCGGTCGCCAATGTGCCCTATGGGGTGGACGAGATGACGATCGCCGGCGGCTTGAAGGGCGAACCGATCGCCCTGGTCAAGGCCAAGACCATCGACCTGATGGTGCCGGCCAATGCCGAATACATCATCGAGGGCGAAATCCGCCCCGGCGAATTCGACCAGGAGGGGCCGTTCGGCGAATTCGCCGGCTATATGGGGCCGGTCGCCAGCAAACCGGTGGCGACCATCACCGCCATCACCTGCCGCCGCGATCCGATCTATTACGGCTATGTCAGCCAGATGCCCCCCAGCGAAAGCACCATCATCCAGAGCCTGGGCAATGCCGGCCTGATGCTGAAGCAGCTGCGGCACGATCTGGGGCATGCCTCGGTGCGCGACGTCCATATCGACCTCACCTACGGCGGCGTGCTGGCGCATGGCATCGTCGCCATGAAGCCCCTCTACCCGGGCCATGCCAAACAGGTCGGGCGCCTGGTGGCCGACCTGTCGTTCCTCAAGCGGGTCACCGTGGTGGACGAGGATGTCGACATCCGTGATGCCATGCACATGGATTGGGCGCTGAACGCCCGTTACAACCCACGCCGCGACACGGTGATCGTCGACGACGTGTTCTGCCCGGCCGACATGGATCCGGCGGTGCCCCGCGTCGACGGCAAGCCGGGGATCAACAGCAAGATCGTCATCGACGCCACCGAGAAGACCGAGAGTGGGACCTTCTCGCTGCCACCGGCCGAGGATATGGATCGCGCGCTGGCCCTGTGGAAGGAAGCCGGGCTGCCCTCGTTCGACATCCCGAAACGCTGCAAATTCATGCTATCGCGCGGGTAGGCGGGCGTTTGAGGGCGCGAGAATTCAGTGGCGCCGGCATCTTGCCGGCGTTCCGGCGGAGCCGGAAGCCTAGCATTTCCGCCGCTGCGCGGCGCGGCCGGCGGGGACGCCGGCCCCACTGAACAATTTTCTCACAACCTCGGACGCCCGCATTCAAGACTTGGTGACCGGCACGCAGGCATCGACCGGACAGACGGCGACGCATTGCGGCGAGTCGTAGAACCCCTCGCACTCGACGCATTTGTCGGGATCGATGGCAAAGGCGTCGCCCTTCGGGTGGATGGCCGAAACCGGGCATTCGGCCTCGCAGGCGCCGCAGGCGGAGCAAAGATCGACAAGAATGCGATAGGCCATGGCGTCCGTCCTCCCGCGGGACCGGTGCTATCCGGCAGGATATTAGATCGGCTCGATCGGGTTGTTCTGCAACGCGAATTCGCGGGCCATCCGTCAGCCTGCGCCCGGACCGGCCCGCGAAGCAATTCAATAACGTCTGCCTATCTGGTGCCGTGCAAACCCCAATAATCAAACATCATCTTGCCATCGCTCATCTTTTCATCGTGGATCATATACGTCTTGTTCCCCCATACGAATATCGCCACGCCCTCCTTCATCTCTTGGGCATTCTTCATCATCATATCAACTTTTGCCTTGTCTATTGTCATGCTCGAGGTCTTGCCATCTGGCATCACCATCATGATCATGCCGTTCTTCATGTCGTCGGCAAAAGATGGCGGCGAGAAAGTGCATAGCGCGGCAGCTACGGCTAGGCTGACAAGCAGAAGGCGAGACATTTCACTCTCCCAATAATTGCGAAAGACCCACCTAAAATTGGTCCTGTCCCAGTGGCTCCGCAACAGGCCCGAAACAGTACTTTAGCATGGGCTCCCCGCCCCTGTGCCGACGGTGCGCCGGGTCACTTCGATGAAGCTGTGGGCGGCGTGGGACAGCGAGCGTCCCTTCTTGGTCATGATCGACAGGCCGCGCGACACCACCGGATCGACCAGGGGCCGCACGGCGAATTGGGAATAGGGCGGCAATTGCGGCACCAGATAGGGCGGCAGGATCGACACGCCCAACCCTTCGGCGGTCATCGCCAGGGCCGTGGTGACCAGCGATGCCTCGTACACCGGCACCAGCGTCTTGCCTTTCGCCGCCAGGGTTTCATCGATCAGGGTGCGAATGCCGCTGCCCTTCTTGATGGCGATCACCGGTTGCTCGAGCACCGCGGCCCAGGGGATGCACTCGGCTTCGGCAATGGGTGAACCTTTCTGGCAGACCAGGCTCATCTGTGCCTGCAGCAGATCGGTCAGGTCGAGGTCGGGCGCGTCGGTATCCAGGGTGCCGATGGCCACCTCGACCTCTTCGTCGAGCATCTTCATCACCAGCTGCTCGGGCGACAGGTCCTGCATGACCACGGTCACCTTCGGATATTGCGTCCGGAAAGCGGCCACCACCCGGGGCATCAAGGCCGCCGCCACGGCCACCGTCACCCCCAGCGTGACCAGGCCGCGGCTGCCCTCGGCCAGGGCCCGCACGCTGTCGGTCAGCAGGTCCTGGTTGCGCAGCATCCGCTCGGCGATCGGCAGCGCCTCGTTGGCCGCCGAAGTCAGGCGCAAGGCCCGGGTGGTCCGATCGAACAAGGTGACGCCGAGGGCCGACTCCAGCTGCTTGATGAGCAGGGTCACCGCCGACTGGGTGATCAGCATCCGCTCGGCGGCGCGGGTGAAACTGCCGAGCTGACAGGTCAGCACGAAGGCCTGCAACTGGCGCAGGGTCATTGCATAAGCTCCACTCATTAGTCCATGAGAATTATTTGATTTACTTATAACTGGTGCCCCCCCTACGATCAAGCCAAGGGCAAGAATCATCCGGCCACCAATGGCCCCAGCAAGAGACCCGAGAGGAAATCCCATGAGCGTCGTCGTCGACGTGCACACCCATATGTTGAACAAGGACTGGTTGTCGCTGCTCAAGGAGCATGGCGGGCCGCGCTACAGCGTCACCCCGGTGGGCGCCCTGCCGCATGTCATCCACATGGATGGCGCGGCCTTCATGACCCCGCTGCCGGAAATGTTCGACTACGACCTGCGCATCCGCAACATGAACAAGGCCAAGGTCGACGTCGCCATCATCTCGCTGACCTGTCCGAACGTCTATTGGGGCGGACCGGAGATCAGCCAGAAGGCGACCCGCATCATGAACGACGACCTGGCGGCCGCCCAGCGCAGCTATCCCGACCGCATCCGCTGGTTCGCCTCGCTGCCCTGGCAGTATTCCGATCTTGCCATCGCCGAACTGGCGCGGGCCAAGAAGGACGGCGCCGCCGGCATCGTTGTGCTCGGCAACATCGCCGGCAAGTCGCTGACCGATCCCGATTTCGCCGCCATCTGGCAGGCCATCGACGCCTCCGGCCTGCCGGTGTTCGTCCATCCGACGGCACCGCCCGGGGTCAGCGCGATGGACACCGCCACGCACAATCTGGTGCCGTCGATCGGCTTCACTTTCGATACCTCGCTGGCCATTGCCCGCTGCATCTACGACGGCTTCTTCGACCGTTATCCCAACATCAAGATGATCGCCGGCCATGGCGGCGGTGCCCTGCCCTTCCTGGTCGGCCGGCTGGACATTTGCCACGAGCGCATCCCCACCTGTTCGGCCCACACCAAGGAACGCCCGAGCAACTACATGCGCCGGATCTATGTCGATACCGTGGTGTTCCGCCAGGATGTCCTCGAGATGTGCGTCAATGTCTGCGGGCCCGAAAACGTGCTCTACGGCTCGGACTATCCGCACAATATCGGCGACATGACCGGCTGCCTGGCCCGGGTCGACGCCCTGCCCGGCGAAACCCGGCATCTGGTGCGCGGCAAGAACGCCGAGCGGATCTTCAACTTGTGATAGCCCTCCCCCTTTGATGGGGGAGGGTTGGGTGGGGGTGATGCGCCCGCCCGCACAATTCTCCGAAAATAGGTGATAGATGAACAGCTATCCCGCAGATCCCAGGCCCGAATGGATGCGAGCACCGCGGCAGCGCGGCCGCCTTGTGGCGCCATCACCCCCACCCAAACCCTCCCCCATCGAGGGGGAGGGCTTGTATAGCGGATCCCAACCATGACCGCCGAGACCGCTCCCACCGTTGGCCAGGCGCTGCTGACGCAGCTGGCCGACCGCGGCGTCGACTACGTCTTTGCCAACCCGGGAACCGACTTCCCGCCATTGATCGAAGCCTTGGCGGCGGCCCAGGCGGATTGCCGGATGCCCAAGGTGCTGCCGGTGCCGCACGAGAACCTGGCGGTGGCCATGGCGCATGGCCACACCATGGTGTCGGGGCGGCCGCAGGCGGTGATGCTGCATGTCAATGTCGGCCTGGCCAACGCCATCAACGGATTGCTCAACGCCAACCGGGCCAATCTGCCGATGCTGCTGATGTCCGGCCGCACGCCGCTGACCGAGCAGGGCCCGGCCGGCACGCGCTCGCGCTTCATCCATTGGGCGCAGGAGATGTTCGACCAGGCCGGGATGGTGCGCGAGAGCGTCAAATGGTCGTTCGAGGTGACCTCGCCGCATCAATTGGAGACGGTGGTGGATCGCGCCCTGGCACTGGCCGCCAGCGAGCCGGCCGGTCCGGTCTATCTGTCGTTGCCGCGCGAACCGCTGGCGGCCCGGATGGACGGCGTTTCGCCCCGCATTCCGTCGCGCATGGCGCCGCCGGCGCCGCCACTCTGCGACCCGGCCTCGGTGGCCCGCGCCGCCGAATGGCTGGGCGCCGCCGAACGCCCCCTGATCATCACCTCGGGCATCGGCCGCACCCCCGGCTCGAGCCAGGCGCTGGCTCGGCTGGCCGAGATCGCGGCGGCCCCGGTGGTCACCTTCTCGCCACGCTATTGCTGCCTGCCGATCGACCATCCGATGCATGTCGGGTTCGACCCGCAGCCGTTCCTGGGCGAGGCCGACCTGGTCCTGGTGGTCGAATGCGACGTGCCATGGATCCCGCAGCTGCAGTCACCGCCGGCCGCTGCCCGGATCGTCCATTTGGGCTTCGACCCGCTGTTCGCCCGTTATCCGCTGCGCGGTTTCCCCGCCGACCTCACCCTGGCCGGCGACCCCACCCAGGCCCTGGACCAGATGGCCCAGTTGCTGGCCCCACAGGCCGCCGCGGTGCGCACCGCCATCCGGCGCGACGCCATCGCCGCCGATCACCGTGATCGCGTCGCCCAGATCCGCCGCAAGGCCGAGACCCCGGGCCAGCCCGGCGCCCTGTCGGCCGCCTGGGTCAGCCACCAGATCGATAGCTGGCGGCCCGCCGATTCCATTCTGGTGGGCGAGATGGGCGTGTCGATCGAACAGGTCAGCTGCAGCCGGCCGGACGGCTTCTATGGCACCAGCCCGGCCGGCGGCCTCGGCTGGAGCCTCGGCGCCGCCTTGGGCGCCAAGCTGGCCGCCCCCGATCGGCCGGTCATCTGCACGGTCGGCGACGGTTCCTACATGTTCGGCAACCCCACCCCGGCCCATTGGGTGGCGCGGGCCCACGGCTTGCCGGTGCTGTTCATCGTCTTCGACAACGGGGGATGGGGCGCCGTGCGCGCCGCCACCCGGATGATGTACCCCAACGGCGTGGCAGCCGCCATGGACGCACCGCCATTGACCGACCTGCGGCCGTCGCCGGCCTTCGAGATGGTGGCCGAGGCCTGCGGCGGGTTCGGCCAGCGGGTCGAGCGCCCCGAGGAACTGTTGCCGGCCTTGGACCGGGCCATGGCCGCCGTCGCCTCGGGCAGCCAAGCGCTGGTCAGCGTCGCCTGCGCGATGAATTGAAGAAGCACCAACGAGACACGCATGGCCCTGATCAACTATCTGGCGCGCATTCAGTTCGGCCCGGGGGTCATCACCACCCTGCCGGAAGAATTGGCCCAACTCGGCATCAAGCGGCCGCTGCTGGTCACCGATCAGGGACTGGTGCGCACCCCGGTCCTGGCGCGCGTCAGCGCGGTGCTGGCTGAGCTGCCGACCCTCTCGGTGTTCGACCGCACCCCGCCGAACCCCACCGAGGAGGCCGTGCTGGAGGCTCTGGCACAGTTCCAGGCCGGCCAGTGCGACGGCCTGGTGGCCGTGGGAGGCGGCTCGCCGATCGATCTGGCGAAGTCGGTCTCCCTGCTGGCCGCCCAAGGCGGCAAACTGGCAGACTACGTGGCCGAACCGGGCCGCCCCGACCGTATCGGCAGCCGATTGTTTCCGCTGATCGCCGTGCCGACCACGGCTGGATCGGGGGCCGAAGTCGGGCGGGCCAGCGTCATTACACTCAATAGCGGCCGCAAGAAGCCGCTGGTCAGCCTGCACCTGATTCCCAAGACGGCGATTTGCGACCCGGAGCTGACGCTCGGCCTGCCGCCGGCGCTGACCGCTGCCACCGGGATGGACGCGATCACCCATTGCATCGAGACCTACCTATCGCCGCGCGATAACCCGCCGGCCGATGCCATCGGTCTGGACGGGCTGCGCCGTGCCGTCCGTCATATCGAACGCGCCACCGCCGACGGCGCCGACATCGAAGCGCGGAGCGAGATGATGATGGCCGCCTTGCAAGGCGGCATGACCTTCCAAAAGGGGCTCGGTGCGATCCACGCTCTGGACAACCCGCTGGGCGAACTCGGCCTGCATCACGGCACCGTCAATGCCATCCTGTTACCGGCGGTGCTGCGGTTCAATGCGCCGGCGGCGCCGTCCAAGTACCGAACCCTCCGCGAGACCATCGGTCTGCCGGAGGGAGCCGATTTGTCGGAGTGGGCGGCCAAACTGAATGACCGGCTGGGCATTCCCGCCGGGCTGCGCGCCTTGGGGGTCCAGCGGGCGGATCTGCGGCGCTTCGCCGAGGAAGGCTTGAAAGATAACGCCGCCGCCACCAACCCGCGCCCAGCGACGGCGGAAGACTATGAAAAGATACTTATCGAGTCCTGGTAAGCCATGACATCGGCTCAATAAATATAAAGGGAGGGCGACCGCATGAAATGGAACAAAATACTGCTTGGTCTGGCCGCAGTGGCCGCCCTCGTCCCTGTCTCTGCCATGGCAGAGACCATCAAAGTCGGAGTTATCCTGAGCATGTCCGGGCCGGATGCTTCGATGGGTGAAGTTGGAGAAAGGGCAATCCGCCTTTACATGAAGACCCATGAACAGGATCTTGGCGGCAATAAGGTGGAACTGATCCTTCGCGACGACGGCGGCCCCAATCCGGAGGCCGCGCGGCGCATCGCCCAGGAACTGATCACCCGGGACAAGGTGCAGTTTCTGACCGGCTTTCTGTGGACGCCCAATGCCAATGCGGTGGCCCCGATGATCACCGAAGCGAAGGTGCCGACCGTCATCATGCATGCCGGCACATCGGCCACCATGCGCCTGTCGCCCTATTACGCCCGCGTCTGCTTCACCCTCTGGCAGTCCAGCTATCCGCTGGGCCAATGGGCGGCCAAAAACGGCATCAAGAAGGCCTATACGGCGGTGATGGACTTCGCCCCCGGCCATGACGGCGAAGCGGCCTTCATCAAGGGCTTCACCGAGAACGGCGGTCAGATCGTCGGCTCGGTGCGCATGCCGATGAAAGGGGTGGATTTCGTTCCCTACTTCCAGCGGGTCATGGAAGCCAAGCCGGATGCGATGTTCCTGTTCGTCCCCACCGGTACCATGCCCTCGGCAGCCCTCAAGGCGTTCAACGAGCTGGGCATGGCGGCGGCCGGCATCCGCTTGATGGGCCCCGGCGATATCACCGCCGACGACGAGATCATCAAGCTGGCCGATTTGCCGCCCGGCGTCGTCACCATGTTCCACTATTCGGCGGCCGCCACCCGACCAGCCAACAAGGCCTTCGTCGCCTTGTGGAAGAAGGAGTACGGCGCCAATTCGACCACCACCGACCTGGCCGCCAGCGCCTGGGATGGCATGGACGCCATCTACAAGGCCATCAAGGCGCAAGACGGGAAGATCGACCCCGACCGCACCATGGCGCTCTTGAAGGAATGGAAGAACGACGGCAGCCCACGCGGCCCGGTGCATATCAATGCGGCGACGCGCGACGTGGTGCAGAACGAATATCTGCGCAAGCTCGAAAAGGTCGACGGCAAATGGGCCAATGTCGAGTTCGAAACCATTCCGATGGTCGAGGATCCGTGGCCGAAATTCAACCCGGTCGCCAATTAGCCCGGCCACCGCCACAGCCGCCGCAACTGACCAAGAGTAGGAGAAGGCCATGACCGAAACAGCGCGTCACCTGATCGCCGGAGAATGGGTGAGTGGCGGCGAGACGGCGCCGATCCATGATCCGGCCGACGGCCAGCTGGTCGGCCAGGTGCCGCTGGGTGGCCGGGCCGAAGCCGAGGCGGCCATCGCCGCCGCCAAGCAGGCCTTCGAGACCACCGCCTGGCGCCATTCGCCGAATCAACGGGCGGCCGTTCTGTTGGCCTTCGCCGATCGCCTGGAAGCGCGCCGCGAGCAGGTGGCGCAGTTGATCACCGCCGGCAGCGGCGCGTTGATCGGCGGCACCCGCGGCGAAGTGGGCGGCGCCGCCTCCGAGCTGCGCTACTATGCCGGGCTGGCCCGCCTCTATCAGGGACGTCTGGGCAGCCCGCAGCCGGGCGTGGTGTCGCAGCTGCACCAGGAAGCGGCCGGCATCGCCGCCATCATCGTGCCGTGGAATGCGCCGGCGGTCCTGCTGATCCGCTCGCTGGCCCCCGCCCTGGCGGCCGGCTGCACCGTGGTGATCAAACCGGCGCCGCAGACGGCCCTGGCCACCGACGCCATCCTGGCCTGCCTGGACGGGCTGGATCTGCCGCCGGGCGGGGTCAACCTGGTCCATGAGACCGGCAGCGCCGCCGCCCAGGCCTTGGTGGAGTCACCCGACGTGGCGGTGCTCAGCTTCACCGGCAGCAGCAGCGTCGGCAAGAAGATCATGGCCGCCGCCGCGGGAACCTTGAAGCGCCTCAATCTGGAACTGGGGGGCAAGGCCCCCTGCGTGGTCTTCCCCGATGCCGACCTAGTCCGGGTGGCACCCAAACTGGTCGCCGCCGCCGTGGTCAAGTCGGGCCAGCAATGCACCGCGGCGACCCGAGTGCTGGTCCATGCGTCGCGTTACGACGAGGCGGCGGATCGACTGAAGGCCGCCCTCTCGGCCCTGGTCATCGGGCCCGGACGCGAGCCGGAGAGCCAGCTTGGCCCGCTGATCGACATGGCCAACCGCGACCGCGTGCTGGGCATCGTCGAACAGGCCTGCCGGGTCGCCGAGCCGCTGCTGGTGGGCCGTGCGGGGGGCGGGCGCCTGGCCAAGGGCGCCTTCCTCTCGCCCAGCCTGTTCGCCACCCAAGACACCAGCTTGCCCTTGGTCCAAGAGGAGCTGTTCGGTCCGGTGCTCACCCTGGAGACCTTCGAAGACGAGGCCGAAGCGGTGGCCAAGGCCAATTGCACCCGTTACGGCCTGGCGGCCAGCGTATGGACCACCGACCTCAAACGGGCCCAGCGGGTCGCCGCCGCCTTGCGCAGCGGCACCGTCTGGCTGAACACGCACAACGCGCTGCTGGCCGAGGCCGAGACCGGCGGCTATGGCCAGAGCGGCTTCGGCCGCCTGCACGGGCTCGATGCCCTGCGCGAATTCTCCGAGACCAAGCATGTCTACATGGAGACGAACGAATAACGGAAGCGCGCTGGCTCATCTCATTTTCGTCATTGCCGCCCCCGGATCACAGTCCGGGGGTGACCCGGCACTCCATGGATCCCCGAATTCAAGTCCGGGGACGACGAGAAGAGTAGGGAAACAACTGTGAGCCGATGGCGACGCGTCACAAGAAAATAGGGGGAAACTTAGGTGAGCACCGTACAGACCGTCGATGTCTCCAAGATCATCGACGAGAGACCACTCAGTCGCTTTCAGATCAAGGTCATCGTGCTATGCGCGGCGGCCCTGTTCATGGACGGCTTCGACGTCACCGCCATGGGCTATGTGGCCCCGGGGCTGTCGAAGCTGTGGAACCTGAAGCCGGGCGCGCTGGGTCCGGTATTCGGCGCCGGATTGTTCGGCCTGATGGTCGGCGCGCTGATTTTCAGCCCGTTGTCCGACCGGATCGGCCGCAAGATGGTGATTGCCACCTCGGCCGTGTTGTTCGGCACCTTTTCCCTGCTCACCCCGTTCGCCGATTCCCTCGAAAGCCTGTTCTGGCTGCGTTTCGCCACCGGCCTCGGGCTGGGCGGGGCGATGCCGAACGCCATTGCCCTGACCTCGGAATTCCTGCCCAAACGCGTCCGCTCGACCCTGACCATGGTGATGTTCTTCGGCTTCTCGTTGGGCTCGGGATTGGGTGGGGCCATCGCCGCCCAGTTGATCCGCGGCTACGGCTGGAAGTCGGTGTTCTGGTTCGGCGGCACCATTCCCCTGCTGCTGGTTCCGGTGTTGCTGCTGGCGCTGCCGGAATCGATCCGGGTGCTGACCCTGCGCGGCGACGCGGGGGCCCGGGTGGCGGCGTTCCTGACTCGGATCGATCCGGCCCTGCGGTTCGATCCGGCCAATACCCGGTTCGTCGCCAGCGACGAGCATGCAAGCAAGGGCTTTCCGGTCAAGCTGCTGTTCAAGGATGGGCGCAGCCTGGTCACCTTGCTGTTCTGGGTGATGTTCTTCGTCAACCTGCTCGAACTCTACTTCCTTGCCAATTGGCTGCCCACGGTCGCCCATAACGCCGGCTTGAGCGAGCAGGAAGCGCTGACGGCGACCGGCCTCATCCATATCGGCGGGATCTTCGGCACCCTCGTCCTCGGCCGTCTGATCGACAAGACCAATCCCTATGTGGTGCTGGCGGTAACCTATGCGTTGGGCGGGGTGTTCGTCGCCTGCATCGGTCTTGCCACCTCGGGGGCCCTGCAGCTGATGAGCGCCACCTTCTGCGCCGGCTTCTGCATCGTCGGCGCCCAGATCAGCGCCAATGCCCTGGCCGCCAACTACTACCCGACGGTGATGCGGGCCACCGGCATCGGCTGGGCCCTGGGCATCGGCCGGATCGGTTCGGTGATCGGCCCGGTGGTCGGCGGCATCGTCATCGGCATGCAATGGGCGACGCCCACCATCTTCGCCGTCGGCGCGTTGCCGACCATCCTCGCCACCTTCGCCGTTCTGACCGTCGGCCGGCTGGTCGGCGGCCGAACCCCCAGCCACCCGAGCGAGATCGGCGCCGAAATCGCCACCGTCGCCGAAAGTGAATAGCCGAAAAGAACGTTGATCAACCTCAAACCCGACAAGGAATGCAGATGATAAAGATAGACATCTTCAATCACATCTTCCCGACAAAATATTTCGACAAGATGATGAGCGTCGCCGGCAAGCACAAGGACATGGGCAAGCGCGTACGCGAAATCCCCATGCTGGCCAATCTCGACGAACGCTTCCGCGTCATGGACCGTTTCGGCGAGGATTATCGCCAGATCCTGTGTCTGGCCGCCCCGCCGCTGGAAGTGCTGGCCGGCCCCGATGTCAGCCCGGACCTGGCCCAGGCGGCCAATGACGGCATGGCCGAACTCTGCGCCAAATATCCGAAACGCTTCCCGGCGTTCACCGCCTCGCTGCCGATGAACAATCCCGATGCGGCGCTGAAGGAACTGCACCGGGCGATCAAGGATCTCGGCGCGCGCGGCATCCAGATCTTCTCGAACGCAGCCGGCAAGCCGCTCGACCTGCCCGAGTTCCTGCCGCTGTTCGACGCCATGGCCGCCTACGACCTGCCGATTTGGCTGCATCCGGCCCGCGGCGCCGACATCCCCGACTACAAGACCGAGAGCAAGTCGCTTTACGAGATCTGGTGGACCTTCGGCTGGCCCTACGAGACCAGCGTGGCGATGGCCCGGCTGGTGTTCTCGAAGCTGTTCGACCGCCATCCCAACATCAAGATCATCACCCATCATCTGGGTGCCATGGTCCCTTATTTCGAAGGGCGCGTCGGCCCCGGCTGGGACCAGTTGGGCAGCCGCACTACGGATGAGGACTACACGATCCTGCTGAAGGAGCTGAAGAAGCGCCCGGTCGACTATTTCAAGATGTTCTACGCCGATACGGCGGTTTTCGGCTCGGTGCCGGCGACCAAATGCGGCCTCGACTTCTTCGGCTTCGACCATGTGCTGTTCGCCTCGGATTCTCCCTTCGATCCGGAGAAGGGTCCGATGTTCATCCGCGAGACGATCAAGATCATCGACGAACTGCCGATCACCGACGCCCAGCGCAAGCAGATTTACCAGACCAACGCCGAAAAGCTGCTGAAGATTTCGGTCAGCTGAGAACCCGGCAACGGCTGCTTCGGCAGCCGAGTGACGGCCCTGATCATCACGGGATGATCAGGGCCGTGGCTCCAGATCTATGACAGAATTAGTTTCGTCACCCCCGCGAAGGCGGGGGTCCATTTCAACATCCCAACAGTGGAACTGCCCATGGATTCCCGCCTACGCGGGAATGACGAATGGGACTGGCGAGCCAGTGCGATCACAATTAGCGCTCGGTGCGGGCCGATGCCCATGCGACCAAGGTCGGGCCGAGTTGGCTCGCCGGCGCCGGACGGCCGTACAGGTAGCCTTGGCCGATCGGGCAAGCGGCCGCGGCCAGCATGGTGGCGTCGGCCTTGCTTTCGATTCCCTCGGCAATCACCATCATGTTGAGCGACCGGCCGAGACTGAGGATGCTGCGGATGATCTCGACATTTTCGGAGTTGTCCGCCGATCCGATGACGAAGGAACCTTGCCTATCCGCCTTTTACCCACACCTACCACCTATAGTGT
>CAIOJO010000023.1 GCA_903858635.1 uncultured Telmatospirillum sp. | reverse complement strand
GTGGGAACGTCGCGCGCCCCCGAGCGCCCGATGTCCTCGGCGGTGATCACGTCCATGATCACCGGGGTGTTGGACAGCCGTTCCGGCCGGCCGGTGGCGCTGATGGTCACCGGCTCGCCGAACATCTCCTCGTAGCGTCCGTAGTCGAGCTGTTGCGCCAGTGCGGCTCCGCCGAAAAGAACCGACAGAAGAAGGGCGGAGGAAGGAAGGATCCGCTTCATGCTACCGCCAAATCAGGCAAACCGGCGCCGACGGAGTTGCACCCTTCCCCCGCGGCAATAACCTTTCTTTTAAAAAGGCTTTTATTACAAACGCCAAATGTGACATTTGTCAAATAATCGCACCCACACCTCAGAACGACCTCCCAATGATTGAACAGGACAGCCCATTCTGCCAAAAACTCATGACATAATAGCGCAAATGAACAGGTCCGCGTAGGCGAAATGAGACGCTTTATCATCGGTGGGTTTGAGGCAGGACTTCGCGCTCCCGGGAAATGTCGAACCGAGACCAGCAAAAAGGGAAAGCAGGAAGCAAGACGGAGTGATCCAACTATCAGTAGGTCAGCTTGCTCGCCGAACATCTCCTCGTAGCGACCGCAGTCGAGCTGTTGCGCCAGTGCGTTGCCGGCCACAAGCGGCAGCAGGACCGCGATAGAGGGGAGGAAACGGCGCATCTCAGTACTCTGTGACCATCATGCGGAAGGCTTCCGAGTATTGGATGCCGCAGCTGACCGATGCCTTCTGGCTGACGATCACCTCGACCCGCGGCTGGCTGGAAACGCCCACCGAGCATTTGCCGTCCCGCACACAGGCGAGATCGGAGGAAATGGTGAGGGTGCCGTTCTTCCTGGCGTAATCGAAAATAACATCGAAATAGGGCTCGTTGCCGTCGGCAAGGATGGCGGCGCGCAGGCCTGGCACCTCGCTCAACCGGCGGACGTCGACCAGTTCCGGCACCAATCCCATTCGATTGTCCACCGCCCCCGAGGCGAACCAATTCAGGATGGATTGGGCATCATCGGCCGAATCGCGCCGTTGCGGATCGTAGATGATCCCCAAATTGGTCTTGCCGCGCGGCAGGTTGGTGACGAAGTCGAAGACGCGGACGCCGACCTTGACGTCCTTCAGCGACGTGGCGTCACACGGTGCGGACACCGTCAGGCAGCCGACCAGCAGCGTCCCGAACGCCAAAGCGCGAAGCATCCCCACCCTTCCTCCGCGAGCCACACATTCCTGTTCGATGGGTTTTATTACAAACGTCAAATGTGACATTTGTCAAATGACATAGTTCAACACTCACAAAGAACCACCAATGATTGAATCGAACTATTCCAGAAAGAAGCCCAACAGGCGCGCGAGCGCACGCAATCGATGATGCGGAACACTCACAAACCACCCAGAATGGATAGAGAAGGAACAATACAGCCGTCAGTAGGTGACTTTGACCGACGCGTAGAACCCGGGCCCGGTTCTCTGGGCGATCGTGTCCTGGTAGGTCCACAAGTTCTCGCCGACCAGCTCGAGGGTCAGGTTGTCTGTGGCATGCCAGGCGATGCGCGGGGCCAGGGTGCCGTATCCCTTCACCGATTCGACGAAGATCGCCGGGATCGGCCCCAGAACGGCGCCGAAATTCTTGGTGGCCGAGGTAT
Organism: uncultured Telmatospirillum sp.; assembly: GCA_903858635.1. Lineage (GTDB taxonomy): Bacteria > Pseudomonadota > Alphaproteobacteria > Rhodospirillales > Magnetospirillaceae > DUZF01. Next base: position 6,237 of record CAIOJO010000023.1, on the reverse strand, counting down.
AGGCCCCGTAGACGTCGAATTCCCAGGGCCCCAGGGCATATCCCAGATTGGCATTGATCTTGTGCAGCGGCTCGTTGTGGTGGAAGCCCCAGTCGTAATGCTCATGCAGGCGCTCGTAGGTGTAGTTGCCACCCCAGCTCCATCCTTCCTTCGCCTTGTGCTCGAGCTGCAGGCGCAGACCGTCGGCCACCGACCCGGTGGACATCATCGAGACCTGGGCGAACTGCCCGTTGATCAGGGCATAAGGGGTGCCGATATGGCTCATCGTCATCTCGTGGAAGACGTTGACCCGGGTGGTCGCCTCGATGGCGCGGACATCGTGGTCCCAGCCCAGTTCGTAGTCATAGACGGCCGAGGGCAGCAGGTCGGGGTTGCCATAGAAATAGAAGACCGGGCTCGGCACCCCGGGCCGCATCGGGGCGGGAATCACCGGAACGTAACGCTGCACCGACCCCAAATTGGTCAGCGACGGCAGCTTCAATCCGCGGGCCAAGGTCAGGCGCAGGCTGTCGTCGTCGCCCAGCTTGTCGACCAGGGCCGAGTTGACGCTGTAGCCGGTCAGGCTGCGGTCGAAATCGGCATTGGTGTAGATGTCGGGATTGGTCCGGTCGGCAAGGGACACCTTGCCGCCGGTCCGGCCCAGCTTGAAATAGTCGTAGCGCAGCGCATTGACCATCGACAGCTGGGGCGAGAAGTCGTGTTGCCACATGGTCGAGCCGGCGGCCAGATCGCCGCTCTCCGCGCCGTCGTTCAAATTGCCCGCCGCAATCAGCAGGTGGCGGGCCTCGACACCCAGACGGAAGCTGTCGGCCCCGCCGATCTTGAACAAATCCGAGACCTGCGCGACGATGGTATGGTCGTTGACGTTGGTCGGGGTGAACGGCTGGGCGTTGACCCAGGGCATGTTGACCAGGGTGTAATAGGCCGTCCCGTTGAGCTGGCCGATCGGCGTTTCCGCCGTATAGCTGCCCTTCACCGAATCGGTCTTGATGCGGGCGTCGTAGAACACGTTGTAGGCAATGCCGCGCTGGCCGATGTCGGTATGCGAGGCCTCCAAGCCCAGCCGGCTGCCATCGCCCAGGGTGACGCCGAAATCGCCGGCCAGCGAGCGCCGGTCCGGATCCTTCAGATATTGCAGGTTGGCCGGGGTCTGCACCACCATGCCGCCGTCATGGGCGTGGTCGTCGGCCACCGTCAGCCGCACCCCGGCACCATCGCCCAGGGACTGGGTGGTGGTGGCCGCGACGTCCCGCCGGGCATGATTGCCGAGGCGCAGGCGGGCCGCATTGACCTTGTCGTCGACCGGATCGAAGGTAACGATGTTGATCACCCCGTCCACCGCGTTGAAGCCGTAAAGCGCGCTCTGCGGACCGCGCACGACCTCGATCTGGCGGATCTCCTCGAGCTCGACCGGCAGACTGGCCCAGAAGGTCTCGCCGAAGCCGTCGAAATACACCTGCCGCCCGTTCAACAGGACCATGTACCGACTGCCGAACGGCTGCACATAGCCGCCCATCGACAGCTCTTCCGTGCCCTGCGAGGCGTGGAACAGATCGATGCCGGGCAGGCGGCGCAGCAAGGTGGGAACGTCGCGCGCCCCCGAGCGCCCGATGTCCTCGGCGGTGATCACGTCCATGATCACCGGGGTGTTGGACAGCCGTTCCGGCCGGCCGGTGGCGCTGATGGTCACCGGCTCGCCGAAAATCTCCTCGTAGCGTCCGTAGTCGAGCTGTTGCGCCAGTGCGGCTCCGCCGAAAAGAACCGACAGAAGAAGGGCGGAGGAAGGAAGGACCAGCTTCATATCAGTACTCTGTGACCATCATGCGGAAGGCTTCCGAGAACTGGATCCCGCAGCTGAGCGATGCCTTCTGGCTGACGACGACCTCGACCCGCGGCTGGCTGGAAACGCCCACCGAGCATTTACCGTCCCGCACACAGGCCAGATCGGAGGAAATGGTGAGGGTGCCGTTCTTCCTGGCGTAATCGAGAATGAGATCGAAATAGCCTTCGAGGCTGCTGGCGACGATGGCGGCGCGCAAGCCTGGCACCTCGCCCAACCGGCGGACGTCGACCAGTTCCGGCACCAAGCCCATCCGGTTGTCGACCGCCCCCGAGGTGAACCAGTTCAGGATGGATTGGGCGTCATCGACCGAATCGCGCCGCTGCGGATCGTAGATGATTCCCAGATCGGTCTTGCCGTGCGGCAGGTTGCTGACGAAGTCGAAGATGCGGACGCCGACCTTGACGTCCTTCAGCGACGTGGCGTCACACGGTGCGGACACCGTCAGGCAGCCGACCAGCAGCGTCCCGAACGCCAAAGCGCGAAGCATCCGCTTCCTTCCCATAAGATGGCAACCCTTCCCCCAAAAGGGATGATCTATTACAAGCTTCGCCTTGGACGCTGTCAAACGGCATGATCGACGTCGGCCTCCCTGTCCTCTACAGAGACCTGTCCGACAGTGGGCGCGACAGAACATCGATGCTAAGCTGCTCCTCTATTGCCACTGGCCTTGAATGCGCGGGGTCGAACTCAAGCAATGACCGATAAGGTGGAATGCGCGGTCGTCGGAGCCGGGGTCGTCGGCTTGGCGGCAGCTCGAGCCCTCGCCCTGGCCGGGCATGAAGTGGTGATCCTGGAGTCGGCCGGGGCCATCGGCAGCGGGATCAGTTCGCGCAGCAGCGAAGTCATCCATGGCGGCATGTATTATCCGACCGAGGGCCTCAAGGCGCGGTTCTGCGTGCAAGGCAACCGCATGCTCCGCCGCTATCTGGCCGAGCGCGGGCTGCCGCACCGCATGGTCGGCAAGCTGATCGTGGCGACCGACGCCGCCGAGGAACAGAAACTGCAAGCCATCCTGGAGAACGGGCGGCGGAACGGCGTCGACGGACTGGCACCGATCAGCCTCGCCGAGGTGCGCCAGCTGGAGCCGGCGCTGGTCTGCACCAGCGCTCTTCTGTCGCCATCGACCGGAATTCTCGACAGTCATGCCTATATGCTGTCGCTGCAGGGCGACGCCGAGGCCAACGGCGCCGTTCTGGCCTTGAAGAGTCCGGTCCTGGGCGGCGAGGTCACCGGGAACGGCATCGCCCTGGCGGTCGGGGGCGATCAACCGGACAGATTGCTGTGCCGGCGTCTGGTCAATGCGGCCGGTCTCGGCGCCAACCGCCTTGCCGCGTCGATCGAGGGCCTGGCGGCGGCCAGCGTGCCGCAGCTTCATCTGTGCAAGGGCAACTACTTCATGCTGAGCGGACGTCAGCCATTCGGCCGCTTGGTCTATCCGATCCCGGAGAGCGCCGGGATCGGCGTGCACTATACCGTCGACATGGCAGGTCAGGGCCGTTTCGGCCCCGATGTCGAGTGGATCGAGCGTGAGAACTACGAGGTCGATCCGGGCCGGGCCGACGGCTTCTATGGGGTCATCCGGCGTTACTGGCCGGGCTTGCCCGATGGGGCGCTGCGTCCCGGCTATGCCGGCGTCCGACCGAAGATCCAGGCGCCAGGCGAACCGGCCAGGGACTTCCTGGTGCAGGGACCGGCGGATCACGGGGTCCCCGGGCTGGTCAATCTCTACGGCATCGAATCACCCGGACTCACCGCCTCGCTGGCGATTGCCGAATATGTCCGGGAGCTGCTGCAATGATAACCCGCCGTGCCTTGACTGCGGCCCTCGGCTGCCTGTTGCTCAGCCGGACCGCCTTCGCCCAGTCGGCGCCCCCGGCCGGCAAGCCGGGAAAGCGCAGAATGCGCGACATGCCCTATACCCCGCTCGAGCAAATTCCCAATCATCGCGAATACATGCGCGACATCGTCATCACCCTGGCGGCCTACGGCAAACAGCGCAATTCCAGCTTTCTGGCCATGGTCCGCAATGGGCCGGAACTGCTGATCAAGGAGAAGCGCGAATACAACTGGGAAACCGCACGCGACCCGGACGGCGCGACCGACAAGTACCTGCCGGTGGGCAGTGTCATCCGCCCTTACCTGGAAGCGATCGACGGCATGCTGATCGATGGGCTGTTCTGCGGCCGCGACGCCATCGACCAGACCACCGACGCAAGCGTCACCCGCGACCTCCTCAATGCGGCCGGCGTCCTGCGCAAGGAAGGCCGCCAGGTCTTCAGCATCGAATATTGCCCCACCGCCGCCACCCGGGCGGCCGTCGCCAAGAAGGCGCGCGAGGCGCACATCCTGTCTTATCTGGCCCCCGATCCGGACAAGCGTCTCGCCCGGTTGCCCCATGAGCATCCGGCCGAAGAGAATCCCCGCCCGGTCACCGACCTCGCCGACGTTCGCAACTTCCTGCCGATGATGCATTCCGATCGCTTCGGCAGCCGCGACGAGTGGGTGGCGGCACTCGGCGCCACCAACTACGACATGCTGTTGCTCGACCCCTTCTGGCGGGACAGCGAGGCCCTCACCGCGGCCGACGTCAAATCGCTGAGATACAAGGCCCTGGGAATGCCACGGCTGGTCCTGGCCACGCTGCCGATCGGCCGCGCCACCGATACGCGATTCTATTGGAAACGCGAGTGGCGTCCGGGGAACCCGGCATGGCTGGTCGCCCCCGATCTGATCGAGCCCTCCCAGATGATCGTCCGCTATTGGTCGGCCGAGTGGAAGGACATCATCGGCAAGTACATGCAGGGGCTGGTCGACCTCGGCTTCGACGGCGTCGTCTTCGACACTGCCGAAGCCTATCTCTATTTCGAAGACCTGATGCCGATCAACTGATCGCTCACTGGGATACCGCCTTGACCGAGGCGATGACGAACCCGGCCTCGGGCGGATAGCGGCGCGCCGCCATCGCCTCGGCCTCCTCGGCATCGGCGGCCTCGACCGTCTGCCGCATCAGGTCGGCCCAGCGATCGTCGTAGTCGGGATGGGACTCGTTCTCCTTGAGCAGGGCTCGAACTTGACGGTTGTAGATGACGACTTCATAGGCCCGGGACCCCGGGCGCGGGCAATGCAACGGCTTTTCCATAACGTCTCCCGATCGCCTTCTAGGCTAACCTTCTGGTTGTCCACCCGCCACCGGGTGGAGCTACATGATGTGGGCCGGGCACCAGGGCGTCGGAATGTCCCGCATGGGATATTCAAGGATAGGTGATTAGTCCTGCCAGGCAGCCAGGGCCTCGCTCAGCCGGTGCCGCCCCTTGTCTCCCGGCGGCAGGCCGCAACGCAACCAACGGGCAGCGGTGACGAATGGCCTGACCAGGATGCCGCGCTGCCCCAGATGCTCATAAAGGGCCCAGGCGCGCGGCGCGTTGATCAGGCGAAACAGCAGCGTGCCGCCGGTCACCGACAGGCCGGCACGCCCCAGGATGGCGTCCAACGCCGCACTCTCCGCGGCCAGGCGTTCCCGCATGGCGCCGATCCATGCGTCGTCGGCCAAGGCGCGAGCCCCGATCAGCATGGCCGGCCCACTGGCTGCCCATGGTCCAAGGCCAGCGCGGATGAGCCGCGCCAATGCCGGCTCGGCGACGCCAAAGCCGAGTCGCACCCCGGCCAAGCCGAAAAACTTGCCGAAGCTCTTCAGCACGATCAGGCCCGCTTCGACTCGCCCGGCCAAAGACAGTTCGGGGGCGGTGTCGCCAAACGCCTCGTCGACCACCAGCCAGCCGCCGCGCCCCGCCAAGTCTCGAGCCACCGCCTGCAACCGCCCGGGTTGATAACGCCGTCCATCCGGATTGTTGGGATTGCAGACGATCACTACCTCGGCATCGCCGACCCGGTCGAGTGTTTCACAGGCCACCACGTGGTGGCCGGCATTGGCCCAACAGCTGGCATGTTCGTTGTAGGTCGGGCCGACCACCGCTACACGGGAAAACGGCCGCAGCCGCGGCAGCAATTGAATGACCGCCTGTGATCCCGCGGCCGTCACCAGCTGCTCCAGCTCGCCCACCCCGTAAGCCCTTGACGCGGCAAGCCGGCAGGCCCCTTCGAGCGAGGCGTCGGGCAACCGCTCCCAGCAGCTGGGCGGGATCTCCGGCAGCGGATAGGAAAACGGATTGATTCCGGTCGAAAGATCGAGCCAACCGTCGGCCGGCCGGCCGAAGCGAGCCTCGGCAGCGGGAAGGTCACCGCCATGCACCGGCAGCGCGAAGGGATCGAACCCGGAAGAGAGAACCCGCATGCTGAGCCGGATGCTTTGCCAGAATGGAAGATCCCTAGTGCCCTGACCCAAACGGAGGATTCCGTTTGGGTCAGGGCACTAGCCTTTGCTTTGCCCTCGCCGG
>CAIOJO010000022.1 GCA_903858635.1 uncultured Telmatospirillum sp. | reverse complement strand
GGCTTCGCCGCCGGTTTTTTCCCGTCAAGCGGCTTTTGCACGCAAAAGCCGCTTGACGGCAGCCGCCTCATATAAGGCCGGTGCCACTCGGCAAAAAAACGGCGGCCCGGTTAGCCGCCGTCTTCATTTTCAGTGCACGCTGACCGGTTCCAGGTCGTGCTGGCGGACCGCGGCAAAGGCCAGGGCGCGGTCATGCGCCAAACCGATATTGGTGCCGTCGGCGCCGTGGATGGCCCAACCGACTTCGTCGTTGATCACCACCCGCTTGATGTAGGCGATGTCCTGCATGCCCCATACGGCGAAGTCATGGGCCGTCATGCTGCGGGACGGGTTGATACTGCTGTGGATGTTCATCTCCGCCTCCTGTCTCGACGCCGCCCTCATTTGCCGGTCTCCACATCGATCGCCGGGGCGCCGCCGTTGCTACGCGTCGCCTTCTCGATCCTGATGGTACGGACCCGGCTTTCCGGCATCGGCCGTTGCAGATCGACATGCAACAAACCGTTGTCGATGGTGGCGTTCGTCACTTCGATGCCTTCGGCGAGGACAAAGGCGCGCTGGAACTGCCGGGCGGCGATACCGCGATGCAGAAAGACGCGATTCGGGTCCTCTTCACCTTGGCGGCCACGAATGACCAGCTGGTTGTCCTCGATGGCCACCTGCAGGTCGTCCATGGAAAAGCCGGCCACCGCCAGCGTGATGCGCAAACCGTTGTCACCGATCTGCTCGATGTTGTAGGGCGGATAGCCCTCGGCGGAAGTTTTCGAAATTCGGTCGAGAACCCGCTCGAAATGGTCGAAACCAAGCAGCAGCGGGCTATTGAAAAGAGATACGCGAGTCATCGCGAGACGTCCTCCTCGGTTGAGCGAGTCCGGTCGTGGGCCCTTGCGGCACCCCAAACCGGCGGTCCTATCCGGCACCGCCAAGCTATTATCTTGTTCCTCTCCGTGGTTTCGTCAAGGGATTGCGCAGAGTCGCGCTGCCCGAAGGGATGAAATCCGGCCCCGGATGGCTCGGTCGACCCAGGCGAACTGGATGCGGGACAGCAGGACCGGGTCCAACGCCATCGGCGTCAACCGCCCTCGGTGATCTCGTCGGTAAACACCTTGAAGCTGACCAGGGTGTTGGGGCCGAAGGTATTGGTGATGGCGACGTCGGCCGCGTCGCGGCCCCGCGCGATCAGCACCCGCCCGATCCGCGGCATGTTGTTGCGGGCGTCGAAGGTATACCAGCGCCCGCCCAGATAGGCTTCGAACCAGCCGGCGAAGTCCATCGGACCGTAAGGCGGCGGCATGCCGATGTCGCCGAGATAGCCGGTGCAGTAGCGCGCCGGGATATTCATGCAGCGGCAGAAGGCGATGGCCAGATGGGCGAAATCGCGGCAGACGCCTCGCCGCTCGTTGAAGGCCCCCAAAGCGCTCTTGCTGGGATGGGCGTGCTCGTAGCCGAAGGCGATATGGTTGTGCACGAAATCGCAGATCGCTTGAACGCGAGCCCAGCCGGTCGGGGCGGAATTGAACAGATCCCAAGCCACCTGGGACAGCTGATCGGTTTCGCAATAACGGCTGCCCAACAGAAAGACCAGGGTTTCCTCGGGTAAGTCCTGCACCAGATGCTGAGGGGCCCAGGATGCGATTTCGTCCGGCTCGCCGCTGTCCTTGACCACGGCGGTGGTGGCGATGCGGATCCGCCCCTCGGGCGCCACGATCCGGGTGCACCAGTTGCCGAACGCGTCACGATAGGCGGCCATCGGAACGGATGGGTCGGTCGTCAAGAAATCGGGAATGAGAATATCGGAAGCGCGCGTGTAATGAATATTCAATGTGAGGATCATGGGCGTGGGCTGCGGACAGTCGTAGATCAACTCATAGCCGACTCGGATTTTCATGATTGTCTCTCGATCTCCATCGCCGCGGCCGCCCGGCAAGACGGCTATGTGGGGGAATAACTGGGGAAATCCTCTTCGTCCACCGTCCGTCGGGAGGGATGGGTCTCGTCGACCACGCGCACCGTCACCTCCATGCCGAGGTAGGACGATCGGCTGCCGGTGAAGGTGCCCCACAGCGGCAGGACATGCGCCGGATCCCAGGCGACGGCGACCCGAATGAGGTTGCGGGTGCCGATGATCCGATTGGTCGGGTCGAAATCCACCCAGCCCGCGCCCGGCAGATAGACCTGCAACCAGGCATGGGTCGAGCCTTGTCCGGCGGCGAGGGCCGGACCGGGGACGAAGACATAGCCGCTGACGAACCGGGCGGCGAGGCCGAGAGCGCGGACGCCCTCCATCATCAACAAGGCGAAATCGCGACAGGTGCCGCGGCCCCGCTGAAGCGTCTCACTTGGGGTCTGGATGCCGCGCTCGGTGCGACGGGAGTAGATGAATTGCTCATGGATGCCGACCGTCATGGCGTGCAGCAGGGACATGGTGTCCTGGGATCCGGATGCCGGCAGGAAGCGCGCCGCCCAGCGGTCCACCTCCACGGCCGGGTGCCGCCGCTCCAGCGCCCGCTCCAACTCGGGCCGCTCGTCCGGCGAATAGGCGAACGGAAAGGTCCTGGCTTCGGTCTCGAGCCGATAATCGGGAAGCGCCGTTTCGGTGAGCTCGATGGTGACCTCGCTGTCGAAGCGGAGTTCCGCGGTCTCTCCGCTGAACGTTGCCACTGCCACGGAATTGTCGAACACGTCATGCAGCCAATGCAGGTCCTTCGGCTGCGGCGCGATCGCCAGTCGTGTCTTGATCAACCGCAGATCGTGGCTCTCCCGCGGCCGGCACATCAATCGATGTTCACCCAAGCCAACGGGCTCAGCGTATCGGTAGACGGTCGTGTGCTGGACGCTAAGACGGCGCATGGCCACCTCGTGGCTCGGCATTCCTTCGACAGATCACATAATGCGGATCTCGAGGAATTAAACGAGCCTCTGGGTCGCCCGGCCAGGCGATCCGGTGATTGGGGATCGGCGAAACCGCGTTGGGCTCAGGCCGGGGATGCCGGATCGGCCGGTCGTTCGCGGTCTCCGGGATTGGGCGAAACGCCCGTTTCCGTTGTCTCGCCGGCCGCCACCGAGAACACCCGGTGACAGGTGCCGCACCAGGCCAGCCCACTGGGTGGCCGGGGTTTGAACCGGCTGCCGCCGCAGAATGGGCAGGCCAGATGCGACGCCGGCGCTTCTCGTCCCACGCTCATTGCCGATCTCCAGGCAAGGTGGAAGTCGGCGGCTGCCGGTTCCACAGAATTCCAGTGGGCATATTTCCCTTCCACATGGCGGACCGTCCTCGGCATGGACGCTGGACCGTCGACCGGGACGGGAAGGATTCCCGGAGTCCCGGCCGCACGGGTATGACCGCCGTCACTCGGCGGCCCAATCAAAAGGCGATATTGACCTTGGTGCGATGCGGAAGTCATGCCTCGACCGGCAAAGCCGTCATGACGGCGAAAATGCCTTGAACCGGCCATGATCGCGCCATGTCTCCATGGTCATATGAATCATGCCGACGAAAGTTCGGCGTGGAGGTTTCCATGAAGCTTGCGCGAACCATCGCCTCAATCCTGCTCCTGGGGGTCGGCCTGGCGCTGGCGTCCTGCGTCGTCTACGAGGAACCGGGCTATTACGGCCACCGTGGGGGCGGGTGGCATGATCATGACCGCTGGCGTTGACCGGGCCGGTGGCCCCTGTCGCCATGGCCATTGATACCAGTTTACGGTATCATTACATATGCAAAGCAAGCACCAGCGACACGCTGGAGAGCATCTTTGCCGATCCTCTTCGGGCCAATGTTCCCTGGGTCGAGGTCGAGGCGTTGTTCCGGGCCGTCGGTGCGGAGGTGTCGGAAGGCCGAGGATCGCGGGTACGGGTGAGCCTGCATGGCGTCGATGCCGTGTTCCATCGTCCGCACCCGCAACAGGAAACGGATAAGGGAGCGCTGAAGTCGGTGCGGCGGTTTTTGAAGGAAGCTGGGGTGACTCCATGACGACCATGACCCATGACGGCTATGTGGCGACGGTGGAACTGGACGAAGAGGCCGGGCTATTCCATGGCGAGGTGATTAACACCAGGGATGTGCTGACCTTTCAGGGCCGGACACTCGACGAGTTGCGAGCCGCCTTTGCCGACACCATCGCCGATTATCGGGATTGGTGTCGGGAGCGCGGCAAGGAGCCCGAGCGGCCGTATTCCGGGAATTTTACCGTGCGCCTGCCGCCCGATCTGCATCGCCGCATTGCAACGGCAGCCGCCCGCCGGGGCAAGAGCGTCAACGCCTTCGTCGCCGAGACGCTGGAACGGGTGGCGTGAGCGGAGGCGCTGCGGCGTCTGAGGCAAGGTCGCCCCCATGACCAAAAGGGCCCCGCCGTTGCCGGCGAGTCCCTCAGTCTAGTTTGGGGGAGCCAAGGAGGATCGAACTCCTGACCTCTACAATGCCATCGGTTGGCCGCCCCTCATTCCGCCTGAAAAAACGGCCAATTTTGAGGGTGCCGATGAAGTGATGCGAGCCAAGTCGGGGGTTCTTGCACCCCACTGCACCCCACTGCCAAAAGGTGAGATTTCATGTGACGCCTCTTAGGGAAATGGTATCGCGCAGCGATACGATTCCATTGACGAACGTATCGTCACGCGATACCAATATGCTGGCTAATCCGGGGACCTATGGTGATCGCCAGCTTCAAGAACAAAGACGCAGAGGCCATCTGGAGCGGCAACGCCAAGAAGGGTTTTCCGGCGGATTTGGTGCGACCGGCTCAGCGTAAGCTAGCCATGTTGGCGGCGGCCGTCGATCTGAGCGCCTTGCGCCAACCGCCTGGCAATCAGCTCGAGGCGCTGAAAGGTGATCGCGCTGGCCAACACAGCATCCGAATCAACGACCAGTGGCGGATCTGTTTTGTATGGCGTGATGGCGCCGCGCACGATGTCGAAATCGCCGACTATCATTGAGGAGAATGGTCATGATCGGTCCAAGCCCTCCCGTCCACCCCGGCGAAATCCTTCGGGAGGAATTCCTTATCCCTCTTAGCCTGACTCCTTACGCCGTGGCCAAGCGGTGCCGCGTGCCGCGCACGCGCATCGAGCGTCTGACCCGTGAAGAGGTGCCGGTAACCGCGGACACGGCCCTGAGGCTCGGTCGGTATTTCGGGACCGGGCCGGAATTCTGGATGAACCTTCAGGTCCTTTATGATCTTGCCACGGCCGCGCAATCCACACCGGAGATCGCCGATATTGAGCCGCTGGCGGCGGCCTGAAAGGCGATCGCGGAGGCCAAGAACGACGAAGGGCCCCGCAGCGTCGGCTGCGAAGCCCTTGTCTTACTTGGTGGAGCCAAGGAGGATCGAACTCCTGACCTCTACAATGCCATTGTAGCGCTCTCCCAGCTGAGCTATGGCCCCGAAACTCTGGGATGCGGGCTAGCCCGCGTAGGTGCGGGAACATAGGGATTCGACGGCGGCCGCGCAAGCAAAAAATCTATGCCGCGCGGCCCCCGATCAGAGCTCGTTTTCGAGATCTTCGTCGATATGTTCCATCACCTCGGCCATGTCGTCGTCGTCCTCGCCGAGGTCCGAGGCGTCTTCGATCAGGCCGCTCTCGTCGTCGTCGCCGCCGTCGATGGCGTCGATATCGCCTTCCTCTTCCTCGGCCACTTCCAAGGCGTCGCCATCGGCCTCGAGCTCAAGCGCCTCTTCCTCGAGGACCACCGGCGGCGGCTTAGGCGCCGCTACCTTGGGTTCCGCCGCCTGGCGGCGGGGCTTGAAGGTGACCTCGGGTTCGACCACCGCGGCGCATTTCGGGCAGACAATCGGCGAGCGCATCAGATCGTAGAAGCGGGCGCCACAGCTTTGGCAGGTGCGTTTCACACCCCATTCCGGTTTTGCCACCCCTAATCCTCCTCGAACTCGCCACGACCTGCGTCTCGCGGCATTTGCCACGATACCCGAGCCGTGTCAAAACCAAAAATCGGCTTAGGCGGAGGCGGCGCCGCCCGGTCTCTCGCCTTCGGCCTTACCTGGGGCCCGAGAGCTGTGCTACAGAGCCGTCTTCGGCCCGTCCTCGAGCCTTGCGGAGAATGCCGCCCATGTCGCCCACACCCTTGATCTCCCGCGCCGCCACGGCGCTCGCCGGCGAAGTCACCGTGCCGGGCGACAAGTCCATCTCGCATCGGGCGCTGATGGTGGCCGCCCTGGCCGTCGGCGAGAGCAGCATCGACGGTCTGCTCGAGGGCGAGGACGTGCTGCGGACCGCCGCCGCCATGCGCGCCCTGGGCGCCCTGGTGACCCGCCGCGACGACGGCCGCTGGGTCCTGTTCGGGCGCGGCGTCGGCGGCCTGGCCGAGCCCGACGACATGCTCGACATGGGCAATGCCGGTACCGGGGCGCGGCTGTTGACCGGCCTGGTGGCAACCCATCCCTTCACCTCGTTTTTCAGCGGCGACGCCTCGTTGCGCTCGCGGCCGATGCGCCGGGTGATCGAACCCCTGAGCCGCATGGGGGCCGGTTTCGTCGGCCGCAGCGGCGGCCGCCTGCCGATGGCCGTCATCGGCACCGCCTCGCCGATTCCCATCTCCTACGAACTGCCGGTGCCGTCGGCCCAGGTGAAGTCGGCCATCCTGCTGGCCGGGCTCAACACCGCCGGCACCACCACGGTGATCGAACGGCAAGCCACCCGCGACCATACCGAACTGATGCTGCGCGGCTTCGGCGCCGACGTGGCGGTGGAAGCGCTGGCGCATGGCGAGCGGGTGATCAGCGTCAAGGGCCATCCCGAACTGACCGGCCGCGCCTTGAAGGTGCCGGCCGATCCCTCTTCGGCCGCCTTTCCGGTGGTGGCCGCCCTGCTGGTGCGCGATTCGGCCCTCACCGTCACCGGTGTCGGCACCAACCCGCTGCGCTGCGGGCTGTTCCTGACCCTGAGGGAGATGGGGGCGGATATCCGCTGGACCAACAGCCGCGAAGAAGGGGGCGAGCCGGTGGCCGATCTGGTGGTGCGCCATTCGGCCCTGCGCGGCGTCGACGTCCCGCCCGAACGCGCCCCGTCGATGATCGACGAGTATCCGATCCTGGCGGTGGCCGCCGCCTTCGCCGAGGGAACCACCCGCATGCGCGGCCTGGCCGAACTGCGGGTCAAGGAGAGCGACCGCCTCGCCGCCATGGCGCGTGGCCTGCAGGCCTGCGGCGTGCGCCTGGCGATCGAAGGCGACGACCTGGTGGTCGAGGGGGGTGGCATCCCGGCCGGCGGGGCGACCATCCCGGTCAACCTCGACCATCGTATCGCCATGGCCTTCCTGGTCATGGGCATGGCCGCCGCGGCGCCGGTGGCGATCGATGACGCCAGCGCCATCGACACCAGCTTCCCTGGTTTCGCCGCCCTGATGAACGGCCTGGGCGCCAAGATCGGAGCGGATCAGGCATGACCACGCCATCATGATCATCGCCGTCGACGGGCCGGCCGCCGCCGGCAAGGGAACCTTGGCCCGCCGCCTGGCGGCACGATTCGGACTCAACTACCTGGACACCGGGCTGATCTATCGCGCCGTCGGCTGGGCGGTGCTGCAGTCCGGCGGCGTTCCGGCCGACCCGCAGGCGGCGACGGCGGCGGCCCGGCGCCTGGATCCCAGTCTGCTCGACCGCCCCGAATTGCGGGACGAAGCGGCCGCCGCCGCCGCTTCGCAGGTGGCGGCCATCCCGGCCGTGCGGGCGGCCCTGCTCGACTTCCAACGGCGCTTCGCGGCACAGCCACCGGGGGCGGTACTGGACGGCCGCGACATCGGCACGGTGGTCTGCCCGGCCGCCGAGGTGAAGCTCTTCGTCACGGCCAGCTTGGAAAAACGGACAGAGCGCCGTTTGAAGGAGTTGCTTGACAAGGGAGAGTCCGCTATACGGGAGCGCGTCTTGGAAGACATGAAGGCACGCGACGAGCGCGACAGCGCGCGCAGCGTGGCTCCGTTGGTCCCAGCCGAGGATGCCGTGTTGCTGGACACCTCCGAGCTGGACGCGGATGCGGCTTTTGCCGCAGCCGTTGCCATCATTTCCCAGCGACGCCCTGCTGGCTGAGTTGGCCGATTGGCCGCCTGTTGTCCCGGACAGGGCGCCCGTTTGTTCGTGTTGGGTTGACGTTCTCCATGGCGGGGGAGCGTTCAAGCCCGTTTTCCTAGAGTTCCGCCACAGACCGCCGGAGACAACCGGTCGGCCCGGATAAATACTATGTTGAAAGGAAAGTTTGACTATGGCTCAAGCCAATGAAATGACCGTGAACGAGGATTTTGCCGCTCTGCTGGACGAGACGTTCGGCCAAACCGCGGCCTTCGAAGGCTCGGTGGTAAAGGGGTTGGTGGTCTCGATCGACGGCGATTTCGCGGTGATCGATGTCGGATTGAAGTCCGAGGGGCGTATTCCCCTGAAGGAGTTCACCGTTCCCGGCCGCGCTTCCGAGATCAAGGCGGGCGACGAGGTCGAAGTCTTCGTCGAGCGCTATGAGGATCGCAACGGCGAAGTGCTTCTGTCGCGCGAGAAGGCTCGCCGCGAGGAAGCCTGGACCCAGCTCGAGCGCGCCTTCCAGGAAAACCAGCGCGTCACCGGCGTGATCTATGGCCGCGTCAAGGGCGGCTTCACCGTCGATCTCGGTGGCGCGGTGGCGTTCCTGCCCGGCTCGCAGGTCGATATCCGCCCCGTGCGCGACGTCACGCCTTTGATGGGCACGCCGCAACCCTTTCAGATCCTCAAAATGGACCGCGCTCGCGGCAATATCGTCGTCTCGCGCCGCGCCGTTCTGGAAGAAAGCCGC
>CAIOJO010000021.1 GCA_903858635.1 uncultured Telmatospirillum sp. | reverse complement strand
TCAACCAGTCGGCCGAGATCTCCCGCAAGGCGGTCGACGCCGCCCAGAAGACCGATAGCATGGTGCGCGGCCTGGCCGAGGCCGCCCAGAAGATCGGCGACGTGGTCAACCTGATCAACTCGATCGCCAGCCAGACCAATCTGCTGGCCCTGAACGCCACCATCGAGGCGGCCCGGGCCGGCGATGCCGGCAAAGGCTTCGCCGTGGTGGCCGGCGAGGTGAAGAACCTGGCCAACCAGACCGGCCGCGCCACCGACGAGATCGCCCAGCAGGTGGCCGGCGTGCAAGGCGCCACCGGCCAAGCGGTCGAGGCCATCCGCGCCATCGCCGCCACCATCTCGGAGATCAGCGAGATCGGCTCGGCCATCGCCTCGGCGGTGGAGCAGCAAGGGGCGGCCACCCAGGAGATCAGCCGCAACACCCAACAAGCGGCGCAGGGCACCTCGACCGTCAGCCGCACGGTCGGCGAGGTCACGGCGGCCGCCGCCGAGGCCGGACGCGCCGCCCAGGACGTGCTGACCGAGGCCAAGCTCCTCACCGGCCAAGCCAGCACCCTGCAACAGTCGGTCACCCAGTTCCTGGCCGGCATCCGCGCCGGGTGAGTCCTACAGCGCCACATCGGGCCGCACGGGCGGCGCGGCGACCGGCTCGGTCCGCTGGACGTCGCGCTCGATATAACGCAGCACCTCTTCCACCGCCTCTTCCACGCTGAGCGCCGCGGTGTCGATGGCCAGTTGCGGCGTCAACGGCGGCTCATAGGGGGCGGTCAGGCCGGTGAACTCGGCGATGGTGCCTTGCCGAGCCTTGGCATAGAGACCTTTGGGGTCGCGGCGTTGGCATTCCTCGACCGACGCATCGACGAAGATCTCGTGGAACAGCTCGGGAGCGATGGCGCGGGCCCGGTCGCGGTCGGCCCGATAGGGCGAGATGAAGGCGGTGATGACGATCATCCCGGCCTGGGCGAACAGATGGGCCACTTCACCCACGCGCCGGATGTTCTCGGCCCGGTCCTCGGGACCGAAGCCGAGGTCCGAGTTGAGCCCTTGGCGGACATTGTCGCCGTCCAGCACGAACACCTGATAGCCCTTCTGGAACAGGCGTCGTTCCACCTCCATGGCGACGGTCGACTTGCCGGATCCCGACAAGCCGGTCAACCACAGGATCCCGCCGCGATGGCGGTTGCTCTTCCAGCGATCGCCCATCGTCACCTTATGCGCCACCGAAGTCAGGTCGGCGGCCGCCTGGGCCGGGGCGCAACGCCGATCGGGCAGGCCTTCCATCGAGATGACGCCACCGCCGACGATGTCGTAATTGTCGACCAGAACGAAGCGGCCGGTGCGCGGATTGTCGATGAAGGTATCGAGCGCCACCTTGCTGCGGGCCCGCAGCACAACTTCCGCCACCGCGTTCCGCTCGACCCAATCGGTGGCCACCGAAGCGAGGTCGGCCACGTCGATCACCCGTTCGACCTTTTCCACGGTCACGATATGCTCGGCGGTCGCCAATTTCAGCTTGTAGCGGCGACCGCTCTGCAGGGGCGCTCGCCCCAGCCAGAACAGCCGGGCGCGGAACAGCTCGGCCTCGATGGGAGCGGCCTCGACCAGGCTGGCCAGCTGGCCGCGTTCGATGAAGATCTGCTCGTCCAGGGTGACGCCGATGGACTGGCCGGCGGCGGCGCTGACGGCCGGTACCGCGCTGTTCCAGGATTCGATGCTGGCGACCCGCGCGGTTTTGCCGGAGGGCGAGAACAGCAGGCGGTCGCCGACCTTCAGCCGGCCGCTCTCGACGCGGCCGGCGATGATCCGCCGGTGATCGAATTTGAAGACGTCCTGCACCGGGAAACGCAGCGGCAGTTCGGTCGGCTCGATCGAAGGCGCGAAGCCGTCCAACGCCTCGATGACGGTCGGCCCAACATACCAGGCCATTTGCCCCGACCGCCCCACCACATTGTCGCCGTGGCGGGCGGAAACCGGGATGATCTGCGTCGGGGTGACGCCGATACCGGCCAGATAGGCCCTGATCTCGCCCGATACTTCGTCGAACCGCTGCTCGGAGAAATCGACCGCGTCCATCTTGTTGACCACCACGGCAAGCTGCCGCAGACCCAACAGGTGCAGCAGATAGCCGTGCCGACGCGACTGCTCCTGGACCCCTTCGATGGCGTCGATGACCAGCACGGCGGCATCGGCGCTGGCCGCCCCGGTGATCATGTTCTTGAGGAATTCCTTGTGCCCCGGCGCGTCGATGATGACGTAGGGGCGGAGCCGGCTGCGGAACGGGATATGGGCAATGTCGATGGTGATTCCCTGGTCTCGTTCGGCCTGCAGGGCGTCGACCACGAAGGCCCATTCGAACGGCATGCCGCGCCGTTCGCAAACTTCGCGCAGCGACTGGGTCTTGCCATCGGGCAGCGAGTCGGTCTCATGCAACAGACGCCCGACCAGGGTCGACTTGCCATGGTCGACATGACCGACGATGACGATCTTCAGCGCGGTGGCATTCGATAGAACGGCGGCGTCGTATGGCATGTCAGGTTCCGTGCGAGCGGATGCGGAGATTTGGCGCGAAGCCATTACATGTACCCCTGTGAACGGAGACGCTCGAAGGCGTCCTCCGATTCCTTGTCCTGGGCCCGGCCGGACCGTTCCGAGACGCGGGTGGTCCTCAATTCCTCGATGATCTCGGCCACCGTGGTGGCGTTGCTGGCCACCGTTCCGGTGCAGGGCGCACAGCCGAGCGAACGGTAGCGGCGGCCGTTCTTGGCGAAGTAGAGATCGACCATGGGGATGTTCTCGCGCTCGATGTAGCGCCACACATCCAACTCGCCCCAATGCAGCAGGGGATGGATGCGCAGATGGGTTCCCGGGGCGAAATCGGTCTTGAACTGGTCCCAGAACTCGGGGGGCTGGTCCTTGAAGTCCCATTCGGCGGTCTCGTTGCGCGGGCTAAACACGCGCTCCTTGGCCCTGGTGCCCTCCTCGTCGCGGCGGATGCCGACGATGACCCCGGTGAAGCCGTGCTCGCGGATGATCTGTTTCAGCGGTTCGGTCTTCAACGCGGTGCAGCAGGTGACCCGGCCCTTCGCCGGATGCATGCCGTCGGCCAGCGCTTCCTGATTGCCGCCGATGATCAGCGGCAGCTTCCACTCCTTGGCGAAGCGGTCGCGAAACTCGATCATCTCGGGAATCTTGTAGCTGGTGTCGACATGGACCACCGGAAACGGCACATGGCCGAAGAAGGCCTTGCGGGCTAACCACAAGAGGACATTCGAGTCCTTGCCGATGGACCACAGCATGGCGACCTTGTCGATCCGGTTGAACGCTTCCCGCAGGATGAAGATGCTCTGGCTCTCGAGAGCGTCGAGATCACTGGTGCTCATGCTGTCTTGCCCGTTTCATGAATGCCACATTCGGATTTTGCCGAGCCCGCCCAGCGGCCGGCGCGCACCGGCTCGTCCGGCGCGGTCGGCCGCGAACACGGCCAACAGCCGATGGATCGGTAGCCCTCGGCCACCAGCGGGTGGCGCGGCAGATTGCGGATGGCAAAGGCGGCGTCGATCTCGGCCTGGCCCCAGCGGGCCAAGGGGCTGATCTTGATCAGGCCGTCCCGGTCGGCGTCGATCGTCTGCAGGTCCTCCCGCCCGCCGCCGTGAAAGCGCTTGCGGCCATCCAC
Source organism: uncultured Telmatospirillum sp. (assembly GCA_903858635.1). Classification (GTDB taxonomy): domain Bacteria; phylum Pseudomonadota; class Alphaproteobacteria; order Rhodospirillales; family Magnetospirillaceae; genus DUZF01. Next base: position 30,733 of record CAIOJO010000021.1, on the reverse strand, counting down.
CAGAGCCTCGAACCCGACCTGGGCCCGTTGCAGCGGCAGCACCTTGCGCAAATGGCAACAGGCGTCGACATCGGTCCGCCACAGTTCTTCGGCCCGCCTGCGGTCTTCCGGGTCCGGCCGCACCGTGCGAACCGCGCCGAGTCCGAGGAAGGCGGTCAATTCGGCCTGATAGGCCAGGGTTTCGTCGAACAGCTCACCGGTATCAAGGAAGATCACCGGCAAAGTCCGATCGACTTCGGCCACCAGGGCCAGCAGAACCGCCGCCTCGGCGCCGAACGAACTGACCACCGCCAGGCGGCCCGGGAACTCGGTCCGCATGGCGGCCAGGAGAGCCGCGCCGTCGAGCTCTCCATGAGCCTGACGCAGGCGGAAGAGCCGATCCTGATCGCTCATTCGGCGGCGTCCCGCTCGTCTTCGACACCGGTCACGGTCGCCCGCACCGTATCGAGGAAGACGGCCACCGCCTCGCGATAGGCGTCGACCCGGCCACTCGACAAGGCCACCGTCCGCTCGGCCAGGACGTCGTCGAGAACCGCCAGGTCGCGGGGCGAGGCGACGCCCCGCACCCGCTCGAAGATCGCCGCCGCCGGTTCGTCGTCCTTGGTGAACTTGCCGGCATGGTGCAGCAGGCGACGCGCCGCGAACTGGGTGGCCTGCTCGGCCGACTGCAAGGTCTCGGCCCACCGCTGCACCGCCAGATTGCGATCGGCGCGGATCAACGCGTCGTCGGCCAGGTCGGCCAGCACGTCGTCCGACGCGAAGGGCGCGGCGCATTCGCCCTTCAAGGTCGGCGCCCCTTTGAAGGTCTCCTGCTCGCCCCAATCGATGAAGGTGTTGTCGGTGCCGACCCCGGCTATTGGCGCCAAAACCGCATTGATCCCATCCTTGTCCAGACGTTCGGCCCAGCCGCGGACGCTCTCTCCGGTCCTCTTGCCGCTGGCATAGGCTTGCCGCAACAGGCGGAGCGCCGCCGGCCCGTGACGGGCCGGGATGATCGGCCCGGCAATGCCCACCACCTCGGCCTGGGCGCCGGCCCGGCCATCGCCGCCAAGATGGATCTGGTAATGCGGCGCCGGGTGCCCGTCGATCTTCTTGGCCAGCCCATGGAAGCCGAAATCGCCGATATGGTGCTGGCCGCAGGAATTCTGGCAGCCCGAAATACGCACCGCGATGCCCCGCGCGGTTGGGTCGCTCTGCGAATCTTCCCAAACCTGGCGGGCGAAACCCGGAGAGTTGGTGATGCCGATGCGGCAGGTAGTGGTGCCGGGGCAGGACACCAAATCGACCGCCTGGGCGGCGTTGACCGGCACCTCGATATTGATCGCCTTGAGGCGTCGCACCACCTCGTCGAGCTGGTCGGCCGGGACGTCGGGCACCACCAGATTCTGGTCGCGGGTCGTCCGCATGCGCTGGATGCCGACCTCGCGGCCCAGCGCCACCAAGGCGTCGAGCTGATCGGCCGACAGGTTGCCTAAAGGCGGATTGGCCACGATGGCGAAGCGGCCATCATGCTGGCGGACCACCCCCATCGGCGTGCGTTCGACCGCCGCCTCGCCCGGCTGACGCCAGTCGAGCGGCTGCCAGGGACGCTGCGGCAGACCGCGCAAACGGTCGAATTCCTCGACGAACAGCGCCCGGAACTTTTCCTCGCCGAAGCGCTTGACCAGGAATTTCAGGCGGGCGTTGTTGCGGTTGATGCGATCCGAATAGCGCTGATGCAGGCGGGCCGTCGCTTCGACCACGGTCGGCAACTCTTCCTCGGTGACGAAGTCGAGGACGGTGGTGGCGGGGCGTGGCTGGCTGCCCAACCCGCCAGCGGCCAACACCTTGAAGCCGGGCTTGCCGTCCCGCTCGGTGGCGATGAAACCGAGATCGTGGATAGGGGCCGCAGCGCAATCGGTGGCGCAACCGGACACCGAGATCTTGACCTTGCGCGGCATGTGCTGGACCAGCGGATGGCGGATCCAGGTGCGGGCCAGGCGATCGGCGACGACACCGGCATCGACCCGCTCGCGCGGGCAATTGCCGGCCAGGGCGCAGGCGGTGATGTTGCGGAAGGTGTTGCCGCAGGCCTCGCGGGTCGTCATGCCGTTGGAATAGAGGAATTCCAAGGCCTCGGCGGTCCGCTCAAGCGGCACGAAATAGGTCTGGATGTCCTGGCGCGTCGTGATGTGGACGTCGCCCTGGCAGAATTGGCGGTTGAAGCGGGCCAGCGTGGTCAGCCATGGCAAGGACAGCATGCCGCCCGGGATCTTGATGCGCATCATCTGCACCCCGGGCTGTTTCTGCCCGTAGACCCCGAAACGGACGCGGAAGGCCGTCCACTTCTCCTCGTCCCACTCGCCGGCCAGGCGGTGGACCAGCCCCTCCTTGTACTCATCGAGGTCGGACAGGCGAACCAAGGGCTCGATGTCGCGAGGGAGAACGGGGTGGTTCACGGCTTTACCCTTTCATTCTACACATGCATGATGTGTATATCTTTCAATTACCGTCACTTTCCTGCATTTTCAAAAAACAGTCAACCATTTCCCGCGTCTTTTGTTTCAACAAAAAACGAGTGTTGTTCGTGAGAATGGTCGAGGATCTAGGGATTGGCGCCAGCGGTGATCTGGTCGAACACGCCGCCATCGTTGAAATGGGTCGCCTGCGCCTTCTGCCAGCCGCCCAGGGTCTCGATGGTGAACAGCTTCACCAGCGGAAACTCGGCGGCATGCCGCGCCGCCACCGTCGGGTCGCGCGGCCGGTAATGGTGGCGGGCGCCGATCTCTTGGCCCTCGGGACTGTAAAGGTAGCGCAGATAGGCCTCGGCCGCGGCGCGCGTGCCATGCTTGTCCACCACCTTGTCGACCACGGCGACGGGTGGCTCGGCCAGAATCGACATCGACGGGACGACGATCTCGAACTGTCCGCCGCCCATTTCCTCGACCGCCAGCATGGCTTCGTCTTCCCAGGCCAGCAAGACGTCACCGAGGCCGCGTTGGACGAAGGTGGTGGCGGCGGCCCGCGCCCCGGCGTCGAGCAGCGGCACGTTGTTGTACACCGCCGCAACAAATCGGCGAGCCTTGGCCTCGTCGCGGCCGTATTTGTCGAGCGCATAGCCCCAGGCGGCCAGATAGTTCCAGCGCGCCCCGCCGGAGGTCTTCGGATTGGGAGTAATAACTTCGACGCCGGGCCGCGCCACATCGTCCCAGTCCCGGATCCGCTTGGGGTTGCCCTTGCGCACCAGGAAGACGATGGTCGAGGTATAGGGCGCACTCTGATAAGGCAGCCGGTCCTGCCAGTGGCGATCCAGAAGGCCGGTCCGGGCGATGGCATCGATGTCGTAGGCCAGGGCCAGGGTCACCACATCGGCTTCCAACCCGGCGATCACCGCCCGCGCCTGGGCCCCGGTTCCGCCATGCGACTGGTTGATCGTCATCACCTCGCCGGTCTTGGCCTTCCAGGCGGCGACGAAGGCATGGTCGATGTCCCGGTAAAGCTCCCGGGTCGGATCGTAGGAGACGTTCAACAAGGTGCTGTCGGCCAGCGCGGGCGGCGCCATGGACAGACCCGACAGCAGGACCATCCAACGAAGGGAAGCCACTTTCGTCATCGCGCCAGGGCCCTGTTCACAAAGCCGCCCGCAATGCGGGATTGGGCGCACCGTCCAGGCGGCTGCTGCCTTGCCAGCCGTCGTCGAGGAAAAAGCGAACCTGGCGCGGCCATACCACCACCGATTGCCCGGGCGCCAACTGCAATTCGGCATGCCGCTGCCGGGTGGTTTCGGCCTCGAGGATTTCGCCGCCGATGTTCAATTCGAGCCGCACCAAGGGGCCCAGAACGGTGACATGGCGGACCACCGCCGCCGCCCCGCCTCCTTCGCTCGGCGCCATCAGATGCAAGTCATGGGGACGGACGAAGGCGACGCCGGACCCATCCTGCGTGCCGGCGCGGATCGGCGCCGGCAGATTGAAGGCGCCGACCTGGGCCACCCCGTCGCGGATCACGCAAGACAGCGAATTGACGTTGCCGAGGAACTGGTAGACGAAGGGCGTCGCCGGATGATCGTAGATGTCGGTCGGTGTTCCCACCTGCTCGATCTGTCCTTGGCTCATCACCACCACCCGATCCGCCACTTCCAAGGCCTCCTCCTGGTCATGGGTGACGAACACGCCGGTGATGCGCAGTTCGTCGTGCAACCGGCGCAGCCAGCGGCGCAGTTCCTTGCGGACCCGGGCATCCAGGGCGCCGAACGGCTCGTCCAGCAACAGCACCCGTGGCTGGATCGCCAAGGCCCGGGCCAGCGCCACCCGTTGCCGTTGCCCGCCGGACAATTGCGACGGATAGCGGTCGGCAAGGCCCTCCAACAGGACCATCGACAACAGATGGCGCACCCGTTCGGCGATCTCCGCTTTCGACGGCCGACTGGCGCGGTCCCGCACCGTCAGGCCAAAGGCGATGTTGTCGAACACCGTCATATGGCGAAACAGGGCGTAATGCTGGAAGACGAAACCGACCTGGCGGTCGCGCGCCGCCACATGGGTGGCGTCGCCGCCATCGAACAGGACACTGCCCGCATCGGGGAATTCCAATCCGGCCAGGATCCGCAGCAATGTCGTCTTGCCCGAACCCGACGGCCCAAGAATGGCCACCAGCTCGCCCTGCCTGACATGCAGCGATACATCCTTGAGGGCGGCGAACCCGCCGAAGTTCTTGCGGACATTCTTGACGTCGATCATCGCTTATCTTTCTCAGTGGCCCATGCCGGCGATTTCCTTGGAAAAACGCCATTCCAGGGCCGACTTGACGGCCAGGGTCACCAGCGCCAGCATCGCCAGGACCGAGGCGATGGCGAAGGCGGCGACGAAATTGTATTCGTTGTAGAGAATCTCGACCTGCAACGGCATCGTCGTGGTTTGCCCCCGGATATGGCCGGATACCACGGAGACGGCCCCGAACTCGCCCATGGCGCGGGCGTTACACAGCAGCACGCCGTAGAGCAGGCCCCATTTGATGTTCGGCAGGGTGACCCGCCAGAAGACGCGCCAACCACTGGCCCCCAACACCACCGCCGCCTCCTCTTCTTCGGTGCCCTGTTCTTCCATCAATGGAATTAGCTCACGCGCGACATAGGGAAAGGTGACGAACAGGGTGGCCAGAACCAGGCCGGGCACGGCAAATATGATCTTGATGCCCAGCGCCGCCAGCCACGGGCCGAGCAGGCCCTGGAGCCCGAACAGCAGCACGTAGATCAGGCCGGAGATGACCGGCGACACCGAAAACGGCAGATCGATCAGCGAGATCAAGACGCTCTTGCCGGCAAAATCGAATTTGGCGACGCACCAGGCGGCGATCACGCCAAACACCACATTGAGGGGGACGGTGATCCCCGCCACCAACAGGGTCAGCCTGACCGCAGCCAGGGCATCCTCATCGGAGAGGGCGGCCCAATAGGACGACACCCCCTTCGCCAGCGCCTCGCCGAACACGGTGAGCAACGGAAGCAGCAGGAACAGGCCGAAGGTGGCGAGCGCCAATCCGGTCAACAACCAGCGAACCCACCGCGGCTCGCTCAGCGCGCGATGACGCTGGCTCCCGGCGACGGCGACGGCGGCGACGGCCATCGCCTCAGCCCCCGTGCAGGCGGGCGTGCCGCCATTTCTGCAAGGTATTGATCAGCAGCAGCAGGGTGAAGGCGGCCACCAGCATGACCGCGGCAATGGCGGTGGCGCCGGCATAATCGTATTGCTCGAGCTTGGTGACGATCAGCAAGGGGGCGATTTCCGACAGTCCGGGCATATTGCCGGCGATGAAGATGACCGAGCCGTATTCCCCCAGCGCCCGGGCGAAGGCCAAGGCGAAGCCGGTCAGCAGGGCGGGCAGGATGGCCGGCAGGATGACCCGCCCGAACACCTGAAGACGGTTGGCGCCAAGGCTGACGGCCGCCTCTTCATGCTCGACCTCGAGGTCCTGGAGGACCGGCTGGACGGTGCGGACCACGAACGGGAAGCCGATGAATACCATCGCCACCACCACGCCCAGCGGGGTGAAGGCGACCTTGATCCCGGCCTGCAGCAGCAGTCGTCCGAGCGGCCCGTTGGGCGCATAGATCGCCGTCAAGGCGATGCCGGCCACCGCCGTCGGCAAGGCAAACGGCAGGTCGACCAGGGCATCCACCAGCTTGCGGCCGGGAAACTCGTAGCGAACCAACACCCAGGCGACCAGAAGTCCCGCCCCGACATTGGCCGCGGCGGCCAGCAGGGCGCCGCCGAAACTCAAGCGATAGGCGGCGAGGACGCGTGCACTGAACGCCGCATCGACGAATTGTCCCCAGCCCAGCCCAGCGGCCCGCAGCAGGAGGGCGGCCAGCGGGATGAGGACCACCAGCCCCAGATAGAACAGGGTGAAGCCGAGGGTCGGGCCGAACCCGGGAATGACCGATGACTTTGCCGCAGACATCTAGGGTTTCGCACCTCCGACGATCTGGTCGAACACGCCGCCATCGTTGAAATGGGTCGTCTGTGCCTTTTGCCAGCCCCCCAGGGCCTCGACGGTGAACAGCTTCACAGCCGGAAACTCGGCGGCATGCCGCGCCGCCACCGCCGGGTCGCGCGGCCGGTAATGGTGGCGGGCACCGATTTCTTGGCCGTCGGGACTGTAGAGGTAGCGCAGATAAGCCTCGGCCACGGCGCGCGTACCGTGCTTGTCCACCACCTTGTCGACCACCGCCACGGGCGGTTCGGCCAGAATCGACATCGACGGAACGACGATCTCGAACTGCCCCTTGCCCAATTCCTCGACCGCCAGGATCGCTTCGTTTTCCCAGGCCAGCAAGACGTCGCCGAGGCCACGCTGGACGAAGGTGGTGGTGGCGCCGCGGGCTCCGGAATCGAATACCGGAACGTTCTTGAAGAGGGCCGCAAGGAACTGCCGGGCCTTGGCCTCGTCGCGGTCGTATTTGTTGAGCGCATAGCCCCAGGCGGCCAGATAGTTCCAGCGGGCGCCGCCCGAAGTCTTGGGATTGGGGGTGATCACCTGGATACCGGGCCTGGCGACGTCGTCCCAGTCCTTGATCTGCTTGGGATTGCCCTTGCGCACCAGAAAAACGATGGTCGAGGTATAGGGGGCGCTCTGATAGGGCAACCGCGCCTGCCAGTCGGGGCTCAGCAAACCCGCCTTGCTGGCGATGGCGTCGATATCGTAGGCCAGGGCCAGGGTCACCACATCGGCCTCGAGCCCGTCGATCACCGAACGTGCCTGGGCCCCCGAGCCGCCATGCGATTGGCTGATCTTCACCGTCTCGCCGGTCTTGGCCTTCCACTCGGCGCCGAAACTGCGGTTGATGTCCTGGTAGAGTTCGCGGGTCGGATCATAGGAGACATTCAACAAGGTGGTGTCGGCCAGCGCGGAGGTGACGGTGCAGAAACCGACGGCGAGGACCAGAGCCGCTTGGCGAAGGAAGGCTGTTGTCGTCATAGCTGCACCGCCGATATCTACAGTGGAATTATGTTTTTACATTATATATAATCACATGCGTGTGTTGTTAGCGTCAAGGCTGCAAGCGAGCTAAACTTTCACCCCTCGGCGAAAGGAGGAACGATGGCGGCAGTGAATTTGGCGGCACAGGTAACCGGCGACGGACCACCCCTGGTGATTTTGCACGGTCTGTTCGGTTCGGCCCGCAATTGGTCCAGCATCGCTCGGCGGCTCGGCGACATCCGGCAGGTGCATGCCCTGGATCTGCGCAATCACGGCGCTTCGCCCTGGGCCGAGCGGATGACCTATGCCGACATGGCCGAAGACGTTGCCGCCTATATCGAGGGCCAGCAGCTGGCCCCGGCCGATCTTCTCGGCCATTCGATGGGCGGCAAGGCGGCGATGGTTCTGGCCTTGACCCGGCCGGAGCTGATCGGCCGGCTGATCGTCGTCGACATCGCCCCGGTCGCCTCCCGGGGCGATGGGTTCAGCGGCATCGTCCAAGCCCTGCAAGGCGTCGATCCGGCCACCGCCCAACGCCGCACCGAGGTCGACCAATGGCTGGCCGACGCCATACCGGAGGCCGGCCTGCGTGCCTTTCTTCTACAGAACCTGGTGAGCGACGATGGCCATTTGCGCTGGCGGCTCAATCTGGACGCCATCGCCGCCAATATGCCCGCTCTCACCGGCTTTCCCGACCAGGCGGCCGCCCGCTACAGCGGCCCCACCACCTTCCTGGCCGGCGAACTCTCGGACTATTTGCGCCCCCGCGACGAGCCGGCAATCCACCGCCTGTTCCCAGCGGCCCGGCTGCTCGAGATCGGACAGGCCGGCCATTGGCCGCATGCCGAGCAACCCGAACGCTTCGTCGAACTGGTCAGGCAGGCTCTGGCGTAACGACCACCTTGCCGATCATGTCGGCCAGTTTGTCAGGCTTGATCGGTTTCAGGACATAGCCCTTGGCTCCCGCCGCCAGGGAATCGATGACCATGCGTTCCTGGCCGTGCGACGTGACCATGATGATCCGCGCTTCGGGATATTTCTCCATGATCAAGCGCGTGGCTTCGATGCCGTTCATGTCCGGCATGGTGATGTCCATCGTCACGATATCGGGCTTGCAGTCTTCATAGGCGGCCACCGCCTGACGCCCGGTGCCGGCGGTGCCGACCACCTGGTGGCCGAGATCGGCCAGCAGGGCGGACACGCGCTTGATGGTAAGAAGCGAATCGTCGACCACTAGAAATCGCAACCCGTCCATGTTGTCCTCCCACCAGGCGAATGGCGCCTTGGCGTCAAAAAAATTCGCGCGGGCCGAAGAATCCGATATCGACGACGCCGATATCGGTCTTGACGCACATCCCGCGGTATTCGGCGTTCTTCGGTATCCGGATGTTCCGGCCGCCTTCGAGGATGATGGGCGGCGAAAGCTCGATGGCTTCGTCGACATCGGCGAACGCTGCCGCGCAGTTGCCGACGATCTCATTGACCAGATCGGCCGCCGCGTCACGCCGATAGAGGCTTTCCTCGTCGGGCGCAATATCCAGTCCTTCGCTCATCCGGGCGTACATCGTGCCGGCGAAGGCCTTGTCGAAACTGAGGGCGACCAGGACATTGAGGCGGCCACCGATGCCGACGATGGCCGTCATGTCGCGCAATTCCGGATCGGAGGCCACGGTCTGGCTGGCAACGGTCTTCAGCACCGAGGCGTTCAGTTCCTCGCCGAGAAAACTGACCGTGCGCTCGAGAAGCGCCCCCATCAACCTGTCGAATTTCAAGTCGCCCGGGATTTTGGTCATCCTTTGCTCCGCAATGCTCGACCGGGAATGGAGAAGATCAGCCGCATTCCCTTGCCCGGCTCCGTCGCGGCGCCGACATCACCATCCAATTGGCGAACAGTCGAACGGACGGCGCCCAGGCCGACACCGCGGCCGGCAAAATCGGAAAGCGCCGAGGCGGTCGACAGATGGTCGGTGAAGACCAAGTCCGCCACCTGCCGGTCGGTCAGCCCGGCGGCCTGGTCCTGGCCGTACAAACCCAGGCCGACCGCCTTCTGGCGCAGGGCATCGACATCGACGCCGCGACCGTCATCACCGATGTCGATGGTGATCATCTTGTCGTCCATGGCCAGCCGGCAGGTGATGGTGCCGGCTTCGTCCTTGCCGGCATCGAGGCGCTCGTCCGGGTCCTCGATGCCATGCGCCACTGCATTGCGAAAGACATGGACCAAACTTCTCTGCAGCGGCCGGATGGCGTCGGGATCGACCAGGACGTCGGCGCCCTCGACGCGGATCGGCGCCACTTCCTTGCCCAGTCGAAGCGCCATCTGAGCGACCACGCCATCGAACGAGGTCAGGACGCCCTTGAATGACACCTTTCTGATGGCCGACAATTCCTCCAGCAGGTCCCGGACATCGGCTGCCGCCAAGTCGACCGGCTCGGCGTTGGCCAGTGCCGTCGCCAGACGTTCCAGACGAAGCGCCAGCTCGGCCGACAAGGGCACACTGACGCGACCCTCCAGGAAGGATTCGCCCAACCTGTCGAGAATGACCGCCAGATCTTCGTCGAGCCGGGCCGCCAAGACGCCAGACCTCACCACCGAGGCGATCCTTTCGACCGTCAACTGGTCTTCCATCGGCTTCAAGGCGGCCAATCCGCCCTCGACCTCGTGCAGGGCGAAGGGCAGCTTGGCGAAACTGAACTGGTTGAACAGACCCTTGAAGGTATGGATTTCCCGATAGACCTCGTCGAGGATCGCTGTCGGGACGACAGGCGCCGCGAGAAGTTCATCGAGCCGGCCGGACAGAAACTGCCGGAAGTCTTCGACCGTATCGAAGACATCGCGGCGATGCGACACCGCGGCGACGATCATTTCCAGGTGCTTGCGTTCCGCTTCGACCGCACGCTCCAGCCGCCGGCGTTCCGTATGGTCGGTGAGGACAAGCATCATCTGCCGGCCGTCGAGCGGGCGGAATTCCATGCGCAGCACGCGTTCGCCCAGCGCGGCTTCTTCCGGCAACAAGGACAGGAGGATCTCGCGCATCACCGGATGCCCTTCGGCAAACACCTTGCCGGTGATCGAGCGTAGCAGATCCTGGGTGACGGGATCGGACGCGAACAGCAGAGCGGCCAGGTCGAGCCCGGCGGGCGCCCGACCGAGCATGATGTTGCAAGCGGCGCTGTGCAGGGGATCGACGACCAGATCGACCCCGAATGACAGGAAACCCTGCCCCGAACTGTCGAGCAGATTGCGAAGTTGCTCGCGGGCCGCATCGGTTTCCTGCTTCTGCCGAACGATGTTGTCCTGGGCGGCCTGCATATGGTTGGCGCGACGACGCGACTGATCGACGTTCAGGGACAACAGCCCCTGCGGCGAAACCAGACCCGCATAACGTCCGCCGTCGACGACGACAAAACCGTCGACCAGCGCCTGCGGATCGCACCGGCTGATGATTTCGGTCGCCGCATCGAGGGTGGTCTCGGCTTCGATGGTCAGCGGGCTTTTCATCAGCTGCCTGACCGGCCGTCGGGCGTAGAGATCCAGCAGGAGGGGTTTCGACAACGTGTCGATGCAGGCGTTCCTGGTCACCGCCCCGACAACGGCGGCGGCGTCATCGACAATGGCGACGGCGGGGCATGTCGGATTGGCGGTCAGCAGATCGAAAACCACGCGACATGGCGTCTCCGGCCCCAATGTGGCGGCGGGGATCATCGCTTCGTGGACGCGACAGTCCCAATCTGCGGGCGAGGCCTGCCCGGCGGTGACAAAGCCAAGGTTGGCGGATGCGGTCATCGATCAGGGGTGGCGAAACGCTCGGACGGCGCCCACCTTGCCACAATCTCTAAAGAAACGACGGCATTCATCAATAGACCTGGAAAATTCATCGCATTGTGCCGTGGAAATACGTTCGCCGCGTATGGTAAGGTCCCCGTGTAGTGCATTCAACAGCCTGATTGTTACAGATATTTGACTGTTGTGCCGGGCTGGTCATGACCCGCATTGCCGCGGCGAACTGGCTGGATGCTTTATTATCGTGCGATTAACGACTCGGCCTTCGCCGCAAGCGCGGCCACGGCCAGACGGCGAGAGAGCTCCATGACGACTTCGATTCCCCCTGTCGGGCCAACCGACCCGGCCGCCGAAGTGGCGCCATACGACGCCATTCCCTTTCCCATCTACGTTGCCGATGTCGATCGCTATCAGATCGTCGCGGTCAACCGCGCCATGCGCGAAAGGACCGCTGCCCAACCTGGACAATTCTGTTTCGAGGCGATCTTTCGCCAGCAACAACCCTGCGCCTTCTGCACCATCAACCGGCTGATCGTGCAACAGGCGGGAAGCGCCGCATCCGTCGTTCACGAACACTTCAGCGATGACGACGATTGCTGGTATCAAACGCTGAATGCGCCCGACGTCTGGACCGACGGCCGCCGGGTGCAGGTGTCGATCGTTGCCGATGTCACGGCGCTCAAGGACTCGCAGGCCCAATTGGCCGAGGCACATGCCGAAATGGCGTTACGGAATCATCGCCTGCAGGCCATAGCGGTGACCGACGGTCTTACCGGCCTGGTCAACCGCCGTCGTCTCGACGAGATCCTGGCGAAGGAGGTGGAGCGCTGCCGCCGCTACGGTGAAGCTTTGTCGGTGATCATGATCGACGTGGATCACTTCAAGGCGGTCAACGACAGCTTCGGTCATCAGATCGGCGACCGCGTCCTCGTGGAACTGGCCGGGCTGCTGCGCCGCGGATCGCGGGCGGCCGACATTTCAGGGCGATGGGGCGGCGAGGAATTCCTTATCGTCTGTCCCAGCACCGAATTGGCCGGCGCCGTGGCAATGGCGGAAAAGCTCCGCCAATCGGTGGAGTCCCACGCCATTCCCGTGGTCGGCGGCACCACCAGTTCGTTCGGTGTCACCCAACTGTCCGGAACCGAAACCGTGACCGATCTGATCGCCCGCGCCGATACCGCCCTTTACCGGGCGAAGGATGGCGGTCGCAATCGGGTCGAGGCCATGGTCCCGGCCGGCGGCGTGACGGACTAGTTCGCCGGACGCCTCAATACCCGCCCTTCTTGCCGGCGCTGCCGATGAAGGTGAAGTCCCATTCCTGGACGAACGGCTGCCACCACTGGCCGACCCCGGTTTCCCTATCGGTATGCCGATAGAAGCCGTTGAAGGAGGGCGGATTGACCTTGATCGCCAGATGATACTTGCCGGGCCCGGCCAATTTGAGGTTGCGGCCGTAATGCGGGCCGTCGTCGGCCACCATCGGCACCAGCGGCCCGTTGGACGAATAATCGCTGCCGGGCTTGGTCAGTTCGTAGGTGATGCCGAGATAGGGCACCCACTCGCCGGCGGCGAAGCCGTTGGGATTGGCCTTCAAGGCATGGATGTCGGCCTCCAGATGCACATCCGCGTCGGCCGGCCCGCAGGTCTCGTTCTGCGGGTCCATCACCACCCCTTGCAGATAGACGGCGGCGACCCGCATCCCGTTCCGCTCGACCGGCTCGCCGATCGGCCGCTCGGCCGCCAGGCCGACGCTCGCCGATAAGGCAGCCATCGCCGCCAAGCCGCTGACCAACAGCTTCCGCATGCTTCATTCCCTCTCGCTGGGGTGAATTCACAATCCAAAGATGGCCGGCCACCAACCGAGGCCGACGACCAGGCTACCCACCAGACCCGGCAGCAGCGGCAGCCAGCGACGGACCGGCCGCACACCCTGACGGGCCAGGATCCGTTCGCCCAGCCACACGCTCCACACCAGGCCAAGGAAGAACAGGGCGCCCTTGGTCGCTTGTACGCCGCCGATGCCCAGCGGGCTGGCCGCCAGCGGTTCGAACAGCTTGCCGCCGAGGCCGACCAGCAGCGAAACCATCGCCACCGGGGCATATTGATATCCGAGTTCGGTGAAGCGCGTGCCTGCCGTGCCATCCGCTCCGGCTCGCCCGGCCAGGGCCGCCGATACCGCCGTCAGGATCGCCAGAAGCCCGGCCAGCAGCGCCATCGCCCCCAGCATGAAGCCGCCGATCATCAGGAAGTCGAGCCACAGGAAGACCTCGTTGCGCTCCGGATGGACGCTCATCAACCAGGCCGGCCCCGGCTCGGTCAGCCACATCCAGCCATGACCGATCACCCATTCGCCGAAGGCCTGCCGCAGATCCTGGAACTGCGGCAGGACCAGCCACAGAAAGCCGCCCAAGGCGATCCCGGTGCCGAGAAAGAGGAACCACACCTCGGCCCGATTGGCATGATGGTCGCGGATCGCCTCGATTTCGCTGCCCGGCCGGCGCAATTCCATATGCACCCCGGCCGGCGCCGCCGGGTTGACGCAGCGGAAGCATTCGATGCAATGCCGCGATTCGGTCTTGCGGCCCAGATGGATCATCGTCGGGCAGGCGCCCTTTTCGGTATAGCCTTCGCCGCCCGGCTGCCGCGAGCGCGGCGCGAATTCCACCGCGCCCAGGCGCGAGAACACCCCCAGCAGCAGACCGATCGGGCACATGTGCCGGCACCAGGCGCGCTTCCGTTTGCCGTACAGATAGCCGACGACGATTGCCGCCAGCATGGTGCCGCCGAACAGCTCGGCCGCCCCTTCCGCATGATCGCGCACGCCCAGGGTCTGACCGAGGATGGTGACCACCAGGAAACTCACCACCGGTGTGCCCTCCCAGCGCAGCCAACGCGGCAGCGAGCGCTGCGGACCGACGCCGTTGGCCCATTCGGAGGCCGCCCCCATCGGGCAGAAGATGCCGCACCACGAGCGGCCGGTGAAAATCACCGACAGGAAGACCAGGGGAAACCACAGGCCCCACAGGGCGTAACTGGCGAAGGTGGTGAAATGGGTCAGCGGCGTGGCGTTGCCGGGCGGATCGGGCAGTAGCAGCGGAACGAAAATGACGCCGAGAAACACCAGGAACATGGCCAGATGAACGATGCGCAACCGGTCCCGTTGGCCGACGAAGAAGGTCTCGACGGCGGCGGCGACGCGTCGCCCCGGATGGCACCGCGGCACGCGCCGGGACTGGGTTGCCGGGATGGCTGCCGGCGCGGCGATGTGCTCGAACCGGCTCATGTCGACTTCACCTTCTCTTCCCCCGCCCGGTGCAGCGCCCACCAGCCGATCCCGAACAGCAGGGGCAGCACCAGCAGAGTCTGGGCGAGCACCCCTTCGAAGGTGGGGAACAGCCCCAGCCAATCGATGCTCGGCCACCCCTCGAGCGGTGTGATCGGCAGGATCCGGCCGTTCTGCAACTCGACCACCCCATTGCCGGCGAAAGCCAGGGCCAGGTAGTAGAGAAGACCGGCAGTGGCGGCGAAGAACACCCCGAGCGGCAGACGCAACGACAGCTGCTGCATGGCGATGTAACAGGCGAGCAGCGCGACCACGGCCGCGCCCAGGCCCGACCACAAGGCGGTCGTCTGGCCGGGCGTGCTGCCGGCCAGCGCCTGGTAGAACAGCACCGTCTCGGCACCTTCCCGGTACACCGCCAGGAAGGCGGCAAAGCCGAGGGCAAACAGCCGGCCGCCCGACAGTGCCTGGTCGATCTGTTCCTTCACATAGGCCTGCCAGCGGGCCGCCTCGCGTTTGGCGAACAGCCAATAGCTGCAATAGAACAGCACCACCGCGGCGACCAGCATGGTGCCGCCCTCCATCGCCTCGCGCCCCTCGCCAGACAGGGTGATCAGGGCGGACAGGGCCCAGGCGGTCAGCAGGCTGGCCAGCAAGGCCCAGCCGACGCCGTAATAGACCACACGGATCTGTCGCGGGGCACCGGCGCGCCGCAAATAGCTGGCCAAGGCGGTGATCACCAGCATCGCCTCGAACCCCTCGCGCAGCAGGATCAGGAAGGATTGCAGGAAGGTCGCCCAGAAGCCCTCGCCCTTGCTCCCCAGTCGGGCCGGCAGCTCGGCCAGTCGGGCGCGCAAGCTCTGCCAGGCGGCGGTCACCGCCGGTCGCGGTTCGGCCTGCCGCACCTTGCCGATCAATTGGCCGAATTGCGCCTCCAACCCGCCCTTCAGCGAAGCGTCGGCGATGCCGACCGCGGCCTCCAGGCCGCTCGCTTCGAAACCGTCGAAATAAAGGTCGGACAGGGCATCGACGGTCCGCGCCTTGCGTCCCGGATCGTAGGCGGCGACCGCCGCATCGCCTTTGGCCAGCAGCTCGGCAACCACGATGCGAGCATCAAAGGGCTTGCCGGGCTCCTCGGCCGACACTGGCCAGACGGCGCCGAGCAGCAGCAGGAGGCTGGCGACCAGGGCGCGGATCATTTGCCCACTCCGATGCCGTCGGCGGCAATCTTGGCGTCATCGAGGGCCCTGCCGTCGGCCCGCAGGGTGCGCCGCAACGACTCGGCCAGGACGTGGAGATCACTCGCTCCGGGCTTGCCGGCGGCCTTGCGCAGATCGTTGAATTGGGCCTCCACTTCGGCGATATGCTTGGCGCCGAGGGCCGACCGTTCGGCGGTTTCCATCTTCTTGTCCTCGAATAATGCGAAGTAGCTGTTGATCACCGCCTCCTTCGCGTCATCGGTCTGGCCGGCCTTGGCAAAGGCCTCGGCACGATCGACCTCGCCGATCACCTCTTCGGCGATGCCCGCCCAATAGCCGGCCGCCCAAGCCGGAGAGCCGGCAGCAACCAGGCCTGCCGTCACGGCGATCAACCATGCTCGCTTCATCGGTCGTATGCCATTTGGGGTCTCTCCGCCGCCACCATACCCAGAAAGATCTTCCGGACTTTAGGCTGGCTTGAGACCAAGTTGCAAGCGTTAATGCGAATCGTTCGCATCTTGTCCCAGTGGCGTACTCGGCCTCTCTCTGCAACGTCTTGATCGGCCGCTGGTTTTCATGCGGCGCCGAGGATGGCTTTGTGACGGCGAAATGTTATAGTCCCCGCCGGATTTCCCATCGGTTCGCCTCGAGATGACAGAAGACCCACCGGTCACCCCACACCCCGCCCCTTCCGGCCCCGAATTGCCGGCCGCTGCCGCTGCGGACAGCCAAGCTCCGACCGAGCCGCCGCCGCCGGCGACCGCATCGGCGGTGTCACCGCTGCTGCGGGGGGTCGTCGCCGGCCTTGCCGGAGGCGTCGTGGCCGGCTTGCTGATCGCCGCCGGGCTGGTCGCCGCCTGGCCCGAGCTGCGCGATCGCCTGTTGGCCCCGACCGACCGCCGCCTGACCATCCTTGAGCGCGCCATCGACGACCTCAACCCGCGCCTGTCCACGGTGGAACGCGAACAGAGCCGCCTCGGCCTGAGCACCGACGCCACCGCCGCCACGCAGACGCTGAGCCAGCGGCTGGCCGCCCTCGAAACGCGGGCCGGTTCGGCCGATCCGCGGGTCGGAGCGACGGTCGAACAGGTGAACCGCCTGGCCGGCGAGGTAGAGGCCCTGCGCCGCGCCATGCCACCGGAAGGCACCATCCTGCGCCTGGCCGACCGGGCCGAGGTGGCGGAAAAGGAATTGCGTGAACTGGCCACCCGGCGCCAGTCGGCCGAGGCCCTGTTGCTCGTCGTCGGCCAACTGCGCGAGGCGGTGAACCGTGGCGATCCCTACGAAGTGGAATTGCGCGCGGCACGCCGCGTCGCTCCCGCCGACGACGCAGCAACCCTCGATGTCCTCGCCGCCGGGGCGGCCACCGGCGTGGCCCGCGGCAACGCCTTGATCGCCGCCTTCCCTGCCGTTGCCAAGGACATCCTGCGCGCCGCCATCGCCCCACCGGACGGCGATTTCTGGCAACGGACGCTCAATAAGGCAAGCTCGCTGGTCAGCCTGCGGCGAATCGACGGTCAGGGCGACGGCACCGCCGCCGTGGTCGCCCGGGCCGAAGCGCGGGTCAAGGAAGGCGATTTGGCCAAAGGGTTGCAGGAACTGGCCGCCCTGCAAGGCGATCCGGCGCAAATCGCGGCGGCTTGGATGACGTCGGCCGCGGCCCGTGTCGCCACCGACCGCGCCCTATCGGAACTGGCCGCCACCGCTGCCGCCGACACTTCCAAACGGGGCGGTTGAGGGGCTTTTTCGTTTGACCCTCAGGCGCCGGGCGCCCGCATCCGCGGGCTAGGCTCCTCCGCTAGAGCTCCGGGACCCTCAACGGGCCAGTCGCGAAGCTGCGCTTCGTTCCGCCTATTGCCATCACCACCGGCCATGACGTAATGCCCCTTGCCGGCCCGCTTGGCCGCGTACATGGCCTTGTCGGCGGCCGCCAGCAGCAGGTCGACCGTCTCGCCGTCGCCGGGGTAAAGGGCAATGCCGATGCTGGCGCCGAGGTCGGTGATGACCACCCCCGACACCTCGAAGGGCGCCGCCACGGCGGACAGCACCTTGTTGGACACCACCGGGGCATCGGCGGCGCTGCTCATCTCGGCCAACAGGATGACGAACTCGTCGCCGCCCAAGCGGCCCACCGTATCGCTGTCCCGGACGCAAGCCTGCAGCCGCTCGGCCACCGCCACCAGCACCTGGTCGCCGACCAAATGACCGAACCGGTCGTTGACCGGCTTGAACCCGTCGAGATCGAGGAACAGCAGGGCCAGACGACCGCCGCTCCGCACCGCCTTGGCAATTGCCTGCAGCACCCGGTCGTACAGCAGCGAGCGATTGGGCAGGCCGGTCAGGGCATCATAATTGGCGCGGTAACGGATGCGCTCGACCTCCTCCCTTTCGTCGGTCACGTCGTCGAAGATGCCCACATGGTTGACCACGCGGCCTTCCCGGTCGCGGATCAGAGACAGGGTCAGCCGCTGGACGTAAAGCTCGCCATTCTTGCGGCGATTCCACACCTCGCCGTGCCAGTGGCCGGTGCTCGTCAGGCTGGTCCACAGCGCCCGATAGAACGCCTTGTCGTGGCGCCCCGAGGACAACAGGCGCGGGTCGCGGCCCAGCGCCTCCTCGGCGCTATAGCCGGTCACCCGTTCGAATGCCCCATTGACGGCGACGATGCGGTTGTCTCGGTCGGTTACCATCATCGCCTCGTCGGTGTTCTGGAACACCGCCGCCGCCAGCCGATCCCGCCGTTCCCCCAGTTTACGGTTGGTGATGTCGCGGATGATCAGTTCGGCCGCCGGATGCCCCTTCTGACGCACCGGGGCCGAAGTCATCTCGGCATCGAAGCCGCTTCCGTCGAGGCGCGTGAGCCGGCATTCGACGCGCTCGGCGACCTTCGCCGCGGCGGGATCCCGCTCGCCGTCGAGGACGGCCATCAGGCGCAGCCCGTTGGCCAGCCCGAGCAGGCGCAGGGGATCGATGCCGACCAGGTCGTCCCGATGCGCGGCGCCGAAGATCCGGGCCGCCGCCGGATTGGCGAAGATCACCCGGTCCACGGTGCAAACCAGAATGGCGTCGGGCGACACCTCGACCAAGGTGCGGAACCGTTCCTCGCTTTCCTTCAGCGCGCAGGCCACCGCACCGCGCTCGATGGCGTGACGCAGGGTGCGTTGCAGGAGTTCGGAATCGACCAGGCCCTTGACCAGAAAATCCTGGCAGCCGTGTCGCACCGCCATCGACCCCAGATCCTGTGCACCGTCGTCGACCAGCGCCACCACCGGGGTATTGGGCCAGGCGGCCAGGATGGCGTCTACCGTCTGTTTTCCGGGGCTGTCGGGCAGGCACAGGTCGCAGAGAACCACGTCGAAGTTGCCGCCATCGGCCAAGGCAACCGCCGCGGCACAACTTCTCACGATGGTCGCCCTGACCGCGACGTCGGTCGGAGCGGTCAGTAACACGCTGATCCTCTCGGCATCGGCGGGATCGCTTTCGACCACCAGGACGCCGATCGACCGCGAGCCATGCGCCTCGGTCCAGCTACTCATAGGCCCCCTCCAAGAGCAGAGGGCGTCAGGCTGTCGATGCTGCTCTCAATGGTATTTTACGCCACTCGCCCTCGGCGAGTTACAACAAATTAACGCGCCTTCGAGTTGGCAGGAGAGGGAAGCAGATGGATTGCTTCGCCTATGGCTCGCAATGACGGGTGAAACACGCGGTCGCCGGCACACACACCGGCGCCACCACCTCACATCCCCGCCAGACGGTCCAGCGCTTCCTGCAGTTTGGCCCGGGCGACGGACCATTCGTCACGCCGCTCGCGCTGCTCCTCGACCACCTCGGGCGGCGCCTTGGCGACGAAGGCCTGGTTGGCCAGCTTCTTCTCGACCTTGTCGATCTCGCCGCTCAGTTTGGCGATCTCCTTCGACAGGCGGGCCTTCTCCTGGTCCAGGTCGATGACCGCGGCCAGCGGCAGCAGCACCGTCGCCTCGTCGACGACGACCTGAACGGCCCCCTTGGTCGGCGGGTCTTCCACCGCCTCGACCGAGGTGGCGCGAGCCAAGGTGACGATGGCGGCGCGGTGGGTGGCCAAGCGGCGTTGGGTCTCGACCGAGGCACCTTTGACCAGCAGCGGCAGGCGGGCCGACGGTGGTACGTTCATCTCGGCGCGCACCGCGCGCACCGTCGAGATCAACTTGACCAGCCAGTCCATCTCGCCTTCCGCCGCGGTGTCCTTGAAGGCCAGACGGGGCCAGGGCGAGCGGATCAGCATCCGCTCGCGGCCGTCCGCCAATTGCTCCCACAGCTCTTCGGTGATGAACGGCATGAACGGATGCAACAGGTGCAGGATCTGGTCGAGCACCCAGCCGGCGGTGGCCCGCGTCTCCGCCTTGGCGGCCGCGTCCTCGCCCTGCAGGACCGGCTTGGCGAATTCCACATACCAGTCGCAGAAGGTGTTCCAGACGAACTGGTAGAGCGCGTTGGCCGCGTCGTTGAAACGGTAGCCGTCGATCGCCTGAGACACCCGCTCGGCCGCATCGGTCAGCTTGGCCGCGACCCAGCGGTTGACCATCTGCCCGGCCGTGGCCGGGTCGAAGCCGGGCACCACCCGGCAGTCGTTCATCTGGCAGAAGCGGGCCGCGTTCCACAGTTTGGTGGCGAAGTTGCGATAGCCTTCGACGCGGCTTTCCGCCAGCTTGATGTCGCGGCCCTGCGCCGCCAGCGCCGTCAGGGTGAAGCGCAACGCATCGCAGCCGTATTTGTCGATGAGGTCTAGGGGGTCGATGATGTTGCCCTTCGACTTCGACATCTTCTGGCCCTTTTCGTCACGGACCAGGGCATGGATATAGATGTCGCGGAACGGCACATCGCCCATGAAATGGATGCCCATCATCATCATGCGGGCGACCCAGAAGAAGATGATGTCGAAGCCGGTGACCAGGACGTCGGTCGGATAGTAGCGGCCCAGAGCCGGCGTCTGCTGCGGCCAGCCCAGCGTCGAGAACGGCCACAACGCCGACGAGAACCAGGTGTCGAGGACGTCGGAGTCGCGGGTCAGCGCGACCGGTTTGCCGTAATGGCGCTCGGCCGCCGCCGCCGCCTCGGCCTCGGTCAGTTCGACGAAGAAGGTGCCGTCCGGCCCGTACCAGGCGGGGACCTGGTGGCCCCACCAGATCTGCCGCGAGATGCACCACGGCTGGATATTGCGCATCCATTCGTAATAGGTGTTTTCCCAATGCTTGGGAATGAACCGGGTGCGCCCCTCTTCGACCGCGGCGATGGCCGGTTTGGCCAGGGTCGCCGCATCGACGAACCATTGGTCGGTCAGCCAGGGTTCGATGACGACGCCGGACCGATCGCCGTAGGGCATCATCAGCGTATGCGGTTCGATCTTGTCGAGCAGCCCCAAGGCCTCGAACTCGGCGACCACTTTCTGGCGTGCCTCGTAACGGTCGAGTCCCTGATAGGCGGCCGGAGCGTTCTCGTTGATCCGCGCATCGCGGTCGAGCAGGTTGACCATCGGCAGGTCCTGCCGGCGGCCGACTTCGAAGTCGTTGAAATCGTGAGCCGGGGTAATCTTGACGGCGCCGGTGCCCTTTTCCGGGTCGGAATACTCGTCCGCCACCACCGGGATCAGCCGGCCGACGATCGGCAGCCGCAGCTGGCGGCCGACCAGATCCTTATAGCGTTCGTCGTCCGGATGCACCGCGACGCCGGTGTCGCCCAGCATGGTTTCCGGACGGGTCGTGGCCACGGTGACGAAGCGGCCCGGTTCGCCTTCCACCGGGTAGCGCAGATACCACATGCTGCCCTGGACTTCGCGCTGCTCGACCTCGAGGTCGGACATCGCCGTATGCAGCTTGGGGTCCCACTGGACCAGACGCTTGTCGCGGGAGATCAAGCCCAGCTTGTAGAGATCGACAAAGACCTTGCGCACCGCCTCGCTCAGGCCCTCGTCCATGGTGAAGCGCTCGCGCGCCCAGTCGGGCGAAGCGCCGAGACGGCGCAGCTGACGGGTGATGGTGCCGCCGGATTCGGCCTTCCATTGCCACACCCGTTCGATGAACTTTTCCCGGCCGAGGTGATGGCGGGTCAGGCTCACCTCCGCCATCTGCCGCTCGACCACCATCTGCGTGGCGATCCCGGCATGGTCGGTGCCCGGCTGCCACAGGGCGTCATGCCCCCGCATGCGGTGGTAGCGAATCAGGATGTCCTGCAGGGTGAAGGTCAGGGCATGCCCCATATGCAGGCTGCCGGTCACATTGGGCGGCGGCATCATGATGGTATAGGGCTGGGCGTTGGACCCCTCGTCGGCGCCGAAATGTCCGGCACCTTCCCAGGTCGCGTAATGCTTGGGCTCGACCTCAGCGGGCCGATAGGTCTTGTCGAGCATCGCCTGATGCCACTCCAACTTCCATGGTCCTGAAAATGGCAACGCCGCGCCGGCGAACGGCGCGGCGTTGTCAGCGGATCGGCTTTTTAGAGCTTTTCAGCCCGATTGACCATCTTTTCGATCTCTTTCTTGACGATCCGTTCGATCATGTAAGGAAGATTCTGGTCCAGCCAATCCTTTATCAGCGCGCGGAGGATCTCGCGGACGATGTCCTCGAGGGTCGCCCCGCCGTTGCCGAGGCCGAGGCCGCGTTCCCGCGAGATGGCGCGCGCCAGTTCCGACAGGGAGGTGGTGGAGGCCGCCTGCACCGGCGGCGCCAGCAGGCTCTCCTCCTCCTCGTCGTCGTCGTCGTCGACCATGGCCATCATCGGCTCGGGCTCGAACCGGAACGGCGGCGGCTCGTCCATCGGCTCTTCGTCGGCCATCATGTCGTCGGTCAGTTCGAGGACGTCCTCTTCCGGCTCCGGTTCGGGGTCCGGCTGGAAGAAGGCCTCGGGTTCCGGCTCGGGCTCCGGTTCCGGCTCGGGTTCCGGCTCGAAATATGCCTCGGGCTCCGGCTCGGGTTCCGGCTCGGGCTTCTTTGGCGGAGGAGGAGGAGGCGGCGGTGGTGGTGCCGCCTTCGGCGGCGGTGGCGGCGGGGCTGCCTTCGGCGGAGCCGCCTGCTGCGCAGCCTTCATCGCCTCTTCGGCGTCGTCCTCCGAGAGGATCCGTCGAATGGAGGCAAGGATATCCTCCATCGATGGTTCTTGCTGCGCCTTGTCGTCACTCATGAGCAGAACTTTCCCTACTGATCGGCAAGGAAGCCGGCCGGCCTTCCTTCCCGCCCCATCCTACTGGCCCACCCCATCCTACCGAACTCGCTCCGCGTAGGCCGGCGATATCCCGGTGCCGACCCATTGATCGCGCACCTCCTCATAATGCTTGGTCGGATCGTAGAGCTGCACCGGCAATGCCAGCGCCTTCGCCGTCAACTGGCCAACCGTACCCCGCAATTGGTAGGCGGCAACCACTTCGTCATGTTGCGCCTGCACCAGATTGACGCGGGCGTTGAGCAGTTCCTGTTCGGCATTGAGCACGTCGAGCACGGTGCGCGAACCAACCTGCGACTCGCGTTGCACGCCTTCCAGGGCGACTTGGGCCGCCTTGATCTGGTCATCGTAGGAACGGATGCGAGCCCGCGAGGTCTGCAGCGCTTCCCAGGCCCGGGTCACCAATTCGACGGTCTCGCGGCGCGACTCGTCGATGGTGAGGCGAAGCTGTCCGGCGGTGTGCTTTTGCGCCCGCACCCGCGAATATTCGAAGCCTTGCTGGTAGATCGGCACGGTCAGGTTGACCGTGGCCTGAGCCACCCGCTCATAAGTGCCGATACCGGCATAGCCGTAGTTCTTGATCGCCGTCGCATTCAAGGTGATGGTCGGCAACAGCTGCCCGACCACCGCGTCGATCCCGTAAACCGCCGAATCATAAGTGAACTGCGCATTGAGCAGATTGGGATTGGCTTGCAGCGCCTGGGCATGTGCCTCGTCGACCGAAACCGGCAGTCCTTCACCCGCTGGCGGCGCCACCAGATTGGCCGGAGCATGCCCGACCGTGGTGATGTAGTTGGCGACCGCCGCCCGCAGATTGCCCTCGGCCTGGGTGCGGTCGGCATGGGCCGCCGACAGCCGCGATTCCGCCTGGGCGACATCGGTGCGGGTGACCTCGCCGACGCGGAACCGGTCATTGGCGGCATCCAGCTGACGCTGCAGAACCTGCTCGTTATTGATGCTGAGCTCCAGCACCGCCTGCCCCTGAACGACGTTCATGTAGGCGCCCACCACGTTCAACAGAACGGTCTCTTCGGCGGCATCGAGCAGCGCGCGTTCCGCTTGCACGGTGGCTTCGGCCTGCTTGGTGGCGGCCACCGTCTGGCCCCCGCGGTAAATCGTCTGGGTGAGGGTGACCCCGACATCCTTGTTGCTGGTGACCGCGGTCTGGTTGAACGAGATGCCCGGCACGTCATTGGTGAAGGTATTGGTTCGGCCGACATCGCTGGTCAGCTTGACCGTCGGCCGCCAGCCGGCCACGGCCTGCGGCACCTGCTCGTCGGCGGCGCGCAGACGGGCGCGCTGGGCGAGCAAATTGGGATTGCCGGTATAAGCGGAGACCAACGCCTCCTGCAGGGTCTCCGCCGCCGCGGAGCCGGCGGAGCAGAGACCGGCCAGAATCAGTGCGGCCGTCAGGCATGCATGCTTTTGCATTGTTCACCTAACAATTGCGAAGCGCGCCAGAGCATTTCCACCCCAAGAACATCAAGGGATACGATATCTGGCTATCGAGAAATATCAAGCACTTTGAGACTTTTTCTAAGATCGCACCACGCCCCTGACGAGTGGCGCCGCGGCCCAATGGACTTACCTGCCCGCCCGAGCCGCCGAACGGATGCCACTCCCGATGCGGCGGGCGCCCCTTCGGGGTACGCCCTCCGTCGTCGCGGCGCCGTCCCGGCGCGCCCCTGCGGCGCGCCAAGGGGCTGCGATCGCCCCGATCGGGCGATCGCAGCCTTAGAAAACGAAGCTGGCCTTGGGCTGGAAACCAGGCAGCGGGCCGATATTGGCATCGAACAGGATGCGGCTGGAGAAGACGTCGCCAACCCGGATCACCAAGGTGGCCCGTCCGACCCCGGATTCGCCGGCGACCACCGCCAGCAAACGACCGCCATCGGCCAATTGCCGGGTCAGCGGTTCGGGAATGGCGGCGACGGCCCCTTCGACCACGATCACGTTGTATGGGCCGTGGGCGGCATCCCCCTGCCCCAACGGGCCGCCCACCACGGCGACGTTGTCGGCGGCCAGTTCGGCCAGCAGCGCCGTGGCGCGCTTGGCCAGGTCGGCATCGCTTTCCAAGGCCACCACGGTACTGGCCAGATGCGCCAGAACCGCAGCCGAATAGCCGGTGGCGCAACCGACATCGAGCACGACGTCGGTGCCGCCGATTTCGGCATTCTGCAGCAGACGGGCGAACACCATCGGCTCCATGAGGTAGCGGCTATTGCCCAGCTCGATGTCCTCGTCCAGATAGGCGACGCCGCGCAACTGATTCGGCACGAACATTTCCCGCGGCACTTCCTCCAGCGCCTGCAGGAGCTGCGGATCCGTGACGCGGTTGCTGCGGATTTGACCTTCCACCATGTTGCGCCGGGCGACAGCGTAATTCATCGTCGATGGCTCCCCGATGTCCCAATCTCCCGCCAGACCAGGCGGATGCTGCCATGCAACGCATGGCTCGGCGAGTTATAGCGGCCGGCAGGCACAATGACAATCCTGCTCTGGTATGAACGAGGTCTTAGAACTGTTCGCAAAACGGCCTGCCCCGGCGCTTTTTGGGCCGCCAAGAAACCGCGCAGCGGCCGCTTGACCGGAACCGGTGGAATGTCTATAAACGCCCCCTCACGACCGGACGGCAATGCTTGACGCGCCGTTCGGGCAGGGGCCGGGTGGCAGAGTGGCTATGCAGAGGACTGCAAATCCTTGTACGTCGGTTCGATTCCGGCCTCGGCCTCCAATTCCCGCCGCCACGCGGGAAGGAACGCAAGCCTCGATTTAGGCATTGCGCAGCCCTTCCCGGCCTTGTTATGAAGGCGGGCCCTGCCAAGGACGCACGTAACGTGCCGCCGGGCGTGGACATAAAGGAATACCGGGATCGCCCCGCGGGGCGGCTCCCTATTCCCAGGTAGCTCAGTGGTAGAGCAAGCGGCTGTTAACCGCTTGGTCGGGGGTTCGAATCCCTCCCTGGGAGCCAGTTAAATCAAGGGCTTAGGCGCAGAAAGCGGCTAGGCCCTTGATGCTTTTTTGGGGTTGGGGCTACGTTCCGGGCTACAATCGACAAAGTTCGGAGCTTCGCTGCGTTTGGCCTCAGTTGTCCCAGACGGCCATACCCTATTTCGGTGGTTAGACAACGTGTCTGTTGCCCGCCACGTTGGTCGCGGCTCGTTGCGGCACGATGTTGTTCCTGCTAAGTTCCGCCGCATGCTGAAACAGGACTCCCCCGACATATGCATCGTCGTCGCCCGTGCATCGCCCTCCGATGTCAGGGCCGAGCCGCTGCCCCTGTTTGCGTCGCATATCGCTGCAGGTTTCGCTTCACCCGCAGACGACCATCTTGAAGGTGCGTTGGATGTCGGCTCGCTGCTCGTCCGCCGTCCCGCTGCAACGTTTTTTGCCCGCGCCGAAGGTCCGTCGATGCAGGACATTGGTGTTCATGATGGCGATCTGCTCGTCGTCGACCGCAGCATTGAGCCGACGGCTGGCGACGTGGTGGTGGCCGTCGTCGACAGCGGGTTGACCGTCAAGCAGCTGATCTGCGGCGACAGCGGGCAATGGCTCCTCGCCCCGGCCAATCCCAAATTCCAACCGCTAGTCATCGATCCAGAGGAAGGCGTAAAGATCTGGGGCGTCGTCACTTGGGCGCTGACGAACCTGTGTAAGCGGTGAACCGTGCAAGCGTTTGGCTTGGTGGATTGCAACAACTTTTACGTCAGCTGCGAAAGGGTGTTCCGGCCAGACCTTGAAGGCAAACCGGTCGTCATTCTGAGCAATAACGACGGCTGCTGTGTGGCCCGGTCGAACGAGGCCAAGGCGCTGGGTATCGGCATGGCCGAACCGTTCTTCAAGGTCCGCCACTTCGTGGATTCCCATGGCCTCGTGGCGCTCAGCAGCAATTATGCTCTGTACGGCGACATGAGCGCGATGGTGATGTCCATCCTGGCTGACCACGCCCCCGGTACCGAGGTCTATTCGATCGACGAATCCTTTCTCGACCTGAGCGGCATGGACTGCGTCGGTGACATGACATCGTGGTGCCGGGAACTGCGGGAAACCATGCGAAGATGGACAGGCATCCCGGTGTCGATCGGCGTCGCGCGGACCAAAACATTAGCCAAACTGGCGAACAGGCTGGCCAAGAAGTCACCCAAGACCGACGGCGTCCTTGATCTCGCCGGCCACCCGGAATGGCTGACAGCGGCGCTACGCCGGACCAATGTTGGCGACATCTGGGGGATCGGCAAGCAGTGGGCAGGGATCTGCAATTTGGCGGGGCATCGTACAGCCTGGGATCTGTCGCAGGCTGAGGATGGGTGGGTGCGCAAGACCATGGGTGCCGTGGGGCTGCGCACGGTGATGGAGTTACGCGGAACCCCGGTCAACGACCTTGAAACTGTTCCCGATGCCCGGCAGACCTGCTGTGTCTCCCGCTCCTTTGGCGACACGGTCGACAGCTTTGCCGACGTTCGCGATGCCATCGTGACTTTCGCCTCGCGGGCCAGCGAGAAGGTCCGCCGCGATGGCCTCGTCGCCGGTGCTGCTCACGTATTCATGCAGACCGATCGCTTTCGCCGCGATCAGGCACAGAACTCGGCATCGACAACGGTCAGGCTCTGTCCACCGACAGCGTCAACGCCACTCGTCGTCAACGCCGCCATCAAGGGGCTGACGGCGATGTGGTCGGACGGCTTCCGATGGAGGAAAGCTGGCATCATCCTGCTGGACCTGGTGCGGCCTGAGGACGTGCCGCGCGACCTCTTCGCGCCGCCGCCAAATGTGCGGGCAGAGAAGCTGATGGCGGCGTTGGACGATGCCAACGCCAAGTTCGGGCGCGGTGCCGTGATGTTCGGCCTCGCCGCTCCGGACGCGGCTTGGAAGATGAAGCAGGGTTCAGTTACGCCGTCGTGGACAACACGTTGGGAAGACATCCCAATAGCGCGCCTCGGGCAACCGTCGAGCGATCGACCTGCGGCGCAGGCAAGAATGCCGAGGGGACCTCCCTCGCCCTGACGTCGCCGCGCTCGCCCTAGCGGCGTTGAACCGCCCACACAGACGATGGTAAAGCCCTTTTTCATCGTCTTCGCTTCCAGGGACGAGTACGGCCGAGCACCGACTCGACGCCCGTGACTGTTCAGTTGCTGTATTTGAACTCAGGACGAAAAAGAGCGCGGACAACGCCTAGCATCAACGATCATGGTAAAGGTGCGGCGCCGCCCGTTAGTTCATTGACGACGTCCCCCTGATCCAAGGCGTGACCTGTACGCCGATTGTCGCCATGACGACATCCAGCCAAAGCTGCATTTTCCGCCCGGATGCGGATGGTCAGAATTGCGATATTCGCCGCGGTGAAAACCAGTGCAAACCATGGCAGACCCAGACAAAGGGGTAAGACTGCGATCTCACCGATGACCACAAGATAGTTCGGATGCGATAAAAGCCGATAGGGACCGGTCGCCACCAGGGGCGCACCAGGCAAAATGATGATGCGGGTGGTCCAGCGTCGTCCAAGCGTTGCCAGGACCCACCCGCGCAGCGCCTGCAGCGCCAAAAAAATCACCAGCCAGGGTAGGTTGATCGGGTTGGCCCAGCCGAACACCCAAAGACCAGCCAGCCAAAGGGCGTGCAAGCTGACGATCAGCGGATAGTGCCGGGGGGCGACTTCGAACGCCCCGCTGGCCAGAAGAGCCTTGGTATTGCGGCGTGCCAGGCAGAGTTCGCCCAGTCGCTCGGCGGTGACCAAAGCCAGGAGGAAAACGGCTGGTGTCACGCCGCCTTCTTCAGGGAGACGCAACTCGCCGTAAAGCCTGGCCCCATCGCTGTCAGCAATGTCCGCGACGGCAAACCGCCCTGAATGACGCGCTCCAGGACAAAAAGAGCGGTTGGGGCCGACATATTGCCATATTCGGCCAAAATGGTTCGCTCATGGTCCAGAGCCCCTTGCCCCAATGCCAGGGCCCGCTCCAACGCCGTGATAACCTTTGTTCCGCCCGGATGGCAGGCAAACCGATCGATGTCGGTCATCCCCAATCCGGCGCGGTCGAGAATGCCGGCAATGGCCGGCGCCATATGCGCCTCGGCAAAGGGTGGAATGGCTCGGTCAAAAATGACGCCGAAACCTTGCCGATCGATGGACCAGCCCATTATATCGAGGGTGTCGGGCCAAGTATGCTGGCCGCTCATTTCAACCGCGGCAATGCCGTCTTCTCCGGCGCGAAGGACGCAGGCAGCAGCCCCATCGCCGAACAAGGCCGTGGCGACGATATTCGCCTTGGTCAGTTCGTCGAGACGAAAAGCCAATGTGCAGAGCTCGATCGCGACCAGCAATACGGTACTCCCGGGGCGGGATTGAGCCAGCCGAGAGGCGATCGACAGTCCTGAAACGCCACCGGCGCAACCAAGGCCGAATACGGGGACTCGCTCTATGTCGGCACGAAATCCCATGCGGCTGGCAACGCGGGCGTCGAGACTGGGCGTAGCAATTCCGGTCGATGAGATTGTAACCACCGTATCGATCTCGGCAGCCCCGATTTCGGCGCTATCAAGCGCCTTGGTCGCTGCGTCGATAAACAGTTGTACGGCCCCATCCAGGTAGGCTTCGCTCCGCTCTGGCCAGCCCAGTGGTTCAAAATACCATTCAAGTGGGCGCACGGCATAGCGCCGACGAATCCCCGAACTCTCGAATACCCGCGCCAAACGCTCGAAATCGCCGAAACGTTCGGAAAATCCCCGGTGGGCGGCGGCCGCGGCATCCCGTTGCTCGATGACATATGGTGGAACGGACGTGGCAAGGGAGACAAGCTTGACGGATTGAGACATTGATATTCTCCGACAGATAGTGGCCGCGAGGAGGGCCGATGCCAGCAAATCCCACGAATCTCGGAGCGACGCTTCCGACAGCAGGCCCGCCTCCGCCCGACCGAGGCAGAGCGTGTCAGCGCAAATTCAGACAGGCCCATCCCAGGTTATCGGGCGGCGAACCCCCAGCGTAAGCTTCGGAATTTACTCAGGCCGACCGAAGGCCTGTCTTATGGTGGGATGGCATTGGTACAGGACGGCTGACCGATTCCATTGTAAGGGACCAGATCGCTCGTATCTACGTCATGCGGGTGAGCGCAAAATATCCTTTCGGTGACCGGAGCATTCAGCGATGCGCCGCGCCTGTCGGCAATAATGATGAAGTCTCCGTCGCCAACATTGACCTCCCGCCAACTGCCTCCGTCGCAGGCAGACGTGGTTAGGTTATCCGAAGACAGCCGTCTCGCTTCAATTTCGGTATGACGGTTCGCCAACGTGGCTCTCTAAATCCAGAAGGCGCGTCCTCGACATTTCTAGGCAATCTCGCATGATGGACAGCACGTCATTCGCCATGGGCACGAGCCTGTCGTGCCTTTTCAAGATCAGTTCCGAAATGAGCATTTCCTGCCGCAATACCCTGATCTCGCCTTCAATAATATGTCGGCGTTCCATGGCGATTGCTTCTCGGCAAGACCATCCGCTCATTTCTCCCCCTGCGCCCTGACCCGCTATGATACTCCCGAATCGGGATTTCCCCCAATGAGTCGGACAGCCGCGCTCCGCCAATCGACGCTCCACCGAACCGGGAGAGTCCGCCATGATCCGGGACACGATCGCGGCAAGTCTCTCCCGGCCTAGGGCCTGTGGACATTCGCTATCTCCTCTCCCGCCTCGGGATTGTCCCGAGCCGTGTTGAAATTCGCTCGGCAGGCGTCACGGTCTGAACAGGCTACGCGGCCTTGGCGTGCTGTTCAAGATCGGGGTTGATGGAATGCTTGGCCTGATGGGCCAGCAGGGCGGCTCGCAGGGTTG
>CAIOJO010000020.1 GCA_903858635.1 uncultured Telmatospirillum sp. | reverse complement strand
TCGTCGCTGGACCGGCAATCCTAATTGTCGCCGGGCATATTGGTGTTGGGAGAACCAAAATTAAGGCGCGCCACATGCTTGCAGATCTGCCCCGTGTATCGTCAGCCCGCGCGGCCGAAATCGTCGATGTTGGTTATGAAGGGTTCCGGTCATACCTAAAGCGCGGGCTGCTCGGGCGCGTGGGGATGCTTCCCGGCTTTCATCGTGCGGGGAGCGACACGCATGATGACCTCGCACCACGCAGCAAGTGGATGATGTTCGGCTTTGCCGATCTCTGCTTGATGCGTATCGCGAAGCTCTTGATGGATGCAGGATTCAGGTTCGAAAGCGCAAATTCAGTGGTATCTCGACATGAAGTTTGGTCGCGGATGGCGCATGACGAGGAACCGACCGAGCGATATTTGCTGATCTGGCCGCCTTACGGCGATCATATCATTTTCGATCCAAGCGATGTCCATCATCTTCCTGGCCACATCAACGAAGCAAAAGCGCATGGCGTGATTACGCTTTTGAACCTCGGCGATGTTCAGCGCGACGTTGCTGAAAAACTCGCCAAGCAAGGCGGCTGCGGGTGAGATTGGAGCGATGAGCCTGCCGGCACCAACAACGAAGGCGCCTGTCGCGATGAGGAGATTCGCATGAGGTTCGTCGTCAAGTTCAGGTCGGGCGACTCGCCGGCGCGCCGGCAAGCGTGATCGCATCCTGGACGATGGGACGAACGTGCGGATGTTTCTGCATCCTTGTTACGACGTCATCCCCGAGATCGCGTTTCTGCGAGTGCGGGCGCGCATGGAGGCTGACGCTCTCGTACTATCGTACCGGCTGGTGCGGCCGGCCGGAATGGCCCTTCAGACCTTCCAGCATCTACGGAATCATTTCGACGAGCTCGACCTCGCTGATCGCTACCGACGGATGGGTCTTGAACATCTGGGAGGACAATATCCTGCGCTTCGTCGCGCTTACGGTCCGGGTGAAGATCCGGCGCGCGTCGCAGAAAAGTTGATCGAGGGAGCGGAGGACTTTGAGGAGGTGCAAGGGCCGAATTACTGGCTCGCCAAACTCTATCGTGCCCTTGCCGGGAGCGACGATTTCTGTGATGGCGGATTTGAGGCGGTGCGCCCGGAGCCACAACAGCATTGACGGCCCGCGGCCATATGCGGCGAGGACGTGTTCCTCCGAAAGCGCGGGCCGGTAGGTGGTTGTGGCTGTCCACGAACCTGGTGGTATCGCGGTTGGTATAGGTTCGGAGCCTGAGCAGAAAGCTCAGTAGTTACAATGCGAACTCAAGCCTGTTGACGATCGAGTGGGAGTGAAGTGACACCGATCTCCCGCTGTGACAAGTTTGCTTGACACATAGGAGTGTCCATCCCATGTCCAGCCGCCGACAAGTCGCGTTCATCGGATCCGTCGCGGTCGCCGTCGTCGGCGCGGTCGCCATCTGGTTCGGCGCAGCCGCCATCATACTGGCCGTCTTCGGCCACGATGTGCAGGCCGCGGCGCCTTGGCTGGCGCTGGCCAAGTTCACGAGCCTGGCGTGGGCGGCGGCAGTAGGATGGATGATCACCTGGCCCCGGCTCGACGAGAGGGAAAAGGAAGCGCGCAAGTTCTCATGGTTCATCGGGTCCACCGCGGCCATCCTGCTGACTGCGCCGATCATGCTGCTGTGGCTGGTGAACGGCGGGGCGTTCCTCGCCCAGCTTATGGGTCGCCGCGGTACGGGGATTGTCCCGAGCCGTGTTGAAATTCGCTCGGCAGGCGTCACGGTCTGAACAGGCTACGCGGCCTTGGCGTGCTGTTCAAGATCGGGGTTGATGGAATGCTTGGCCTGATGGGCCAGCAGGGCGGCTCGCAGGGTT
>CAIOJO010000019.1 GCA_903858635.1 uncultured Telmatospirillum sp. | reverse complement strand
TGGTGGGCTGTTCCCTCGGCTGGAACAGCTATCAGGCACGAGAGGCCACCTATGCGCTCGCCCGGGGCGAGGCGGTGGCCAATATCAACAAGGATCTGGCCTTCCGCCATTGGGCGACGGCACATGGCGGCGTTTACGTGCCGGTCGATCCGCTTACCCAGCCCAATCCCTATCTGACCGTACCCGAGCGCGACATCGAGACCCCGTCCGGGCTCAAACTGACCCTGATGAACCCCGCCTACATGCTGCGCGAGATGCAGGAACGCTATAGCAACGGGATCTGGGTCACCGGCCACATCACCAGCCTGAAGCCGATCAACCCGACCAACACCCCCGACCCCTGGGAGAGACAGGCCCTGGAGTCGATGCAGCATGGCGTCGAAGAGGTATCCGCCATCAGCCAAGTCGACGGGACGGCGCATATCCGGGTGATCCGCGCCATGCATGTCGAGCCGGGCTGCATGAAATGCCATGCCGCACAAGGCTACCGGGTCGGCGATCTGCGGGGCGGCATCAGTTCGTCGGTTAGTCTGGCCCCCTATCTGACCAAGCTGAACCGGGAACAGCTGGCGCTCACTTCGTCGCATGGGAGCGCTTGGGCGATCGGCCTGTTCGCCGTGTTGTTCTTCAACCGGCGAGCCCATCGCCGCCTGACCGAGCGCCAGATCACCGAATCCGGGCTGCGCGAAAGCGAAGCCCGCTTCCGGTCGGTCATCGAGACGGCGCGCAATGCCATCGTCCTGGCCGATGATGGCGGTTTGATCCGGGGCTGGAACCACGGTGCCGAAAAGATGTTCGGCTTTGCCGCCGGCCAGGCACAGGGCCAACCTCTGACCATCATCATGCCGCCCGAGCAGCGGGCCGTGCTGCGGCGCGCCATGGACGGCTTGGGGCCATCGGGTGAGCTGGAACGGCCGCACCAGTTTCGCGGCCTGCGCAAGGACGGCAGCGCCTTTCCGGCGGAGCTGACATTCGGCACCTGGAGCGAAGGCGATCGCCGTTATTGCGCGGCGGTGATCCGCGATCTCACCGAGCGCCTGCATTCGGAGGAACGACAGCGCCTGACCGCGACCGTCTTCGAGTTCGCCCATGAAGGCATCGTCATCACCGATCCGCAGGCCCGCATCCTGGAGGTCAACAACACCTTCCTCGAGATCACCGGATACGCCAGGGACGAGGTGGTCGGGGCCAATCCCAGCATCCTGCAATCGGGTCGGCATGGCCTCGACTTCTACCAGGATATGTGGCGGCGCATCGACGACAGCGGCTTCTGGCGCGGCGAGATCTGGAACCGCCGCAAGAGCGGCGAGGTCTACCCGGAACTGCTGACCATTTCGGCGGTTCGCGGACCCGACGGCGGCATCAGCCACTATGTCGGCACCTTCGCCGACATCAGTCAGCTGAAGGCGCAGCAGGAGCGCCTGGAACTGCTGGCCCATTACGATCCGCTGACCCAGCTGCCCAACCGCGTCCTGCTGGCCGATCGGCTCTCGCAGGCGATCGCCCAATCGCAGCGGGTCGGGTCG
This sequence comes from uncultured Telmatospirillum sp., assembly GCA_903858635.1. Taxonomy (GTDB): domain Bacteria; phylum Pseudomonadota; class Alphaproteobacteria; order Rhodospirillales; family Magnetospirillaceae; genus DUZF01. The sequence goes on along the minus strand of CAIOJO010000019.1, from coordinate 29,242 downwards.
CTGCTGGTGGTCGGCCTGCTCGACCTCGACGGCTTCAAGCAGGTGAACGACGAACTGGGCCACAATCTGGGCGACCGCCTGCTGGTGCAAGTGGCCGAACGGCTGAAGTCCTGCCTGCGCGGCGGCGACACCATCGCCCGGCTGGGCGGCGACGAATTCGTGCTGCTTCTCGGTGGCCTCGAAAGCCTGCCGGAATGCGATCGGGCCCTCAATCGACTGCTGCAGGTGATCGCCGCGCCCTACACCCTGGACCACCATGTGACACGGCTGTCGGCCAGTATCGGGGTGACCCTTTATCCGGCCGATGGGGCCGATCCGGACACCCTGATCCGCCATGCCGATCAGGCCATGTATGTGGCCAAGGAATCCGGACGCAACCGCTACCACCTGTTCGACGCCGAGCATGATCGGCAGGCCCACGCCCATCGCGAGGCTTATTCCCGGGTCGAGGCCGCCCTGCATTTGGGTGAGTTCTGCCTCTATTACCAGCCCAAGGTGGATATGCGCCGGGGTGTGGTGGTCGGCGCCGAGGCGTTGATCCGCTGGCAGCATCCGCAACTGGGATCGTTGCCGCCCAGCGAGTTCCTGCCGCTGATCGACAACAGCGAACTGGCCCAACCGCTCGGCGAATGGGTGATCGACAACGCCTTATCGCAGATGAGCCGGTGGCGCGAAGCCGGTCTCGATCTGGCGATCAGCGTCAATATCGCCGCCCGCCACCTGCAATCCTCCAACTTCACCAGCCGGCTGGCCCTGATCCTTGGACGGTACCCGGCGGGCTTGGCCGAACGCCTGGAGTTCGAGGTGCTGGAGACGGCGGCCCTGGAAAACATTTCCGTGGTCGCCCAGGTGATCAACGAATGCCGGCGAATGGGAATCAGCTTCGCCCTCGACGATTTCGGCACCGGCTATTCCTCCCTCAGCTATCTGAAACGGCTGCCGGCCGACACGCTGAAGATCGACCAGAGCTTTGTCCGCAGCATGCTCGAAGACATCGAGGATCTGGCCATTGTCGAAGGCGTCATCAGCCTCAGCCATGCCTTCCATCGCGACGTCATCGCCGAGGGAGTCGAGTCGCTGCCGACCGGCGGCATCCTGCTGCAACTCGGCTGCGACCTCGCCCAAGGCTATGCGATCGCCCGCCCGATGCCGGCCGAAGCCCTGCCCGGCTGGGTCGCCGCCTGGTTGCCCGATCCCAGCTGGCAGCAGTTGCAGGGCAAGGCGCTGCACCGCGAGGATCTGCCGCTGATGGCCATGCAGGTCGAACACCGCCGGTGGATCGACGCCCTGCTCGCCTTCTTCCAATCAAAGGACCGGCAGGAACCGCCGCCCTCGCTCGACCCCCATGGCTGCCGCCTCGGCCGCTGGTACGACCGTTATGGGCAACGTCGATTCCACGGCCAAACCGGCTTCTCGGCGCTGGGCCAGAAACACGAATCGATCCACGCGCTGGCCCAGGACCTGGTGGTCATGGCGATGACCGGACGGCAGGAAGAACTAAAACGATCGCTGCCGCTGCTGCTGCGCCAGCGGGACGAACTGCTCGGCCTGGTTGAGGCCCTCAAGGTCGGCGAAATCGGCAAGAAGCGCGGCGTCCGGCGCAAGGCGAAACTGCATTAACATGCCTTGCCTGTGGCGGCGAGGCGTCTAATCTTGGTCCGGACAATGCGCCGAGAGGAAAGGAACGAGCCGATGCCGAGACTAGAACGCGTGCCCCATGTGGTGTTCAAGACCCGTGTCCGCAATGAGGCCCTGGGCGGCCCCAATCCCTTCGAGTGGAAGGACCTCAGCACCGAAGAGATCTTCGGCGGCAAGAAGGTCGTGCTGTTCTCCCTGCCCGGCGCCTTCACCCCGACCTGCTCGACCAGCCACCTGCCCCGCTACGAGGAGCTCTACGACCAGTTCAAGGCGCTGGGCGTCGACCAGGTGGTCTGCCTGTCGGTCAACGACGCCTTCGTGATGTTCCAATGGGGCAAGGTCCAGGGCGCCAAGAACGTCTTCTTGCTGCCCGATGGCAACGGCGAGTTCAGCCGCAAGATGGGCATGCTGGTCGATAAGTCCAATCTGGGCTTCGGCATGCGCAGCTGGCGCTATTCGATGTATGTCGAGGACGGGAAAATCGTCAAGCTGTTCAGCGAAGCCGGGTTCGCCGATGTTTGCCCGACCGATCCCTTCGAGGTGTCCGACGCCGAGACCATGCTCGCTTACCTGAAACAACGCGCCGCTTAGTGGGGCCGGCGTCCCTGCCGGCCTCCGCCGCGGAGCGGCGGAAATGCCAGGCTTCCGGCTTCCGCCGGAACGCCGGCAGGGACGCCGGCGCCACTAACGAATGATCCAGTCGGCCCCTAAAGATCGTCGAACGCGAAGCGCAGCGTCATGTGCCGCGGCCACTCGCCGCCCGGCGGCAGCTTCAGTGGCTGACACAGGCGCAACGCCAGCAGGAAGCCTTCGATGGCCTGACGGCGGAAGGAATAGCCGCCCGCCACCATGCCGGCATAACCGTCGATGACCGCCGCCGGGTTCCAGGGGTCGTCCTTGCTCAACGGCGATGCCAGGGTGCCGTCGGCCTCGATCACGATGGTCGCCGAAAGCACCAGGCCGTGGGCTTCCGGCACATGCAGGTCGACATGCCAATATTTGACGATCTGGGCGAGGATGAAGTCCTGCTCGGTTTGCGTCAGCTCGCCCCCTTGCTCGCCCTTGCGGCCGGCCGCCTTGCCTGACTGACCGGGTTCGAGCCCCAGCACCGGAAATACGGCCGTGACGGCGGCGCCGCTGCCGGCCTGGCGGCCCGGTCCGGTGGAGTGGCGGGCCAGCGGGGCGGTGCTCAATTGCGGCGGCGGCGGCGGCAGCGAGCGCGGCAGCGCGGTGTGGGCCGGTACCGGCGGCGGCGGTTCCGGTGGCGGCGTCGCCTGCGGCGGTGGAGCAGCGGGCGGCGGCGGCGGCGGGTTCGGTTTGGGCGGCGCCGGCGCCGGCACCAGCTCGACCTCGACGGTGGTCTCGGCCTCGTGCTTGAGCCGCCCCCAGATCAGCGCCTCGTCGAGCAGGGCTATGACCAGCAGGACATGCAACAGCACCGACAGGAACAACGCCCATCGGGAAAACGGCCGGCGGATCTCTGGTGGCTGCGGCATGGTCACGGCCCAGACAATAATCCACCCCGCTTGGCCGGTCGAAGCGATTATTTCCCGTCATTGCGAGACGCAGGCGAAGCAATCCATCGGTAGCTCGGTCAGATGAATTGCCGCGTCGCTGACGCTCCTCGTAATTACTTTCTTATGAAATATAGCATCGCCGTAATAATGGCATGCGCTTACACCGCCATCACAAGATGTATAAATTTTTGTAAGATGACAAGACATCTCCACTTTCCCATTCTCTTGTCGCAGTAGAGCTCCGTCGGTAAGCCCATCCACGGAGACGACAGCCAGACAATGGAGAGCACGCATGCGGACAACGTCCCGTCCTCGGCTGGTCGCGCTCGGTGCGAATCAAGAGCACCGACGGCGCGTTGGTCGCCTCGGTCAACCCGGACAGCCCGGCCGCCCAGGCCGGGCTCAAGCCAGGCGACGTGATCGTCCGTTACGCCGACCAGCCGGTCAAGCGGGTGCGCGACCTGACCTGGGCGGTGGCCAACACGCCGCCCGGCAAATCGGTCGACATCGCCTTCCTCCGCAACGGCCAAGAAGTGAGCCATGCGGCCACCATCAGCCGGCCTCGGTGCTGGTCATCTTCGCCGTCATCTACCTGGCGACGGCGGGCTATACCTCCCGCCAGCTGAGCGGCGCGGTCGAGGAGGACCTTGCCGCCCTGCAGACCGAGTACCAGCTGGGCGGCCTCGACAACGTGGTCTCGGAAATCGTCAGCCGGCTGCACGCGGCGCAAGGTAATGCCCGCTACTACCTGCTGCAGACGCCGGATGGCCGCGTCCTGGCCGGCAATACGGGGCAGCACCCGCTGCGGTCCGGCTGGATCGATTTGTCGGTGCCGGGACGACAATCCGGCGGCGAGCATGTGATGGCCAAGACGGTGGTCCTGCCCGACGGCAGCCTGCTGCTGGCCGGCCGCGATGCCTCGCGCCTCGACGAGCTGCAAACCCGGGTGGTCCAGGCCTTCCTATGGGGCATGGCGGCCACCCTGGTGCTGGCCGTGGTCGGGGCGACCCTGATGAGCATGGTGTCGCTGCGCCGCATCGACGCCATCAGCCGCGCCACCGAAGAAATCATGGCCGGCAACATGGCGCGGCGCATCCCGACGGCAGGCACCAGGGACGAGTTCGACCGGCTGGCGATCCAGGTCAATCACATGTTGGAGCGGATCGAAACGCTGATGGAGGGGCTGCGGCAGGTGTCCAACGACATCGCCCACGATCTGAAAACGCCGCTGACCCGCATGCGGCAGCGTCTCGAACTGGCGCGGCACACGGTGGCGACGGTGACCGAGTACGAAGCGGCGGTCGACCACGCCATCATCGAATGCGACCTGACACTGAAGACCTTCGACGCGCTGCTGCGCATCGCCCAGATCGAATCCGGCACCCGCCGCGCCGGCTTCCAGCCGGTCGACCTGTCGGCCCTGATCCGCAGCATGGTCGAGACCTATCAGCCGGTCGCCGAGGAAGCGGGCCATGGGCTGACCGCCCAATTGGCCGAAGGCGCCATCATCCGCGGCGATCGCGAACTGATCACCCAGATGGTGGCCAATCTGGTGGAAAATGCCCTCAAGCATGGCGGCCAGGGCAGTTCGATCGCGGTCGGGCTGGCGGACCGCGCCGGCCGCTGGGTACTGAGCGTCGCCGACCGCGGCCCGGGCATTCCCGCCGCCGAACGGCAGACGGTGTTCCGCCGCTTCTACCGCGGCGAGGCCAGTCGCACGACGCCGGGCAGCGGTTTGGGCCTCAGCCTGGTCGCCGCCGTCGCCCAGTTGCACGAAGCGCCGATCGAGCTCTCCGACAATGCCCCAGGCCTGACCGTCAGCGTCACTTTCCCGGCCACCGGCTGATGGCGCGAACCACGCGCGGCACTCACCACTCCGTCTTATCGATCGTCCTGCCTTTGACAATCCACCAGACAAATAATATGAGCAACAATATAATTGCGATCGGCATACCAAAGAATATCCAGAATGCCGCACCTTCTTCTGGCAGTGCGATCAGCATGGCGCTTAGCGCCATGTATGTATTGTAGGCGAATGTCGCCACAATCTCTCGTGTGTGATAACCTCTGCTAATTCTATTTTCGGCATCGGCCGCGGATTCTTCGTAGTATTTGCTAATTTTCTTCGACAGGAACAGGCCCAGGCCCAGGATGATCGGGCTGCCGATGATCATGCAGAGCGCAAGATAAGGGGCGAGGTCGGGAGCTTCGGGATTGAACTGCTCGGCAATCCCGCGAGCGGCCAAGCCGATCGCAATCAATAGGGTGAGCAACCGCATCTTGTTCATGCTGCCATCCCGGACCCTGCCGGACGTCCGGCTGTCGCGCTCAGGCGACCTTGGCACGCCGCGGATTGACCCGGCGCAGCAGAACGTCGCCGCTGTCGATGTCGAAATAGATGACGATGCCTTCCTCGCCGCCGATGCTCTGCCCGACCACCGGAAGCCCCGCTTCGGTCAGCATCCGGAATGCCAGGTCGGCGTTCTGCTGGCCAATGGTCGCCGCATAGGGAGCGCCGCTGGGCAGGACGCGAGCGCCGCCGAAGACCTTGGCCACCAGGTCGCGGCGCGGGCTCCCCGCGGCATTCATCCGGGCGATCAGCTGCGGAATGGCGATGTCGCCGTAGCGCGCCGTGCAGTCCCCGGCCGGCGCCCTGGGCAGGATGAAATGGTTCATGCCGCCCCATCGCCGCCGCGCATCCCACAGGCACACCGCCACACAGGAGCCGAGCACGGTGCTGATCCGGATCGGCGCGGCGCCCACATGCAGTTCGCCCGATGGCAGGAAGATTTGCGGCAGGGGCGCGAGACTCATCCTGGCCCTGCCTGCGGCATAGCCGGGGCCATGGCTTGCCTGGTCGCCGCGAAAGGACTGGCCCCGCCCTGCCTCATTGTCGAAGAACCTTGTTGCTTGGTCACCCCGCCGCCGGGCGCGAGTGGGATGCACAGTACGCCGTCCGTCGTCCGCGTCAAGGAATCCCAAGCTGCGGAAATGAATTACCCGAGTACCGCGCAGTTGTAACTCACTTATGGTCTGTTGCCCCAAGGACCCGCGTGACAATGAAGTCCTTGAAAAACTTAGTGGGCTCGGCAGGACTCGCAAAACAGGGCCCGGCCAAGCCGCCGGGCCCCATTTGGGATGAATGTCGGCGGCCGTTCGGCCGGAAGATCATTTGCCGATGATCACGTCCGAAGACTTGATGATGGCGGTCACCGCGTCCCCCACCTTGAGACCGAGGTCTTCGGCTGCGTCATTGGTGATCGACGAGGTGACGTGGATGCCGTTACCGACGTCCACCTTGACGGTGGTGGTGACGGCCCCTTTGTGGATGCTCTCGATTTTGCCCGTGAGGGCGTTGCGGGCGCTGAGCTTCATGAGATGCTCCTATTCGTGACCTGTGAGATCCAACCGCAGGGAATTTGGCACCCGCGGATGCTTCTAAGATCGGTCCATTCCGCTGAAAGATCAACCTCGGATGACGCCAGAAGATGAATTTTCTCGCTATATTTCAATGCTCTATAGCGCCACGGCGAGCGATTTCGCCTACGCGGAAGCGGACGTAGCGCTCGAGTCGGGCGGAGCTCGGAGTCAGTGCTCCGCCCTCCATGGCAGCGGCCGGCACGGCTGGATTGCCGACCATGAAGACGCCCGAGATCGCCACTCCGTATCGGTTGAAACCTGAGGCGGAAGATCTCCACGCACCGAGCATGGCGGGTGACCATTTAGGACACAGACGGAGACATGCATGACGCTGAACGTGAGATGCACGACTGCGTGCTTTGACAGCAGGCATCCATCTGGTCTATGACACCGCGAAATTATGCTTCTTGTGGTTTTTTTTCCGGATTGCGCGAGCATCTGGGAGGGACGACATTGGATCCGCCCCTCTTCGCTGCCGGCCGCGAGGCCCAGCCGCGGCTCCGGGAACACGGCACTTCGATAGGACAGCACGATGGAGATGGCATTGGACCTGCGCGACCGCACCCTGTTCAGGGAACAATGTTTCATTGACGGGGCCTGGGTGAGCGCCGACGGGGGCGCCACCATCGACGTCGTCAATCCTGCCAACGGCAGACGGCTAGGCACCGTTCCGCGGTGCGGCACGGCCGAGACCCGCCGTGCCATCGCCGCCGCCGAGGCGGCCTGGCCGGCTTGGCGCGCCCAGACGGCCAAGGCGCGCGCCGTGGTACTGCGACGGTGGTATGAGCTGATCATGGCCAATCAGGAAGACTTGGCCGTGCTGATGACCGCCGAGCAGGGCAAGCCGCTGGCGGAAGCCCAGAGCGAAATCGCCTATGGCGCCTCCTTCGTCGAATGGTTTGCCGAGGAGGGCAAGCGGGTCTACGGCGACACCATTCCGGCCCACGCGGCCGACAAGCGTATCGTCGTGATCAAGCAGCCGATCGGGGTGGTGGCGGCGATCACGCCGTGGAACTTCCCCAATGCCATGATCACCCGGAAATGCGCCCCTGCCCTGGCGGCGGGCTGCCCGGTGGTGGTCAAGCCGGCCAGCCAGACCCCGTATTCTGCCCTGGCGCTGGCCGAGTTGGCGGCGCGTGCCGGTCTGCCCAAGGGGCTATTCAACGTCGTCACCGGCTCGGCCGGCGCCATCGGCGGCGAAATGACCGCCAACCCGGTGGTGCGCAAGCTGACATTTACCGGCTCCACCGAGATCGGCAAGCTGCTGATGGCCCAATGCGCCGCGACCGTCAAGAAGGTGTCGCTGGAACTGGGCGGCAATGCCCCCTTCATCGTCTTCGACGACGCCGATCTGGATGCCGCCGTGCAGGGCGCCTTGGCCTCGAAATTCCGCAACACCGGGCAGACTTGCGTCTGCGCCAACCGGCTGCTGGTGCAGGATTCGGTCTATGACGACTTCACGCACCGCCTGGCCGCCGCCGTCGCCAAACTGACGGTGGCCGACGGCTTCACCCCCGGCGCCGAGCTGGGGCCGCTGATCGACATGCAGGCGGTGGCCAAAGTCGAGGAGCATATCGCCGATGCGCTCGGCAAGGGGGCGCGGGTGGTGTTGGGGGGCGGCCGCCATGCCCTGGGTGGCAGCTTCTTCCAGCCCACCATCCTGGCCGAGGTGACGCCGTCGATGGCGGTGGCCCGCGAGGAAACCTTCGGGCCGGTGGCACCGTTGTTCCGCTTCCACACCGAGGACGAGGCCATCGCCATGGCCAACGATACCGAGTTCGGTCTGGCCGCCTATTTCTACGGCCGCGACATCGGCCGCGTCTGGCGGGTGGCCGAGGCCCTGGAATACGGCATCGTCGGCATCAACGAAGGGATCATTTCCACCGAGTTGGCGCCGTTCGGCGGTATCAAGGAATCCGGCATCGGCCGCGAGGGCTCGAAATACGGCATCGAGGACTTCCTCGAAATCAAATATCTGTGTATGGGAGGGATCTCGCCAGCGACCACAGCGAAACAAGGTGTGGCTTGACTCCCGAACCCCAGTTCCGCATGTCGGCGGTCCGCTACTCGGCGGGCGGTCGGTTCGAAGAAGTCGAACTGGACCGGAGCGACAAAGACGTCTGGGACCAGGACCTCAAGCGCTGGATGGACGGCGGCGAAAAGATCACACGTCGAGTTCACGCGTTTGTTGCACCGTTCCTGATGGCCGTCGACGGCCATGGCAGACGGAACCATCCGCCGACCGCAATCATCGTCGACCTGGCCAGCCCATCGGGGACGAGCGCCCTGTTCGGCCCCGCGCTCTTCTTCCGGCATGACGGCAGCGGCAATATCGAACCGGTGGCGCCGGGCGATATCGCATTGGTGCGTGCCTTGCCATTGTGGATCCGTTTCGATCGCCTGGAGAGACGCACGGACATTCCCACTGCCGAGGAATGGCTGGCCGCAGGACACCCCTGGACACCGCAACTCCGACTGACCCTCGGCGACCCCAAACGCTGCCAAGAGGTATTCGTCAACGCCTTGATCGCGCGGTACGAATTCGATCTTCAGGCCTACAGCGTGGCCAATGACGATCCCGCAGGGACGACCTGCGTGGAGATGATGCTCTCGCCACAAATGGTCGAGGAGGCGCAGCAATTCATCGACGGCGCGTTGGACGATGCGGGGCGGCTGACCGGACCCTGGGCGGCGTAGGCCGTCGCACATCGGCGCCCTCTTCCCTCAATGTTGCCGGGACCGGGAACTTCGTCATATAGTATTGGTATATGGCGGTGTCCGTCAATTCCCCCGCGGCGTCTCGCGGCACTGACGATCGTGGGGACACGGTTCGCTATTCTCGTATTGGATGCCTGCGCGGCGTGCCGGCTCAGACGATCTTGCCGGCGCATGGCTCGCCGATGCCGCTCAATGACAGGAATCAATGGAGCAGGGACAATGGTGAAGGTGGTCTTCTACGAAAAGCCGGGCTGCGCCAATAACGCCCGGCAGAAGGCCATGCTCGCCGCGTCCGGCCACGTCCTCGAGGTCCGAGACATCCTGCGCTGGCCGTGGACGGCCGACACGCTGGCCTCCTTTTTCGGCGACCGGCCGGTAGTCGACTGGTTCAATCGGGCCGCGCCCCGAGTGAAATCGGGCGCGCTGCGACCGCAGGGGCTGAGCAAGGATGCGGCCCTGGCGCTGATGCTGGGCGATCCTTTGCTGATCCGCCGACCGCTGATGGAAGCTCTCGGACATCGCGACGCCGGCTTCGACGTGGAGCGGGTTGGCAGCTGGATCGGCTTGGCCGAGCACCACCCGCCACCTCCCGAAGCTTGTACCCGCGATGCCGCAGCTCCCTGCCCGGCCCCCGCCGCAGCCGAGTTTCGTCTGGCGGCAGCGGCGGTCCTCCGCGCGCCGGGCCGCGACGTGGACGATCTGTTGGCCAGGTTCGCCAAGGAATTGCGGGAACAAGGCGTGGCGGTGCGGGGCGTGGTGCAACGCAAGACCCCCGATCCCGCGGGCGGCCATGCCCAGATGGATCTGATCGATGTCGAAACCGGCGACCGCTATTGCATTTCACAGAAGCTCGGCCGCGGCGCCTCATCCTGCCATCTCGACCCGGCCGGCCTGACGGCGGCCAGCGCCGTGCTGCGCCGCGCTATTGCGGACCGCCCGGCGCTGATCATCGCCAATCGCTTCAGCGAACAGGAAGCCACCGGCCGCGGTTTCGCCGACGAGTTGCTGTCGGCAATGGCGGAAGGCATCCCGGTCCTGACCTCGGTCGGCGTTCCTTGGCAGGAGCAATGGCTGGGCTTCTCCGGCGGCTCCGCCTTGTTGCCCCCCTCGCTCCCGGCCGTTCGTCGCTGGTTCGCTACCATCGGGGCGGCGGCCGACCATCGGCGGGGCGGCGTTCTCGCCGAAACCGTCGCCGCCTTGTCATCGATCCTCGGCGAGGAGCTGGACAGGTTGACGGTAGAACGGGCGGTGATCGGCCCATTCTTCACCGCCGTCAAATTGAACAACGGCGCCGGTGGTGCCTGCCACACCCCGCAGCGACCGCTGATCCGGTCGGATGGTTGCGCCGCCCTGCCTAAATCGGTGCAACGGGCCGGGCAGCTCAAGGGCCGTCCGGCCAGCGCATTCCTGGTCGATCTTTGGGAGGATCAGGACCATTGCCGGGCCCTCGGCATCGCGGTGATCAACGCGCTGGCCGACACCGTCTGGCGGCGCCAGCCGGCACCGGGCTGGCGAATGGAAACCGGCGTCGACGCGCTGAGCGCGGCAGCTCTCTGTCCCGACGAGACACTGGTGATGGTGGGGGCGTTCGTTTCCTATATCGGCGCCCTCAAGGGGCGGCACGCCAAATTCTCGGTGCTCGAATTGACCGACGCGCCGTTCCTGCCCGATGAGCTGACCTATTACCGGCCCGCCGTGGAGGCGCCGGAGGAGGTGCCGACGGCCGATGTCCTGCTGATGACCGGCTCCACCCTGGTCAACGATACCATCGACGACCTGCTGGCCCTGGCCCGGCCGGATGCCCGCGTCCTGGTGGTGGGGCCCAGCGTGCCCCTATTACCAGAGGTATTGGCGGCCAAGGGTGCCGACATTCTGGCGACCATCCGCATCACCGATGCCGACCGCTTTCTCGACGCATTGGCCGAAGGCGGCGGCGCGCACGGCGCCTATGGCGGCGGTGCCGAATTGGTCGTTCTGTCGAAACAGACCTGAACCGGCGTCGTCATAAGTGGTCTTCACCACCCATCATCCGCATCACGCCCTGGCGATAGCCGACGATGCCCTGCTGATGCTGGGCGAAACCAATTACGCCTGCGGCCCGGCGGGCGAGGTGCTGACCGAAGACAATCTGCAGGCCCTGTACGGCGTGCCGCTGAAGCGCCTGTCGTTCGAGTACGAAGGCCGAGCGGTCGAGACCTTCGCCCCGGTGTTTCTGCCCTCCCATCTGTGAGTAATCCTGTCATGCCGACCATCGATTTTTCCCTGACCGCGCTCTTCCAACACGCCTCCGGCGTGGTGCAGGCGGTGCTGATTGCCCTGCTGTTCTGCTCGATCCTGTGCTGGGCGATCATCCTGGAAAAAGCCGTCGTCCTGATCGGCCTGTACCGTCAGGCCAGGGCTTTCGAAGCCGCCACCAACGGCAGCCTGTCGGCCATGCCCGCCGATGGGATCGCACGGGCCATCGCCGCCGCCGGCCGCGAGGAAGCGAACGAGGCCAAGACCGGCGAAAGCGCCGCCGACCGCCGCGACCGCATCGAGCGCGCCATGCGCGACGCCATGCTCGATACCTTGGTGAAGACCGAAGCGCGTTTGCCCTATCTGGCCACCATCGGTTCGTCGGCGCCGTTCATCGGGCTGTTCGGCACGGTGTGGGGGATCATGCACAGCTTCGCCGCCATCGCCACGGCCAACGACACCAGCCTGGGCGTGGTGGCGCCGGGCATCGCCGAGGCGCTGTCGACCACCGCCGTCGGCTTGGCCGCCGCCATTCCGGCCTCGATCGCTTACAACAAGCTAGCCTCGGACTTCGGCGGGCTGGCGCGGCGGATATCCTTGAGCATCGGCCGTCTGGTGCGGCGCATGGACGGAGCCGCCGCCCGATGATGCCGCACGATCCCCTGCAGGATTACGGCGCGGCGCCCCGCCTGCTCTCCGAGATCAACGTCACCCCGTTCATCGATGTGATGCTGGTGCTGCTGATCATCTTCATGGTGGCGGCGCCCTTGATGATGGTGGGCGTGCCGCTGAAGCTGCCGAAGACCGCCGCCCAGACCATCAGCCAGCCGCACAAGCCGGTGGTGGTCAGCCTGGACAAGGACGGCCATCTGTTCGTCGGCCAGGAGGAGACCCAGCTCGACCAGCTGTCCGGCAAGCTGTCGGCCCTGGTCAAAGGCGATTCGGAACTGGTGGTCTATGTGCGGGCCGACCAGTCCATCGACTATGGCCGCATCATGGATCTGCTGGGCAAGGTCGGCGCCGGCGGGGTGGCCCGCCTGTCGCTGGTGGCCGAAGGCCAGCCGCTGCCGGGCGAGACGGCCGGGCGGTGACGGTGGCGCTGTCCTCCCCGCAACTGGCGGTGACGCTTCGGCGTCCGGGAACGGCATGGCGGCGGCGCTGGCCGCTGCCGGTCTCGGTGCTGCTGCATGCGGTGGTCGGGGGGATCTGTCTGCTGAGTTTGAATTCGCCAACACCGCCACCGCCGCTGCCGCAGATCGACCTGCTGCCGCCGGCCCCGGTTTCCCCGATGCCGGTGGAGGCGGCCCCGAGCCCGGCCGAAGCCGTGCTGAAACCGCTCCCGGCCTTCCCGAAACTCAGCCCGCCGCCGCCGGTGCCGCAGGTCCTGCGACCGCTGGTCACCAGCCGCGACCAGGCCGAGCGGATGCGGCCCGAGCCGCCGAAGAAAGAGCCCCCAAAGCTCCAGCCCGCCCAGGACGCACCGGTGGATGCCCCTTCGAAGACAGCGCTGGAGGCCGCCGCCACCCCGGTCAGCGGCGCCAAGACGGCGGCCAATACCATCCTGGGCGAGGCCGCCGATCCCCGGCCGGCCGGGCCGCCACCCGACTATATCGGCCTGATCCGGGCCCGGCTGGAGAAGGTCAAGCGCTATCCTGCCGTTGCCCGCGCCGTCGGCCAGGAAGGGACGGTGTTGCTGAGCTTCATGCTCGACCGGAGCGGACAGGTGGTGCAGTGGACGATCGCCCGCGGCTCGGGGGCCGACGCCCTCGACCGGGAGGTCGGCGAGATGATCCAGCGCGCCACCTTCCCGCCCTTTCCCGCATCGATCGATCACGACCGCCTGCAACTGCTGGTCCCGGTGGAGTTCTCGCTGACCAGGCCGTGAGCCGGTCGCACAAGGAGCCGAGAACAGATCGGGCTGTGTTTTGTCCAACCGACGCGTCATTTATTAAATTGTGATGTGCGTCTCCAACCCGTCGTAATCAGCCCGCAAACCCTCGGTGGTCTTGTCCAGGAGCCCGGCGCCCGCCAACACTTCCACGTCCTCATGGACACGCCGGTAGTCGCGCCCGAGTGACTTGGCCAAGGCCAAGACCGACGGTTCGGGATGGCGTCGGAGATGGCGCAGCAGTTCGAAACGCTTGCCGGTCAGCACGCGTGTCAGGGTGCCCCAGCTTTCAAAAGCGATTTGACGCTCATTGAATTGCTCGCCCCGCTCGGCGCGCTTCCAGGCGCCGATAAAGGCAGCGGCGTCCTCCTCGATGGATCCACCGACCACCATCTTGATTTCACTGTTGGCCATGGTTCACGTCCTGTCCTCGCAACTCACGCACATCAGCCAAGAAATCGGCCATTAGCCGCTCGATGCCGGCGAACCGATAGGCCTCTTCCCGGTCCAGGTAATGGCGATGGTCACCCTTGCCCCGCTCGTTGTCATAACCGACCAAGCGGACACCCGGGCGCCCATAGAATAGGCTATATTTCAAGTTGTGTTCCGAACCCGGCACAGCCTGCGGCACGCTCCACAACACCATCTCCATAATGTGGCCATCATCGAACACGCGACGACGCCAAAATTGAAGGGCGGCTTTCATTTGCGCATTATGGCATAAAATGACATATGTTAGCAATTGTCATAGCGGTCGCGTTTGAGCAGGTTTCAGGCCGTTTCTTGGGACAAATCGGCGACGGTGCGGGATACAAATAGAGGCGGCAGCAGGCCAATGCCTACACCGCCTGTGTGGTCGGTGAAGCCAATGCCGACAACGCCACCATCGTCAAGGCGGTCAATGAGGTGCAGCAGCGGATCAAGGCGGCGGGAGCGGAGCTGCTGCGACGGACAAGCCGATGCCGAAACCGCCCAATCCCTCGTTACCCGGTCCTCCGGCGCCACGGAGATGGCCCACTGCCGCCAGGATCAGGGGCGACAGGCAGCGCCGTCCCTCGACCTCGACGACGCTGCCCTGGAAATGTTCCTCGTTGAGTCACAAGGCGTCGTAGCCCAGGGCCACGGCCTTTTCCGCCAGGGTGAGCAGATGCGACGAGGACAGCGACTCCAAGCCACCGCCGCATCCGGACAGACCCAGTTTGAACAGCCTCATGACACTCTTGTCCGGTCAGAACTTGACCGATACCGTGCCGAGGATGGTCCGCGGCGCGCCGACGGCGTAGGACGCCGCGGCGGTGGTCGGATTGTAGGTGGTATCGCTCGGGTTGATCTGCGAAACGTAGTGGCGATCGAACAGATTCAGCACCGAGAACCCGGCGGACAAGGTCTCGATTCCGACTTGGCGGCCAAGAGCGTAGACGGCGTTGAAGTCGAAGATGGTATAGGCCTTTGCCGACTGGGTCTGGACCGAGGTGCCGTAGCGCTCGCCGATGTAACGGACGATCGGCGACGCGGCGAAATCGCCCCAGCGATAGGTAAATCCGCCTTTCAGCATGGCCGTGGGGGCGTTGGGAACCTGCATGCCCTTGGTCGCCACATTGAGCCCGCCGCTCAAATCCGGCGTGTTCCCGTCATAGGTTTCGGACGCCAGCGTTCCCGTGCCGAACAGCGTCCAGGAGTCGTCGAGCTGATAGCCGGCTTCGATCTCGAGGCCGTAGGCCGTGCTTTTTGCCGTTCCCTGGAAATAGGTCACGCCGCCGAGCGACGGGTCGGTGACCTGGACCTGCTTGTTCTGGTTCTTGGCGAAGAAGGCGGTGGGCACGATGGTCAGCCCGGCGTGGTCGTAACGGGTGCTGAGATCGATCTGGTCCGATAATTCCGGCTTAACCTTGTCGACCAGGTTCTGCAGGGTGATGCCATTGGCCAAAAAGGCTTTTTCGTTGGTGATGTAGTTGCTCGCCTGCGGCCCCCAATCGGGTCGGCCGAATTTGCGGCCATAGGACGCGCTGACGCTCCACACCGCGTTCAGATCCCGGCGAAGCCCGATATTGGGCAGTACTTCGCCGTAATCCTTCGCCGCCACGGCAGCATGGGCGTCCGCCGTCGGGTTGAAGGCCCACACTTGGTCGATGGACACGTCCGGCAGGCTGCCGGTGCTGTAGTACTGCATTCTCGGCGCGCCGAGGTTCATGTAGCGCAGGCCGCCGCTGATGATGGTCTGACCGAGAGTTTCGGTCACCTGGGTGTAGGGGCTGTTGACGATGAAGCGATCGATCTTGGCCAGGGTCGACCAGCCCGAGAACACCAGGCTGCCATCCGCGGCGATGCTGTATTTCCTCTGGTCGGTCGGCGGCGGCGGCGGCTCCATCGATTGCAGCCAGTAGCCGGCAACCAGGTCGGTGGTGGCGCCGTAGTGACCGTCATATTCCAGCACGCCGCCATAGTTGTTGTTGCGCTGGGTCCATTTGGTGATGGCGGTGCCGCTGCCGGACCATTGGAATCCGTTATTGTTCCAGAAGTAAGGCTTGAGGACGAGGTGATGCCCTTGCGCCAATTCGACGTCGATCTTTCCCAGGGTGGCAAAGTCTTCCGATTGGGTAAAATTGAATTTGTAGTAATTGACGTCCAGCGCCCCCGAAGCGGTTTTCAGTGATGTACTGAAGTCGTAATTGTAATTGTTTCTCAGATCTTGCGTCTGAGCATAGGTCAAAGATCGATAGGAATTTCCTTTGAATTTATTGTAGACGGCGTCGAAATCCACCGTTACCCATTCGCCCAGTCTTTGGCTCACCCCGAGCATGAAGTTGTCGCGCGATTCGTCGCCGGCTCCCTTCCACTTGTCGGCCGCGGTGGTCGAGCCCGAGACGAAGGCCCTGGTTCCGCTTCCCGGCAAAGTGCCGGTATCGAGGCGGCCGAAGGTCTTGCGAAAGTTGAACGAGCCGAACGACTGGTCGCCGAAAACACCCAATTTGTCCTGGGGAACAAGCAGCCGCTGGTCAATGGAGCCGCTGGCGTTGGAGATGGCCAAGCCTTGTCCGGCCTGCAACCCGCCGCGATACAGATCCTCCTGCGCCACGTCTTCCAGGTCGAACAAATCGGCGCCGCCGACGATGCCCATGATCGGCAAGCCTTCGACGGTGTTGGAAAGGTGGAAGCTGCTCTTGCCGCGGATATTGATGGTGCGGCCCTGCAATCCAAAGGGGTCCGAGCCCGCCTCGACCACCGACGGCATCAAATCCAGCGGCATCAGGGGGCTGGTCTGCGAGGGGCCGCCGAGCAAGGTCAGGCCGGCCTTGGTGACGCTGCTCTTCGGAGTCGGCTGCGGGTCCGAAACCATCGGATTCGAACCGGCCGACACCCCGTCGGCGGTTCCGCTGACCTTGATCGGTTCGACGGTGACGGATTGCCCGGTCTCATCGGCAAAGGCCGGCCCGGCCGCCAGAATCCCGGTCGCCATGGCAGCGGCCAGAAGCGGTTTGTTGATCATCGTTGTTCCCCCAAGTGATCGGTCAAAAGCATTTAGAGAGGCGGGAATTGGGCGCCGACGCTGCGCCCAAACCCGGCCACATAGCGCTCCAGCTGTTTCATCTTGCTGACCAGGGATACCCGCTCGGTCACCTGGATGATGTCTTCGCCGGGTGTCGCGGCGGTCTTCGGTTCGCGGAGCGAGATGGCCGCCCCCAGCAGCTGGTTGCCGCCCCCCGCGCTGTACCACAGCGGGATGTCGTCGGCGCTGTTGCCGGCCGCCAGGCCGAGATCGACCTCGGGCATCAGCAGGCGCGCCACGGCGATCAAGCGGGCCGTCTCCCAGGGAGAACACCGCGGGTGATCGCGGTAGGCGGTGGTTTGATAGGGTTGGAAGCGCGAAAAGCGCAGGTGGTACAGCCGCGAGAAGCCCTTCAGATAGAACAGGTGATCGATCCGGTCCTGGTCGGTCTCCCCCAGCCCGATCAGGATCATGCTGCGGACCGACATCTGTTCTTCCTGGCAGATTTCGACCAGCCGCTTGCGGCCTTCGAGGCTGTCGCCCGGCTTGGCCTTGGCGAAGATCTCCGGATTGAACACTTCCAGCGAGCTGGTCACGCTGCGGACGCCCAGGGCTTTCAATTGCCGCACGCCGTCTTGCGAGAACGACGGCCCGAGATTGACTTCGATTTCGATGTCGGAGGCGGCGCGGATCGCCGTGACCATGGCGATCATCTCGGCGTCATAGCCGGCGAGGTCGGTGCCGCCGCTCAGATGCAGATGCCGGATGCCGATCTGCTCGATCGCCTTGGCGCCAGCCACCAGTTCCTCGATGGGAAAGGATTTGGCGGTGAAATAGGTGCAATAGGCGCAGCGCGGCACCACCCGGCAGGGCAGCACCGCCGAGATGCCGGCCGACCACCACAGCTTGGTGCCGAGCGCCCGGTCCCGCACCTCGCAAGCGGCCGCGAACAGTTTCAGCGCGTTGGCCGGCTCCCGCGACTCACGGAGGACACGCAACGCGACCTCTTTCGAGGCGCCCGGTTGCCCTACCGCCTGGATCAAGTCCTCGAACCTCATCTCGTCCCCCCGCTTGGACCTGCTCAGGCATGGCCGGGCCCGGGAATGGTCCCGCTGCCCCGGCCCTTGCCCCTGCGCGCATTTCGTCATATACACGATGCATATAACGTCGACCACTTAGGTCATATGGCCGGTGATGGTCAAGCGCAAATTTTCATGTATTGAACACGACAAAGCCTTCCGGGATGTCGCATAGGCAACATGACGCGAACAGTGTGATGTATCGAGGATTCGAATTTCTACAGACCGGCCGTGATTGTGATATAGGCCAAAGACCGCAAGGCGCTGCACCTATGATCGCTATCTGTCTCTCGATTTATTCCACACTTGAGCTGGCGGCCGAAGGTCCGCCTTTGCCCGGCAACGCAGGGCGATGATCAGGACCATGACCAACCGCCTTTGGCTGATCGGGGCGGCGCTCGCCCTCGCCTTCGCCCCTGCCGTGGCGCGGGCGGAGCGCAGGGTCGTCGATATGGCGGGGCGATCGGTTTCGGTGGCCGATCACATCGGCAAAGTCGTCACCCTCGGCCCGGTTCCGGTGATCAACAGCTTCGTGTTCGCCTTCGGCGAGGCGAGCACCATCGTCAACGGGCTGCCGCCCAATTTCCGCACCTCGTCGCGGTGGAAATACCAGGAGGTTTTCGCCCCCGGCCTGGCCCTCAAGCCGCCGGTGCAAGTCGCCGAAGGCGGCCCGATGGTGGAGGACATCATCGATTTGGCCCCCGACGTCGTCCTCACCATGAGCATGGACAGCGTCGAGGCGCTGCAACAGCTCGGGGTGCCGGTCCTCTATCTGGCCTGGCGAGCCCCGGACGACGTCAAGACGGTCATGTCGCTGTTGGGCGAATTGTTCGGCAAACCGGCCGTGGCCAAGCGCTACGACGACTATTTCGACCACATGATCGACCGGGTCGGCCGCAGCGTCGCGGCGCTGCCGCCGGCGGACCGCCCACGGGTTCTGTATTGCGATCTGGCGCGGCTGACCCAGCCGCATCTGATCGCCGAGTGGTGGATCGACAAGGCCGGAGGACGGAGCGTCACCAGCGATGGCCGTGCGGTGGAAAGCACCAGTTTTTCGCTGGAGCAATTGCTCGCCTGGGACCCCCAAGTCCTGATCGTCGGCGATCCCCGGGCGATCGGCGCGGCCTACGCCGACCCGCGACTGCAGTCGGTCAGCGCCATCCGCAATCACCGGGTCTTTGCCGCGCCGAACGGGGCGCATCTGTGGGCCAACCGGACCATTGAACAGCCTCTCACCGTCCTCTGGGCCGCCCAATTGTTCTATCCGCAGCTGTTCGACCGGGCCGAGGTGGAACGCCAGGTATCCGACTTCTACGCCCTGTTCTTCGGCGTCCGCCTGCGTCCCGATCAAGTTGCCGACATCCTTGCCGGAACGCCCCGATGAGGCGATCGCGGCAAGGGTTGGTGGCATTGCTGGCCGCATTGGTGGTGGCGGCCACGCTGTCGTTCACCCTGGGGCGATACCCAGTCACCACCGGAACGGTGTTCGAGCTGCTGGCCGCAAAGCTCGCCGGCGCCGACAGCCAGGTCCCTCCGGCGGCCGAAACGGTGGTGATGCTGGTCCGCCTGCCGCGCATATTGGCGGCCATGGTGGTCGGAATGGCCCTGGCCCTCGGTGGCACAGCCTATCAGACCATTTTCCGCAATCCCTTGGCCTCGCCTTCGCTGCTCGGGGTTTCGGCGGGGGCCGGGTTCGGCGCGTCCCTGGCCCTGACGCTGCATGCGCCAAGCTTGCTCATTCAGGCAGCGGCGTTTGCCGGCGGGCTGCTGGCGGTGGGACTATCGCTGGCCTTCAACCGGCTGTTCGGCAGTCGCTCGATGATCACCCTGGTGTTGTGCGGCCTGGTCGCCGCCGCCCTGTTCGAGGCGCTGATCGCCATCATCAAGTATTTTGCCGATCCGCTGGAGGTGCTCCCCGCCATTACCTTCTGGCTGATGGGCAGTCTGGCCAAGGTCACCACCACCACAATTATTTCGGCGGCCGGCCCCCTGGCCGTCTGCGGGCTGGTTCTTTATCTTCTGCGCTGGCGAACCAATGCTCTGGCGCTCGGCGACCAGGAAGCGGCGGCGCTCGGCGTCGAGGTTCGGCTGACGCGCCTGTTGGTCATCCTGAGTGCAACCTTCATGGTTGCCATAACCGTCAGCATCGGCGGCATCATCGGCTGGGTCGGCCTGATCATCCCCCACGCCGCCCGCATGCTGTTCGGCCTCGACCCCGACCGCACCTATCCGGCGACGGCCTTGCTGGGCGCCTTGTTCCTGCTGGTGGTCGACGATATCGCCCGGACCATGGGGTCGGTCGAGATGCCGCTGGGGGTGCTCGCCGCCGTCATCGGGGCACCGGTCTTCCTGGTCCTGCTGAGCCGAACGCGCCAGGCGGTGTGGGCATGACGGCGATCGAGATTCGCCATCTGCAGTTCGCCCGCCGGCGCCGTCCTGCCGTCCTGCACGATGTCTCCTTGGCGCTGGCGGAGGGCGAAATCCTTTGCCTGCTCGGGGCCAACGGCGCCGGCAAGAGCAGCTTGCTGAGTTGTGTGCTCGGCATCGAGTCCGGCTGGCAGGGCCAGGTGACCATCGCCGGCCGGGATGCCCGTTCGCTGAGCCGCCGGGAGATGGCCAGGCGGGTTGCCTATGTGCCGCAAGATTCGCGGACCGCCTTCTCGTTCTCGGTCGAACAATCGGTGATGATGGGGCGGACACCGCATATGGCCATCGGCAGCTCGCCCGGCACGGCGGATCACAGGGCGGTCGAGCGCGCCTTGGCCAGCGTCGGCATCGAAGGCCTGCGCGACCGCGCCTTTACCGAAATCAGCGGCGGGGAGCAGCAACTGGTCCTGCTGGCCCGCGCCTTGGCCCAGGATTCGCCGATCATTCTGCTGGACGAGCCGACGGCGAGCCTCGATCTCGGCAACCAGGGGCGAGTTCTGCGCATCGTGCGCAACCTGGCGGATATGGGACGAACCGTCTTGATGGCAAGCCATCTTCCCGAACACGCCTTTCTTCTCGGCGGTCGCGTGGCGATGATCAAGGCAGGGGCGATCGTCGCCTGCGGCGAGCCGACCGCCATCTGTACGGAAGCCCTGTTGAGCGATCTCTATGGCGCACCGGTCCGGGTCTTGGCCGGCACCGATCCGACGCGGGGCCCCATCGCCGCCTGCATCCCCGGCATCTGAGACACCCGGCCGACCGAGGGACAGGTCAAAATCGCCAAATCGCCGGACGGCGACAACAAGGCGATGGAGATCGGCCACCAAAGCCCTTGGCTGGATTCAGGGCGGCGGGCGGTTCGCCCCCGTCATTACCGAGCGATCGATCACCGGCACTGCGACAGGTGGGATCTCAAATTCAAGAATTGAGGTCTTCCAGACTAATATCGAGCATCGGCGGGTTTCGGATCCCTCGGCCAATCCTTGACCTTGGGCAGAAACTCCGGGCGAGGCTGATGGGTGAAGTATTCGGCGACGTCGACGGCGTCCTGGTCCGACAGCCCGCCTTGGCCAAGGGGAAATCCGGCGTGCAAGCCGATCGGCATGTTGCGTTTGACGAAGGCCGCCGCCGTGTAGGTGCGGGCCATGCCGGCTCCGATATTGAAGGATTTGTCGCCCCACAGTGGCGGGTAGATCACCTTGCCATCAGCGTCGGCCAAGCCTTCTCCGTCCTTGCCATGGCACACCGCACATTGGGCGGCATACACCCTTTGGCCGTTCCCCATATCAGGCTTGATCGCCATGTCGATCTTGCCGACCCCACGCCCCGACACCGTGTCGGTGGGCTTGGTCTGGCCCTTCATCCAGTCGAAATAGGCGACCATGGCGGTCATTTCGACAGACTCGGCAGGCAGCGCCTTGCCGTTCATCGAACGGAGGAAGCAGCCGTTGATGCGCTCGGCCAGGGTGATGACGCGGCCGGCCCGCGATGCGTAGCTGGGAAAGAAAGCCGACAGGCCGACGAACGGCGAGCCGTCGGCCACGGTTCCCGCGTTGAGGTGGCAGCTGGTGCAATTCAGCGTATTGCCCACATCATCCGGCAATAGTTCCCTGGTTTCGGCATTCAGCCGCATGCCGCGGACCAACTGCTCGGCATTGGGTTGCCCGAGCATATCCGCCAGGCGAGGGGTTTCGAAAGCGGATGAAGCGGCCAACTTGGGGCCCAACTGGGCGCGCATGGTCCTGACCTCGGCTTCGGTCACCGGCTTGGCGTCGAAGCCCCAACTGGCGCGCAGGAATATGGCGATTTCCGCCAATTCACGATCAGCCAGCCGGGCAAAGGCCGGCATCGTGTAGATGCGGCGATGGGCTGCGGTTTCCGGCGTCTGCGAGCCGGTCAGCAGAATATGGATCAGGCTGGCAGGGTCGGCCGCGGACACGGCCGGGTTCTGCCGCAGCGGCGGGAAAATATCCTTCACTCCGGCTCCATCCAGGCGATGGCAATCGCTGCAGAACTGCGCATAGGCCAAGCCGCCGCGCGTCGTGTAGAGATCGGCCGGAGGAACCGCCGCGATGGTGGCCGGCGGCGGCATCGGCAGTTCGTTTTGGCCGGGCGGTAGGGATTTCAAATAGCCGGCGATGGCGGTCAGATCGGCGTCGGTGAAGTATTGTGTGCTGTGATGAATGACCTCACCCATGTTGCCTGACACCGTGGCAAAGCGGTTCTGTCCCGTCTTCAGCAGCTGGACCGTATCTTCCACCGTCCACAGATTGCGCAGGCTGAGGGCCCGCCAGCCTTCCACCGTTTCACCGGCCAGAAAGTATTTGCCATCCGGCCCGGCCTCGGTTACCGCCTTCTCCTGGAAGCCGATGCCGCGCGGCGTGTGACATGCCCCGCAATGACCCAGGCTTTGCACCAGATAAGCGCCCCGGTTCCACAGCGCATCCCGGCCGGCGACCGCCCGAAACGGGGTCCCGTCGACCAGCGCCCATTTCCACAGGGCCAAGCCCCAGCGCATGCTGAAGGGCCACCGCATGTACGCCGGCGCGTTGGCCTGGTGCACCGGCGCCAAGCCCCGCATCAGATAGGCATAAAGAGCGTGCAGGTCATCGTCGCTGATCTTGGCATAGGAGGGATAGGGCATGGCCGGGTACAGATTATGGCCATCCGCCGCCACCCCGCGCCGCATGGCGCGATCGAATTGCGCAAAGCTGTAGGCGCCGATACCGGTTTCGGCATCCGGCGTGATGTTGGTCGAATAGATCACCCCGAACGGAGTCGCCAAAGGACGCCCACCCGCCATCGCAGGTCCATCGCCGACGGTATGGCAGGCGATGCAATCGCCCAATTGCGCGACGTATTTGCCGCGGTCGATCAGGTTCGAGTCGGCCCTGCCTGCGGCAGGCCCTTGCGAGGCGCCGTCGGCCAGAGCGGGGTGCAGGGGAACGGTGGCCGATATGAGAAGAAGAAGCAAACCGAGGATCGTGGGAAATGCCGTTCTGAGATGGATCGGCTGCATCTTTGACTCCCCGCGGTCTACGTGGTTTATCAGCAGATCCTAATCTTTCCGCGCGGGCACCACTAATGAACTTGTTGCAGGCCAGCTGTGAACGTGCAGTCGGGCTGTCGACCGTCGCCGGGCGGTGCGGATCGACCGCGGCACCCGGACAGCGGGCGAGGCGGCGTCGGCCAACGCAAACCGTCAGTCGAGGCCAATAAATTGTGCCGCTAGGACGGCGGCGACGAAGATCCACCCGTAGGGAGACGCAGCCCGCATGCATCCGCGCTGGCCATCGCGGCCCCTGCCGTTTCCTCGTCGCTGGCCGGTGCTGCGCGATGCCGACCATTGAGCGGGCCAGAGCCCAGGTTACCTATTGGCGAGAGATCGTCGCCGTACTGTGCCTCAAGGCCGCCGGTCTCGCCCTCCTCTACGGTCTATTCTTCGCGCCGGCCCATCGGCCGGCCGTCTTCGAGCAGGCGGTGGCGCGCCATCTGCTGACAACACCTGGATCAGGCGCCGGCGACGAGGTGACACATGATCGATAATGCTGCGGTAGAGCTCTCGCGGCTCCAGTTCGGCCTTACCGCCATGTACCATTTCCTGTTCGTCCCACTGACGCTTGGGCTTTCCGTCCTGTTGGGGATCATGGAGAGCGTCTACGTCATGACCGGCCGGGTGATCTGGCGGGACATGACGAAATATTGGGGGCTGCTCTTCGGCATCAATTTCGCGATGGGCGTGGCGACGGGAATCACCATGGAATTCCAGTTCGGGACGAACTGGGCCTATTACTCGCATTATGTGGGGGACATTTTCGGCGTTCCCCTCGCCATCGAAGGCCTGATGGCCTTCTTTCTGGAAGCGAGTTTCGTCGGTCTGTTCTTCTTCGGTTGGGACCGGATGTCGAAGCTGGGGCATTTGACTGCGACCTGGCTTGTCGCCCTCGGCTCGAACCTTTCGGCCCTGTGGATTCTGGTGGCCAATGGCTGGATGCAGAATCCGGTCGGCGCGGTGTTCAATCCGCGCTCGATGCGCATGGAAGTGAGTTCGTTCGCCGACGTCCTGTTCAACCCTGTCGCCCAAGCCAAATTCGTCCACACGGTCAGCGCCGGGTACGTCACCGGCGCCGTCTTTGTCATGGCGATCAGTGCCTGGTTTCTCCTGAAGGGCCGCAATAGCGAGTTCGCCAAGCGATCGATGACCGTTGCCGCCAGCTTCGGCCTCGCCTCGGCGCTATCCGTCGTCGTGCTCGGCGACGAGAGCGGCTACACGGCCTCGCTGAACCAGCAGATGAAGGTCGCCGCGATCGAGGCGATGTGGGAGACCGAGCCGGCCCCCGCCAGCTTCACGGTCTTCGGCATTCCGGACCTTGCCGCCCGTGAGACCCGTTATGCCGTGGAAGTACCCTGGATGCTGGGTCTCGTCGCCACGCGATCCTTCGATCGGGAAGTGCCCGGCATAAAACCGCTGGTGGCTCTGAGCGAAACGCGAATCCGCAACGGCATGCTCGCCTATGGCGCGCTGCAGCAGGTTCGGTCCCATCCGGATGACAGCCAAGCCAAGGCGACGCTTGAGGCGCAAGTCAAAGACCTGGGCTATGGCCTCCTTCTCAAGCGGTACACGGACAAGGTCACCGACGCCACGCCCGCGCAGATCGAAAAGGCGGCCTGGGACACGGTGCCCAATGTTCCGGCCCTGTTCTGGTCGTTCCGCTTCATGGTCGGGATCGGCTTCCTGTTCATCGCCTTCTTCGGCTTCTCCTTTTGGCTTTCGGCAAAGCGCCTCCTCGATCGCCATCCATGGTTTCTCCGGCTGACCGTGCTGATCCTGCCGCTTCCCTGGATCTCGTCCGAACTCGGCTGGTTCGTCGCCGAGAACGGACGCCAGCCTTGGACGATCGACGGGATCCTGCCGACCTTCCTGTCCGCGTCGAGCATTTCCGCCGGCAGCGTCTGGCTCAGCCTGGGCGGCTTCGTCCTCTTCTACAGCGCCCTCGCGGTGGTCGAGCTGTTCCTGATGGTGAAGTACATCCGGCTCGGTCCCGAGGCGGAAGCGAGCGGATTGCCTTCGACGGTGGGTGATCAAGCGCGGGCCGGAGAATGATTATGGATTTCCTCGACTACGCGACCTTGCGCGTCATCTGGTGGCTGTTGCTGGGCGTACTACTGATCGGCTTCGCCATCATGGACGGCTTCGATCTCGGTGTCGGCATCCTGCTGCCCTTCGTCGCCCGCAGCGACGGCGAGCGACGAATCGTCATCAATTCGGTCGGACCGGTCTGGGAGGGCAACCAAGTCTGGCTGATCTTGGGCGCCGGTGCCATCTTCGCCGCTTGGCCGGCGGTCTATGCCGCGGCCTTCTCCGGTTTCTATCTGGCCATGTTCGTCGTCCTCTGCTCGCTCATCCTGCGGCCGGTGGGCTTCAAGTACCGGAGCAAACTCGAGGGGCGGCGCTGGCGGTCCGCCTGGGATTGGATGCTCTTCCTCGGTGGGTTCGTCCCGGCCCTGATCTTCGGCGTGGCTGTCGGCAATGCGCTGCTGGGGGCGCCGTTCGCCTTCGACGATACGCTGCGCATGACCTATCACGGCAGTTTTTTCGGGCTGTTGAGCCCCTTCGCCCTTCTCTGTGGACTCGTCTCCACGACAATGCTGGCGATGCATGGCGGAACCTATCTCGCCGTAAAAGCCGAAGGCCCGGTGGCGGCACGGGCGAGAACCGCGGCGGTTTTTGCGGCTCTCCTGCTCGTTCTCCTGTTCGCGGTCGCCGGCGCCTGGACGGCGAACCTGGAAGGCTACCGGATCTCGGCAGGGCTGGCCCATGACGCCGATTCGAACCCGCTGGGTAAGACCGTGTTGCGCGAGAGCGGGGCGTGGCTGGCGAACTACCACGCCATGCCGTGGACCATGGCCGCCCCGGCGATGGGGCTGTTGGGGGCGCTGCTGGCCTGCCTGGCCGCCTGGCGCCGGCGTGAGGTCGGCGCCTTTCTCGCCAGCGGCGTCTCCGTCTTCGGCGTGGTGGCGACCGCCGGCGTCAGCACGTTCCCGTTCATCCTTCCCTCTGCCTTCGACCCGGCCAGCAGTCTGACGGTCTGGGATGCGTCGTCGAGTCGGACAACGCTGCTGATCATGCTGATTGCGGTGGTTCTGTTGCTGCCTGTGGTCATTGCCTACACCGCGTTCATCTACCGCGTTCTGCGCGGCAAGGTGACGGATCGGCAGGTCGAAAGCGACCATTTCAGCTACTGAATGAGGACACGAGCGATGTGGTATTTCAGCTGGGTCTTGGGTCTTGGTCTCGCCTGTTCCTTCGCCATCCTCAATGCGATGTGGCTCGAAGTGATGGGGGACAATGCCCCAACGGAATCCTCCGATGATCCGGCTCGTGGTGCCACGCGATGAGCGACAACATGGACGAGGAAAGCAAGCGTCTGGCCAAGGCCGTCATCGATGCCGTACGGCGCGTGGCGGTCCATTACGGGCTTTGGTTTGCCAATGCGATTGACCATTTTGGCATCGACCAGGCTCTGGCCATGGAACAGGAAGCCGGTGATCGCGGCACTGCGATCATGATCGAGCGCCTGTGCGGCACTCTTGGCGTCGGGCAGGCTGACGGACAGCCGGCCGCGCTGGCGGCCATGGATGCCGATCGCTTGCAGGCCTTGCTGACCGCCCTTGCCGTGAACTGGCTGGCCCTCGACGGCGTTTGGTTCCAGGCGGTGGAACGGCGCGAAGGCATGGCCGCCGCCAAGCAGGTCAATGACGCCTGCTGGGAGCATTTCTCGCCGCTCGAAGCGGCTCGCATCAAGGCCCTGGACGGGCTGCCGGAGAATGGTGGCCTGCAAGCTCTGGCCGCATCCTTCGGCCATCGGCTCTATGGATCGATCAACGAACAGGAAGTCATCTTCGATTCCGACGGATCGTTGATCATGCGGATGACCAAATGCCGAGTCCAGGCGGCACGCCAGCGCAAGGGGCTCGCCGACTACCCCTGCAAGTCGGGTGGTGCGGTGGAGTATGCGAGCTTCGCCCGGACGATTGATCCGCGCATCCGCTGCCAATGCATTGCCTGCCCACCCGATCCGCATCCGGCCGAATGGTTCTGCGCCTGGCGGTTCACTGTCGATGATTCGCCGAGGAGAAAAGATGGTTCACAAGACAAATAGCGATGTCCTGCTGGAGACGGTTCCGCTCAAAGGCAAGGTGGTGGTCGATGTCGGCTGCGGCGACGGCGCCCTGGTTCGCCTGATGGCCGGGCAAGGCGCCCGCGTCACCGGCATCGAGACCAATCCCAAACAACTCGCCAAGGCCCGTGCCACCAACCGGGTGGCGGATGAGACCTATATCGACGGCATCGCCCAATCCTTGCCGATGAAGGAGGGCTCGGTCGATGTCGTCGTCTTCTCCAACAGCCTGCATCATGTGCCGGTCGAGGATCAGGGGCGCGCCCTGGCCGAGGCGGAACGCGTCCTCGTTCCCGGCGGCGTGATCTTCATTTCGGAACCTCTGGCGGAAGGCTCCAATTTCGACGTGGTGCGCGTCGTTCACGATGAAACCGTGGTTCGCGCCAAGGCCCTCGAAGCCATTCGCGCCGCCAGCCAATGGGGCCTGGAGCCGGTCCGCGAGATGACCCATGTGCAGCACAGCCGGGTTGCCGATTTCGAGGCCTTCCGCCAGCGCCAGATCGCCGTCGATCCCACCCGGGCGGCGGTGGTGGACGAACGACAGACGGAAATCCGTGCCGCCTTCGAACGCCATGGCCGCAGGGCCGAGGACGGTTGGTGGTTCGACCAGCCGATGCGGATCAATCTCTTGAGAAAACGCTGAACGGGAGCTGCGACATGCGCGTGATTCGATTGGGTTTAACGGCGCTCTCGGCAGCGCTGCTGGTGGTCGCGAGCGTCGCCGCCTGGGCGTCGGATGCGACCGATTTGCCTGCGGCGAAGCGGACCAAGGCCGAGCTCTATCTCGGCGCCGAAGAGGTGCCGGGGTTTCTGGCCCAGCATAACGGCCGCGTTCTATTCATCGATGTGCGCACCCCCGCCGAACTGATGTTCGTCGGCAACACGCCGTTGATGGACGCCAATATCCCGGTCAAGCTGGGCCCTACCGCGACCTTCGACGAGCAGAAAGCGGTGTTTGCGCTGCAGCCTAATCCGCGCTTCGTGGCCGAGGTCGAGGCCCGGCTGGCCGGCAAGTCGCTGGCCAAGAGCGATCCGGTGATCGTAATGTGCCGCTCCGGCGATCGCAGCGCCATTGCCGCCAACCTGCTGACAGACGCCGGATTCGGCCGCGTCTATTCGGTGGTCGACGGGTTCGAGGGGGATCTCGCCAAGGACGGGCCCGAGGCCGGCCACCACACCGTCAACGGCTGGAAGAACAAGCGCCAGCCCTGGGGCTATGCCCTCGACAAAGGCAAAATGAGCGTCCCGCTAACCGCCCCGCAGTGACCATGCCGTCCGCCCGATAAACCTCGGCGGACGACGCTGCCATAAGAATTGAGGCCATTGATGCTGATCATCGACAACGACACGGTCGCCAAAGTCCTGACCATGGAAACCACCATTGCCGCATTGGAACAGTCTTATCTGGCGCTTGCGGCGGGCGAAGCCGTGTGCCGTCCGCGCATCGATATCCGCATTCCCACCAGTGATCCTTCACGGAACTATCAATGGGGCAGCATGGAAGGTGGTTCCACATCCGGTTACTTCGCCATTCGGATGAAGTCCGATGTCATCTCACTGCTGTCCGGTTAACTGAAGGAACAAAGCTCTGAAAGCCACGGATTGCGCGGGTTTCCGGCCGAAAATGGTCGGTGTCGACTTGAACTGGTTGT
>CAIOJO010000018.1 GCA_903858635.1 uncultured Telmatospirillum sp. | reverse complement strand
GGGCTGTTCGCCTTACACACGGCCTGGCTCACCGCGAGGGGCTCCCGATGAGGAAACCACCGACTGGAGAGCCGTATGCGGGAAAACCGCACGTACGGTTCGGAGGGAGGGGAGGCTAAGGCCTTCCCTACCCCTATCTAACTTCTTTCACAGGCTCGGACGCCCGCCCCACTTTAGTTTCTGTCTAGCCGAAGACGAAGAAATCCATTTGCAATGACAATGACGCTCACACCTTCTGGAAGGTGTTGCTGCGGCTGTCCAGGCGAAACAGGTCGCCGTGTTCGACGTCGAAATACCAGCCATGCAGGGTCAGGCGGCCGTCCCCGACCCGCTCGCGCAACCAGGGGAAGGTCATCAGATTGGCCAGCGAGATGGCCACCGTCTCCTGCTCTGCGATGCGCCGCGCCGCCTCGATCGGCTCGCCGGCGGACAGGGTCAGGGCCAGGGCGCGGTCGCGGGCGGTGCGGGCGATGTCCATCCACGGGCGAAGGAAATCGGTGCCCTCGGCCGACCCGCCCTCCACCAGGGCCCGCACGCCGCCGCAGCCGGCATGGCCCAGCACCACCACATGCTCGACCTCGAGGGAGCGGACGGCGAATTCGATGGCCGCCGAAGTGCCGTGATAGGTGCCGCCGGTCTCGAACGGCGGCACCAGATTGGCCACGTTGCGCAGGACGAACATCTCGCCGGGCTGGGCGCCGAAGATCAGCCCCGGGTCGACCCGCGAATCGCAGCAACCGATCAGCAGCACCCGCGGCTGTTGGCCGCCGGAGGCCAGCGCCGAGAACAGGGCGCGGTTGTCCTCGAAATAAGTCTCGCGGAAGCGGCGAAAGCCTTCGATCAGCCTGTCCATGACCATCCTGCACTTGGTTGTTCGGCCGTTGCCGGTTTATCACGGTCCCCGGTCGAGGTGAATAGCGCTCGGCCGGCGCCGAGGGTGTCGGCGCCGAGGGTTGCATTCCGGCCGCGCCTCGCCGACAGTGGCGATCGCCATGGCCGTCGTCCCCGCCCTCGAACTCAAACAGCGTCTTGCCCGCGAACAGCGGCTGCTGGGTCTCGACCTGGGCAGCAAGACCATCGGCCTGGCCCTGTCCGATGTCGGCCGGGTGATCGCCACGCCGCTCCTCACCATCGCCCACACGAAGTTCACCCAAGACGTGAAGACCCTGTTTCAGATCATTGATCGCGAAGGGGTAGGCGGCCTGGTTATCGGGCTTCCGGTGAGCATGGACGGGACCGAAGGGCCGCGCTGTCAGTCGGTCCGCCAGTTCGCCGCCAATCTGCTGGCGCTGCGCGATCTGCCGGTGGCCTTCTGGGACGAGCGGTGGTCCACCGCCGCCGTCACCCGAACCCTGCTGGAGGCCGACACCTCGCGCCGCCGCCGCGCCGAAGTGGTCGACAAGATGGCCGCCGCCTACATCCTGCAAGGCGCCCTGGACGCCATCGGCGGGTCGGGACTCTAGCCAGGGCGGTCGCCGCGGTGGCCGGGATCAGCGTCACCCGTTGTATACGACGCATCCGAAGTCCGAGAGGTCGTAACCGCCGAGCTCTGCGGCATATGCGCGGAACGACGCCGTACTCCCGAAGCGAAGAAGCCTTTGTATGGCGGGCTCGAAATAATCGCGGCGACGCGTGGCCAGGTCGAAGCGCTCTTGCTGCAACGGAATGAAACCGAGCCGAAATCGCGCAGCGACGGCCTCGATCGCGATACCGCAATCGGCCTTGCCGTCGAGTACGGCGGCAGCGAGATCGGTCTCGGTCAATGCCAAAGGCTCCACCAGAACCAGATCCTCGTAGTGAAGCCCTTCGCGCGCGAGCAGATAGCGGAGCAACGTCTGGGCGCCGGCGCCCTCCTGTCGGCAGGCGACGCGAAGCCGGTTTTTCACCACATCGGCCATTCTGCCGATGCCGTGCGGATTGCCGGGCGCCACGACCAGACCTTGGCTGCGCTTGGCCCATTCGATCAGGACGACGTCGACCATGGCACCCAGGCTGCGTACGAACGGCACGTTGTAAGCCCCGCTCGCAGGGTCGACGATATGGAGCCCGGCCAACACGGCCTGACCGGAGGCAAGTCGCCGCAGCCCGCCCTCGCTCCCGCCCGCAAGGAGGGCCAACTCGCATCCGGATTCGCGTAACGCCCACTCCAACAGCAGATCATGGCTGCCGGCAGCGATCGGCGGGGCGGGTTGCAACGCCGGCCCATCGAATTCGGTATGCCGGGCCACCCAGAGATCGATCGTTTGCCTGGGAAAAAGCAACTTGCCGGTGACGTGCGAGCACGGAATGCGGCGCGAGGCGACGAGCTCGTAAATCTTGCGCTCCTTCAGCCGGAGATAGTCGGCAACCTCGGCCGTGGTCATGAACTCACGCATGGATATCCCCCTGCTCAGCCTGCATACATATGCATATTCTTGCGGGAATTACGACATTCCAACAATCAGGGAATATGTGCATTCTGTCGCTCCAGAACAGCAGCGACCGTCAACATGTGGGAGGAAGCAATGCAGCGCCTGGCGACACCAGTCTTGACCGCCTTCGGTTTGTTCCTGGCGACCGGCAGCGCACCGCACATGGCGCAAGCAGCAGAATCGACGACGTTGACAGTCTTCGCGGCCGGCACCCTCGCGGTGCCGTTCAAGCAAATCGACGGCATCTTCGAGCGGAAATACCCGAATGTCGTCGTGCAGCCGCAATTCGGCGGCAGCGTGAAGATGGCGAAGCAGATCACCGAACTCCATCAGCCGGCCGATATCATCGCCGTGGCCGACTACAGCGTCATCCCGAAGTATCTCTTCGGCGACAACGGCCAGCCGGTCTACGCCACGTGGTACGCCGGCTTTGCCGGCAATGCGGTGACCTTCGTCTACACCGACAAGAGTAAGTTCGCCGGCGAGATCAGCCCGACCAACTGGTACCAAGTGCTGGCCCGACCCGGCGTCGAGATCGGCCGGTCGAGCCCGGACACCGACCCTTCGGGCTACCAGACCGTCCAGATGCTGAGCCTTGCGGAAAGGCATTACGGCGTTCCCGGCCTGGCCGACAAAGTTCTGGCCAACGCGCCGATGGCGAATGTGCGGGACACCGAGACCTCGCTGGTGTCGGCGCTGGAACTCGGCCAGATCGACTATCTGGCAATCTACCGTTCCGACGCGCTGCAGCATCAATTCAAGCATCTCGACTTGCCGGCAGAGATCAATCTCAGCGATCCGGCTTTTGGGTCTTTCTATGCCAAGGGCGTCGCCCACACGAAAAACGGCGATCTCTCCGGCCGGCCGATCGTCTACGCGGTGACGATCATCGCCAATGCCGAACATGCCGCCTTGGCCGAAAAGTATGTGGCCCTTCTGCTTGGTCCCGAAGGACAAGAGGTCATGCAGAAGAACGGCTTCGGTCGCATCGATCCGCCATATGCGGTCAATTCCGATAAGATGCCGACCGACCTGAGGGCCATGGTAAAGCCGTGGCCCGCCCCGTAGCTTTCCGGTCAGAGGCGGAGCGTGGAACGGCGTGGTGGCGACCGCGTGCCGCACCCAGCCATCCTCTTGGCGTCTTTCTACTGTTCTGGTTCGCGGGCGGCCTTCTCCTGGCGTTCATCATCATCCCATTGCTCACGCTTGGCGCCACGCAGTCGGGCCCGAGCCTGCTCAGGGTCGCGCGCATGCTCGACGTCCGCCAGGCTCTCGCCCTCAGTCTGGAGGCGGCCTTCCTCACCACCGTCATCGCCGCTCTCGCCGGAGTTCCGCTCGCCTATCTGCTGGCGCGGATATCCTTTCCGGGCAAGGCGGTGATCGCGGCGATCATCGACATACCGCTCGCCGTGCCTCATACCATCGTCGGGATCGCTCTCCTGATGGTGTTCGGCCGAGAGGGCATTCTCGGCAAACCGGCAGACGCTCTCCTCGGCTTGAAGTTCTGGGGCACGATCGCCGGCGTCGTCGTCGGCATGCTGTTCGTCGCGGCGCCCTACACGGTCAATGCCGCCCGGATCGGCTTCGAAGCCGTCGACCCGCGGCTCGAAAAGGTCGCGCGCACGCTTGGCATGGGCCCGTGGGGCACGCTGCTCTATGTCACCCTCCCGCTGTCCTGGCGTGGCATCATGACCGGCGTCACCCTGACCTATGCGCGCTCGATCAGTGAGTTCGGTGCGGTGGTCATCCTCGTCTATTACCCGATGACCGCACCCGTGCAGGTCTACGATCTGTTCCTGCGCTTCGGGCTGCGCGATGCGGCGGCGGTGGCGGTGTTGCTGCTGATCGTCTCGTTGGCGCTGTTCATCTTGCTTCGCTATGTCGCTTCCGGCCGGGTCCACACAGGGGGTGGCCGATGACGTCCCCAGGTCTCGCCGTCGAGAACTTGTCGCTGAGGCTGGGCGCGTGTCGACTGCGCAACGTCACGCTCGACGTGGGCGCCGGAGAGATCCTGGTGATCCTCGGGCCCAACGGAGCCGGAAAGTCGGTGACCCTGGAAACCATCGCCGGGTTCCACCGGCCGGATGCCGGACGCATCCTGATCCGCGGGCGCGATGTGACGGGGGTTCCGCCGGAGCGCCGCAACGTCGGTTTTCTGTTTCAGAATTTCGGCCTTTTCCCGCACTTGACTGTGGCGGAGAATGTCGCCTTCGGGCTCCGTTCGCGTCGAGCGCCCATCGTCAGCGGTCACCGCTCGACGCCAAGCAGCGATGTCGCCGAACTGCTGGCGCAGTTCGGGATCGCGCATCTTGCCAAGCGCCATCCGCACGCGTTGAGCCCTGGCGAGAAGCAGCGCGTCGCCTTCGCCCGCGCTCTCGCCACGAATCCGGATCTCTTCCTGTTCGACGAACCCTTCTCGGCCCTCGACGCGCCCACCCGCGAGAGGCTGCGGAACGAACTCCACGCCTTTCTTCGCCGCACGCGGAAGCCGGCGATCTTCGTGACCCACGATCACACCGATGCGGAGGCGCTCGCCGACAAGATCCTGGTGATGAACCAAGGTGAGGTCATCCAGTGCGGCACGGCATCGGATATCTTCCGCACCCCGGCCAATGCGTTCGTTGCCGAATTCGTCGGTATCGAGAACATCCTTGCTGGGCAGATCACGGACATCCCCGGTGCATCGCTCGGCGTCGCCGTTGCCGGTAAGCTCCTTTGTGCGCCGGCGAACGAGATTGCCGAATGCGATCGAAAAGACGTGCAGGTTTGCATTCGCGCCGATGAGGTGCGGCTATACTCGGCGACCGCACCGCGAGTCACGTCACTGGGCGCCACCAATCGGCTGGATGGACTTATCGTGGCAACCTCGAGGCTCGGCGCCCTTAGCAAGGTGGAACTGGACTGCGGCTTTCCGTTGCATGCCTACGTCATGACGCGGCAGGTTCAAGAGATGAAGCTCGTTCCCCGCAGCCGGATCGAGGTCGAGATTGCGGTTGATTCGATTCATCTGTTGCCCCACTGAGGCCGTTACCGCCCCCCGCATGGTGAGACATGCGGGCTAAGCCGGCGATGGCTCGTAAACCGCCTCGACCACGGTGTTCTTGCCCAATTCCTTGGCCCGATACATGGCGGAATCGGCGGCATGCAGCAGTTGCTCGCCATGCCGCCCATGCTCGGGAAACAGGGCGTAGCCGACGCTGGCGGTCAGGCTCAAGGTGCGGCCGCGCACCTGGAAAGGCTGACGTATCGCCTCGACCAGGCGCACCGCCAAGGATGCCGTGCCGTCGCGGCCGTCCGCCACCAGCACCAGGAACTCGTCGCCGCCGAAACGGGCCAGGCTGTCGCTGCCGCGCACCGTCTCGCGCAGGCGTTCGGCGGCGGCACTCAGCACCTCGTCGCCCAATCGGTGGCCATGCTGGTCATTGATGTCCTTGAAGCCATCGAGGTCGAGGAAGATCAGCCCCATTTCCGCCCGCCGCCGTTCGGCCTGGGCCACCGCCCGGCCCAGATTGTCGACGAATACGCTGCGGTTGAGGAGACCGGTCAGCGGATCGAAGGCGGCAAAGCGGCGCAGTGCCGCCTCGACCGCATCGCGCTTCTTCATTTCGCGTTCGAGCAGGGCATAAAGCGCCAGCGCGGTGATCGCCACGAAGCCCCATCCCTTGTAAATGCTGATGCTCGGGAAATCCGCCGGGAAAGCGCTCGCCAGAAGCGCGTCGGAGCCGCCGATCCAGGCCACGGACAGAGCCGCATAAGCGGCGGCGATTCTTACCGATATGCGCATGGCATGAATATCATCGTGTGAACTATCTTCCGTGCGTGTGAAAGCAACCAAGCATAGATGTCAATTTATCGACCAGGTCGAACCCGGCCACAGTCAATCCAACGCAGACAGAATTCCGATTTTTGACGGCGGAGACCACATCATCCTCTATCATCCGACGCATTCTGCGGGTCGCCGTGGCTCGGCTAATGCCGGTAATTTCAGAAATGACGCTGAGATTGACTATTTTTTCTTTTCTATGAAAATTGAACAACGCAAGAACGATGATCACATCGGTCAGATCGCGCAATGAACAGCTTTTCCAGATTTCAGCGTTTGCAATGCCGAGAAGCGGACATTCCCGCCCACCTCCGCCATCGATTGCCATAATGCCCCCGACCGGTGTTCATCTCTGTATTTGTTACATTAGAGACGATTTCTGCCTTTTCAACAGACCTTCTTTTCATAATGCAACCTACTTTTAAATGAATACAGTATGCAGGGTACGGCACACCGACTGGCCGAAACGGGATTCGTTCATTTGCCAACCGCCCCGAACCGGGCGACAATAGGGCGTGGCCCAGCCGGGGGAATGGTCATGAAGCACAGCAATGCCGTGGCGAACGGCCCGCAACGAAAGACCTTCGCCAAAGGCGCCACCATCTTCAAGGAAGGCGACAAGGCGGATGCCGCCTATATCCTCGAATCGGGCTCCGTCGAGATCTTCAAGATGGTCGGCGGGCGCCGCATCGAGCTTGGCACCGTGCGGTCCTGGGGAATCTTCGGCGAGCTCGGCCTGATCGACGACCGCCCGCGCATGGCGGCGGCCTATGCCGCCCAGGAATCGGTGTGCATGGTGGTATCGAAGGAAGCGGTGGCCGGCCTGCTCGACGGTGCGCCGGAGGGACTGCATGTGCTGATCGCCTCGCTGGTGCAGATCATCCGCACCGCCGGTGAGGAATTGGCCGAAGCCCGTTTCCAACTGCTGGAAATGCGCAGCCAGGCCAGCTGAGGGGCGCCGAAATTATACAGTGGGGCCGGCGTCCCCGCCGGCCTTCGCCGCGGAGCGGCGGATATGCAAGCATTCCGGCTCCGCCGGAACACCGGCAGGGCGGTCGGTGCGAGGCAACGCCTCGTGACTGGCCCGTTGAGGGCCCGCGAAGCGGACAGCGGAGCGAGCCAAGGCCTAAGATCAGCGGCCGCCCGGCGCCTGAGGGACAATGAAAAAGGACTAAACCCCCGCCAGGTTCTTCAGGACGAAGGCCAACTGGTGCGAGCTCACCGGTTTGTGCAGCAGGTCGAAACTGTGCTGCGATGCCTCGTTGCGGCATTCGTCGCCGGTCTCACCGGTCAGGATGATCCCCGGCACCGCCGTGCCCGACAATGCACGAATTCGCTCGATGGCCTCGGTGCCGACCCGGCCGCTGCGCAATCGATAGTCGGCTACCACCAGGGCCGGGCGGCGGGCCGGGCTGCCCAGCCTGGCCAAGGCCTGGTCCGCCCCATCGGCGATCACCACCTCGTAGCCCCAACGCTCCAGGACATCCCGCAAGCCGAGCAGGACCATCGGATCGTCGTCCACCACGACGATCATCTTGCCTTGGCCTTGCTGCCCGATATCGACGTCGCCGTCAGCTTCCTCTGCGGCCATGCCGGGGGCCGCCGAAGCGCCCGCGGCGCGGTCCAGTTCGATGGAGAACACAGAGCCCTTGCCCAATTCCGAACGGACTTCGACGCGGTGGCCGAGGATCACCGAAAGACGTTGCACGATGGCCAAGCCAAGGCCCAATCCGCGCGATTTGTCGCGTTCGGGATTGGCCACCTGGTGGAACTCTTCGAAGATTCGTCCGAGTTGCTCGGCCGGAATGCCGATGCCGGTGTCGCAGACCTCGATGCGCAGCTTGTCGTCGATGCTTCGGCAAGCCACCGTCACCTGTCCCCGTTCGGTATAGCGCACGGCGTTCTCGACCAGATTGCGGACCATGCGGCCGAGCAGATGGCGGTCACTGGTGACATGGACCTCCGGCATCGGCGCGATGCCCACCTGGAGCCCCTTGGTGGCGGCGATCGGGCCATAGGCGTCGACGATTTCGCCCAACAGCGGCCGCAAGGGAAAACCGGTCAGCTTCGTCCGGGTGACGTTGACGTCCAGGCGCGACACGTCGAGAAGACTGTCCAGCAGATCCCTCAGCGTGTTCAACCCGCGCTCCAGCATGAGCAGGGCGGCGCGCCCCTTATCGTCCGGCAGGTGGTAGCGAAGGGCCTGACAGAACAGGAACATGGATTGCATCGGCTGCCGCAGGTCGTGGCTGGCCGCCGCCAGGAAACGGGACTTCGCCTGATTGGCGCACACCGCCTCGGCCCGCGCCTCGTCAAGGGCCCGCTCGGCCCGCTGGCGCTCGACGATCTCGTCGCGCAGCCGGGAATTCGCCGCCACCAGATCGGCCGTTCGGGCCCGCACCTCGCTTTCCCGACTGGCCAGCAGCCGGCGGTTCTCTTCGGCCAATTGCAGCCCGCGAGTGAGGCTTCGGTTGTAGCTTCGGCCGATCACCAGCATGGCGACGACGAAGACCGTCATCATGGCCCCCATGATCAGATGCAGGCGATCCCCGAGCGACAGCAGACGCCCGACCAAGGGCAGCACGCTCAACGCCAGAAAGCCATAAAAGGCCGGCAGGTGACTGGCCAAGCCGGTCATCGCCCCGGCCGCCATGCCGCCGATGACGAAGCTGACCAGCATCAGCGACAGCGGGTCATCGCCTTGCAGGAACAATACGGCGGTACTGCCCCACAGCGCTCCCGACAAGGCCGCGCCGGCCGTGTATCGACGGCCCCAGGCCGGCAGCTTGGCATCGGCGTGGTCGCTTTGCCGGTATAATATGTATAAGCTGGCGCGCAGCAGGATGAGCAGGGCCAGGCCGCTTCCCCACACGGTCAGACGCCATTGCGCGGCCCCCTCCCACAGGGCCGCCAGCATCAGGCTGCCGTTGATCAAATTGGCCGCAAGCACGGGGCCCGCCTGCCCGTAGAGCACGCGAATCCGCTCGGCCGTGACGGCTAAGGGGTCCGAGCCCATGCTTCCTCAATTATTTGTTGCACATGGTACGACCGCGACGCCGCCGCCGGGCATGCAATAACGGGCGGCTGCGGCCACGCTCCGGGTCGAGACCGGCCGAGACCGCATCGAAAAAATTGCCGTCTCTGCTGCCGGCCAACACCCGCGCCGGCGGTGTAGCGGCCTGACAACGCACGGTTTTTAGTTGTTCCAAATTCCCCAAGTAAATCCGCTTTCATCACCCGCAGTCACCAGCCTCCCTCTTGCCGGTTCGGCGGCCTCGACATATAGTCCGGGCCATGACGAGCCCGAGCTTTACCTTCCCGCATCGCCATCTGTTGGGCATCGAAGGTCTGGCGCCGCACGAAATCAGCGGCTTGCTCGATCTATCCGACGTTTACGTCGAAAAGAACCGTTCGGCCGATCGCAAATCGGTCGCGCTGCGCGGCATGACGGTCATCAACCTGTTCTTCGAGAATTCGACCCGCACCCGCACCAGCTTCGAGTTGGCCGGCAAGCGTCTGGGCGCCGACGTCATCAACATGCAGGTGGCGGCCAGTTCGGTGGCCAAGGGCGAGACCCTGATCGACACGGCGATGACGCTGAATGCCATGCATATCGACGTCCTGGTGGTGCGCCATGCCGATTCCGGCGCCGTCAAGCTGTTGTCGGAAAAGGTCAACTGCGCGGTCATCAACGGCGGCGACGGCTCGCATGAGCATCCCACCCAGGCCTTGCTGGACGCGCTGACCATTCGCCGCCGCAAGGGCCATCTCGACGGTCTCACCGTGGCCATCTGCGGCGACGTGCTGCACAGCCGGGTGGCCCGTTCCAACATCTATCTGCTGAACACCATGGGCGCCCGGGTGCGCCTGGTGGCGCCCCGCACCC
This sequence comes from uncultured Telmatospirillum sp., assembly GCA_903858635.1. Classification (GTDB taxonomy): domain Bacteria; phylum Pseudomonadota; class Alphaproteobacteria; order Rhodospirillales; family Magnetospirillaceae; genus DUZF01. The sequence continues at coordinate 14,868 of CAIOJO010000018.1, read as the reverse complement.
TGCTGCCGGCGCAGGCCGAGCGGATGGGGGTCGAGGTTTTCCACGACATGGTCGCCGGCCTGCGGGATGTCGACATCGTCATGATGCTGCGGCTGCAGAACGAGCGCATGCGCGGCAACGTCATCCCGTCGATTCGCGAGTATTTCCATTTCTTCGGCCTCGACTACGCCAAGCTGCGGGTGGCCAAGCCGGACGCCCTGATCATGCATCCCGGCCCGATGAACCGCGGCGTCGAGATCGACAGCGACGTCGCCGACGACGTCGAGCGCTCGCTGATCCGCGAGCAGGTCGAAATGGGGGTTGCGGTTCGCATGGCCTGCCTCGAGCTGCTCACCCAGAACTTGTCGCGGGGCAACAGCTGATGTCCGCCCGTCCGCCCGGTCGCGTCGCCTATGTCAACGCCCGCCTGCTCGATCCGGCCAGCGGCCTCGATGCCCGCGGTGCCCTGCTGACCGAAGGCGAGACCATCGTCGAGGTGGGGCCCGGCCAGCTGGCCGGCGGCCTGCCCGCCGACGTCGAAATTATCGATTGCCGCGGCGCCTGTCTGGCCCCCGGCCTGGTCGACATGCGCGTGCAATTGCGCGAGCCGGGCGAGGAACACAAGGAATCCTTGCAGTCGGCAGGCGAAGCGGCGGTCGCCGGCGGCGTCACCTCGATGGTCTGCCTGCCCAACACCCATCCGGTCATCGACGACGTGGCGACGGTGGAGTTCGTCGCCCGCCGGGCCCGCAAGATCGGGCTGGCCAAGGTCTACCCTTACGCTGCCGCCACCAAGGGGCTCGCAGGCCAGGAACTGGCCGAGATCGGTCTTTTGGCCGAAGCCGGGGCGCTCGCCTTCACCGACGGCCTCAAGGCGATCAAGAACGCTCAGGTGATGCGCCGGGCGCTGTCCTACGCGGCGACCTTCGGCCTGATGATCGTCCAGCATCCGGAAGAGCCGAGCCTGGCCGACGGCGGTGCCATGAACGAAGGCGAGATGGCCTCGCGCTTGGGCCTTCCCGGCATCCCCCCGGCCGCCGAAGCGATCATGCTGGAACGCGACATGCGCCTGGTCGAGATCACCGGCGGACGCTACCACGCGGCCCATCTGTCGACCGCCGAGGGGATCGACGTCGTCCGCCGGGCCAGAGAGCGCGGCCTGCCGGTCACCGCCGACACGGCACCACCCTATTTCGCCCTGAACGAATTCGCCGTGGGCGATTACCGCACCTTCGCCAAACTGTCGCCGCCGCTGCGCTCGGAAGAGGACCGGCAGGCGGTGGTGGCGGCCCTCAAGGAAGGGGTGATCGACGCCATCGCTTCCGACCATGCGCCGCAGGACCAGGACTCGAAGCGCCTGCCCTTCGCCTTGGCCGAATGCGGTGGAGTCGGCCTTGAAAGCCTGCTGGCGGTGACCCTGGAACTGGCCCATAACGGCCATCTCAGCCTATTGCAGGCGATCGAACGGCTGACCTGGGCGCCGGCCCGCCTGCTCGGCCTGCCGGCCGGCCAATTGAAGGCGGGGGCCGCCGCCGATTTGGTGCTGTTCGATCCGGACCGGCCGTGGATCATCGATCCCGAGAATTTCCGCAGCAAGTCCAAGAACTCGCCGTTCGACGGCCGGCCGGTACAAGGTCGCGTGCTGCGGACGGTGGTCGACGGCCGCGCCGTCTTCGTCGGCGACGCCTAAGTGGACCTCGCCGACGGCTGGGGGGCGGCCCTTCTCGTCGCCGCCTTGGGCGGCTACCTGCTGGGCTCGATCCCCTTCGGCCTGGTGCTGACCCGATTGGGCGGCGCCGGCGATATTCGCAGCATCGGCTCGGGCAATATCGGCGCCACCAATGTGCTGCGCACCGGCCGCAAGGGTCTCGCCATGGCGACCCTGTTGCTCGACGGCGGCAAGGGGGCCCTGGCCGCCTGGTTCGCCACCCGCTGGGGCGGCGTCGAGGCCGGGCTGGTGGCCGGCTTCGCCGCGGTCGTCGCCCACAACTTTCCGGTCTGGCTCGGCTTCAAGGGTGGCAAGGGGGTCGCCACCAGCATCGGCGTGCTCCTGGTCACCGCCTGGCCGGTCGGCGTCACCGCCTGCCTGACCTGGCTCGGCATGGCGTGGCTGTTTCGCATTTCCTCGCTGGCCGCCCTGGTCGCCTTGGTCACCGCCCCGTTCGTCGCCCTGGTGGTCGCCACCCCGGCCCATGCCTTGCTGGCGGCCGGTCTGGCGGTACTCGGAGTGATCCGCCACCGGGCCAATATCGATCGCTTGCTGAAGGGCGAGGAACCGCGCATCGGCGCCGGCAAATAGACGCTGCCCGGCCGCGGACAAAGACCATTTAAAGTGTGTGTCTATTGCTTCCATGCTATCCTTATTACCTGCAGATTCGGCAGCCTCCATATCGGCCTGAGTCTCCATAGACCACATGTGGGAGGGGCTTCATGCATGTCCTCGCCACGAGGCTTGTTCTGGCCTGTTTCATCGCCACCACTCCGGTCCTTGCCGTCGAGAAGCCGGTCCTGGTCGGCATCGATGCCGAGTTCAGCCTGCCCAACAGCACATCCGCGCAAGCCATCGAGCGCGGGGCCCGCACCGCCGTCGACGAGATCAACCAAATGGGCGGCGTGCTCGGTGGACGCCCGCTGGAGGTCGTCATTACCGACAATCGGTCGATGCCGGCCCGCGCCGAAGCCAATCTAGCCCAACTGGCCGAACGCCCCGACCTGGTCGCTGTCCTGTGCGGACGCTTCAGCACCGCCGTGCTCGACGCCTTGCCCCTGATCCATGAGAAACGGCTGGTGTTTCTCGACCCCTGGGCCTCGGCCGACGGGATCATCGATAACAACTACCAGCCGAATTATGCCTTTCGCCTCTCATTGCGCGATGTCGACGCTGCGCCGTTGCTCATGCGGCGAGCCCTGGCCAAGCATGCCGGCAAGATCGGCATCCTCGCCGTCAACAACGCCTGGGGCCGCAGCAACGTCCATGCCGCCGAGGTTTATGCGGCCGCCAATGGCGCCCCGACCATTGTCGACGAACAATGGCACAATTTCGGCGACCGTTCGCTGATCCAGCAATATCTGAAACTGCGCAACGCCGGCGCCCAGGCCGTCATCCTGGCCGCGGCGGAAATGGAGGGCGCGGCCTTCGTGCGCGAACTGGCGGGATTGCCGCCCGCCATGCGCCTGCCGGTGATCAGCACTTGGGGGGTCACCGGCGGGCGATTCCTCGAGGAGGCCGGGCAAGGCCTCTTCGCAATCGATTTTTCGGTGGTCCAGAGCTTCAGCTTCGAACATGTCCCTCCGGCCCGGCTCGCCGGCTTCATGGACAGCTACGCGCGGCTCTACGGACCGACCGAGGCGGCCAAGATCATACCGGCGACCGGCGTGGCGCAGGCCTATGACCTGATCCATATCCTGGCCCGGGCCATCGACCTGGCGGGCAGCACCGATCGCCCCCGGGTGCGCGACGCCTTGGAACGGGTCCGCGATTACCAGGGGTTGGTGCGCGACTTCCCGGAGCCATTCGACGCGCGGCGCCATGAGGCGTTGGGTGAAGCGGACCTGTTCATCGCCACCTATCGCCGGGATGGCAGCCTGGCACCGGTCGCCGACCACGGGACGATCTCGAAATGAGGCGCGATGGTTCCCTGGTCACCCGGATCGGCGCCGTAGCCGGAGGACTCACGCTGGCGCTGGTGGCCGTACTGGGCATCGGCTTCTACATGGAGCAGCGCCGGGATATTACCCGCGACCTGACTTTCGCGGTGAACTCGGACGCTGCGGTCACCGTCAAGGAAACGGTCACCAATCTCAAATCGCTGGCCACCACTTTGCACGGCCTGGCCTCCAACACCTTGGTGGCCAACGCCCTGGCCGATACGCTCGGACGGGAAGCCTATCTTGAGCCGTTCCTCAAGGGCTTCGAGGGCATGACCGGGCTCACCGGGGTCGTTGCCCTCACGGACTTCGCCGGGAAACCGATCGCCAGCTCGGGAACGCTGGTGTTAGGCGAGGACGCGGCCGGATGGATCCGCCAGGTGGTCGACAGCGGCGAGGCGCGTGCCCGCTTCTCCCGGTTGAATGGGGTGTGGCGCATCGAGCTGGCCGATCCGGTGGTCTATGCCAACACCGGCACGGTCGAAGGCGTGCTGCTCATCGCTATCCCTGCCCCCGAGATAGCCAGGGCCGTTGAGGCCTCGCGCATCGACGGCGTCATGCACGGTCTGGCCGTTGCCGGGAGCGAGGACGCATGGATCTTCGGCAGCGGCGAGCCGGTGCGTCTGACCGCCGCTTTCACCCATCGGGCCATCGACCTGCCGCCACCGCTGTCCTCGATCGGCCTCGAAGTGGTGTCGAAGGCCGACCCCCAGTTGATCGATCGGCCGCTCCGTGAACTCTCCTGGGTCTTTGCCATCGCCGCGCTGATCGTGGTGGTCGGCGTCACCCTGGCGGCCGCCGCATTGTCCCTGCGGCTGGTGATGCCCCTGCGGCGCCTGGAGAAGGCGGCTTCTTCATTCGATTTCACCGCTCCCGACATGACCTTCGCGGCAGCGGGTTTCGGCAACGACGAGATCGGCCGGCTGGCCGCCGCCTTCGCCTCGATGGTCGATCGCCTGTCGACCGCCTATGGTGATCTGGCCGCCGCCAACAAGGAACTCGAATCCTTCTCCTATTCGGTCTCGCACGATCTCCGGACCCCGCTGCGCGCCATCGACGGCTTCTCGCAAATCCTCATCGACGAGTACCGCGGCAAACTCGACGATGAAGGACAGCGTCTGCTCAACGTGGTCCGCGACAATGCGGTGCGCATGGGACTGTTGATCGACGACATCCTCCGCTACTCGCGAACCGGACGACAGGAACTGCAAGCCGTACCGGTCGACCTCGGCAAGCTGGCGCAGGAGGTGTTCGAGGATCTGCGACAGACGGCCGGCGACCGCCGCATCCGCCTTGACGTCAACCCAATGCCGCCGGCCCTGGGCGACCGTGGCATGCTGCGCCAGGTCCTGGTCAACCTGCTGGCCAATGCCGTCAAGTTCACCCGGCCCCGCAGCGAGGCGGTGATCGAGCTGGGCGGCCAAGCGGATGCCGACCACAACACATATTACGTGCGAGACAACGGCGTGGGCTTCGACATGCGCTACGTCGACAAGATCTTCGGCGTCTTCGAACGCCTGCACGCCAACGACGCGTTCGACGGGACCGGCATTGGCCTGGCCATCGTCAAGCGCATCATCTTGCGCCATGGCGGCACCGTGTGGGCGGAAGGCAAAGTCGACGCGGGAGCGACCATCGGCTTTAGCCTGCCATCGGGAGGATCCGGCCATGTCAATCAATGAAGCGGTGGAAATCCTGCTGGTGGAGGATAGCGAGGCGGACGCCGAATTGACCCTGCGGGCGCTGAAGAAGCACGGCTTGGCCAACAAGCTGGTATGGGTCAAGGACGGCGCACAGGCGATCGACTTCCTGTTCCCCCCCGGAAGCCAGGCCGGACCGGATTCGCCGGCCAATCTAAAGCTGGTGCTGCTCGATCTGCGGCTGCCCCTGGTCAGCGGACTCGAGGTGTTGCGCCATATCAAGGCCGACCCACGGACCCGAACGATTCCGGTGGTCGTGCTGACCTCGTCGACCGAAGACGTCGACGTCAAGGAGTGCTATGCGCTGGGCGTCAACAGCTATGTCAGCAAGCCTGTCAGCTTCGACGAGTTTTCCAAGGTCGTGGCCGATTTGGGGCTATACTGGTTGCTGGTAAACAAGGTTTCGAGTCACCGATGTTGATGCAGAGGGAGCTGCGGATCCTGATCCTCGAGGATGAGACGGCGGATGCCGAACTCGCCGAACGGGAACTGCGCAAATCTTCACTGGTCTTCCATTGGCAGCGTGCGACCACCCGGGAGCAGTTTCTTGCCGCGCTGGAAACCGGCCCCGATCTGATCCTTGCCGACTATCATCTGCCCGGCTTCGACGGGGTCGAGGCCCTGGACATCGCCCGCCACAAATTCCCCGAAGTTCCATTCATCTTCGTCACCGGCGCCATGGGCGAAGAATTGGCCATCGAGATGCTGCACCAGGGCGCCGCCGACTATGTGTTGAAGGGCCATCTCAGCAAGCTGGGACCGGCAGTCAACCGGGCGCTGCGTGCCGCCGACGAGTCGCGGATGCGCCAACAGGCCGAACTGGCTCTCGCCGAAAGCGAGGAGCAGTTCCGCAACATGGCGGACACCGCCCAGGACGGCATCCTGATCATCGACCAGGACGGCCTGCTCACCTACTGGAACCGCGCAGCCGAACGTTTGTTCGGCTACAGCCGGGAAGAGGTGTTGAACCGCGACATGCACCAGTTGCTCGCCCCGTCCCGCCACCTCGATGCCTATCGCCAGGGTTGGGCCGAATTCCGACGCAGCGGGACCGGAAAGGTGATCGGCCAGACCATGGAAATGCAGGCGATCAACAAGGCGGGGCAGGAATTTCCCGTCGAGTTGTCGATCTCGGCCGCCTCGATCAAGCGAACCTGGCACTCGGTGGGTATCGTGCGCGACATTAGCGATCGTCGGCGGGCCGAAGCCATGCGGAACGAGTATGCGGCGATCGTCGAGTATTCGGACGACGGCATTTTCGGCACCACGCTGGATGGCACCATCACCAGCTGGAACAAGGGCGCCGAAAGGATCTACGGCTATTCGGCCGGCGAAATGATCGGGCAGCGCGTCAGCATTCTGGCGGCTCCCGAACGCCTCGACGAGATTGAGGTCTTCCTGCGCCGCATGCATTCGGGCGAAAGCATCACCCATTACGAAACCCAGTGTTTGTGCAAGGACGGGCGGATAATCGACGTCTGGCTGACCGTTTCGGCCATCCGCGACGCCAACGGAACGCCGGTCGCCACCTCGAGCATCGTCCGCGACGTCACCGAGCGAAAAGCCGGCGAACGGGCCCTGCAGCGCAGCAACCGTTTCCTCAAGACGCTCAGCCGCTGCAACGAGACGCTCATCCACGCCACCGACCAATACGCCCTGTTGAACCAAATGTGCCGGGTCGTCGTCGAAGGCGGCGGCTTCCTGATGGCATGGGTCGGCCTGGTCCAGCATGACGCCGAACGGTCGATCCTGCCGGTGGCCAAGTTCGGCCAGCACGCCGCCGATTACGTCGACCAGCTGCAACTCACCTGGGCCGACACCGCGCGGGGCGGGGGCCCCACCGGGCGGGCCGTCAGGACTGGCCAGATCCAGTCCACACCGGACATGCTCACCGCTCCCGAATACGCGCTGTGGCATGACCTCACGGTGCGTTGTGGCTATCGCTCCAGCGTCGCCCTGCCTCTGACCGTCGACGATACGATGATCGGCACACTGAACATCTATTCCGGCGAGGTCGCGACCTTCAGCCAGGAGGAGGTCGGCATCCTGGCCGAGTTGGCGGCCGACCTCGCCTTCGGCATCGCCACCATCCGAATGCGCAACGCGAGCGAGGAAAGCGCCCGCCGGCTCGGCAAGAGCCTCGAGGACACCATCCAGGCGATCGCCGCCACCATCGAAGCGCGCGACCCCTACACCGCCGGGCATCAGAAGCGGGTCGCCCAACTGGCCGTGGCCATCGCCCGGACGATGGGGCTGGAGGAGAGCCGGGTCATCGGCATCGAGCGCGGTGCGGTGATCCACGACATCGGCAAGATCTACGTCCCCTCCGAGATTCTGTCCCGGCCAGGCCGTCTCGGCCCGCATGAGTTCGGCCTGATCGAGGCCCATCCGCAGGTCGGCTACGACATCGTCAAGGATATCGACTTTCCCTGGCCGATCGGCCTGATGATCCTGCAGCATCACGAGCGGCTGGATGGACGCGGTTATCCCAACGGGCTGAAAGGCGAGGAAATCAGCCTCGAAGCGCGGATCATCGCGGTGGCCGACGTCATCGACGCGATGGTGTCGCATCGTCCTTACCGCCCCGCCTTGGGGATCGATCAGGCCCTCGCCGAAATCTGCGAAAACAGCGGCCGGCTTTACGATCCCGCCGTGGTCGCGGCTTGCGTCAAGCTATTCGAACAGAACTACGTCTTTCCCCCGCCGGCCAACTGAGGTCCATCCAAGGCAGCAATCGCCACCATCATCTTCAAATTCGCGTCCGGGGAGCCCGCTCGCAGCGGCGCGTCTCGTCTTTATAATCCGCAGATGTTCGCCGATGTCCGCAGATCAAGAACGAGACCGAATGACGGGCAGGATGGAGCGGCGCCATCCATTAGATCTGCGTCATCTGCGACATCTGCGGATAACTTTTTCGGTCGCCGCCATCGCGGCCGCGACCGGCTCTTGACCGCCGTCGGACCTATGCTCATGGTTGTGCGACCATGCTGCAAGACAACTCCACATTGACCGACCACGAGCGACTCGACTGGCTTCGCCTGTACCGCAGCGAAAATGTCGGGCCGGCCACCTTCTTCCGGCTGATCGAGCGGTTCGGCACGGCCGGACGGGCCCTCGCCGCCCTGCCCGACTTGGCCCGGCGCGGCGGTGGCCGTCGCCCCATCCGAATCTGCCCGGCCGACGCCGCCGAAGCCGAATTGGCCGCGCTGCGGCGCCTCGGCGGGGGCATCATGGCCAGTGTCGAGCGCGGGTTCTCTCCGGCGCTGCGGGTGTTGGACACGGTGCCGCTGCTGGTGGTCCTGGGCGATGCCGGCTTGCTGGCCAAAGATGCGGTTGCCGTGGTGGGGGCCCGCAACGCCTCGGCCAATGGCCGCCGCATGGCCCAGATGCTGGCCGGCGGCCTTGGCCTGGACGGCCTGGTGGTGGTGTCGGGGATGGCGCGCGGCATCGACACGGCGGCCCACCAGGCGGCACTGGGCAGCGGCACGGTGGCGGTACTGGCCGGCGGCATCGACGTGGTCTATCCGCCGGAGAACCGCGACCTCTACGAGCGGATCCGGGCCAGCGGCTGCCTGGTCAGCGAAATGCCGCCCGGCACCCAGCCCCAGGCCGCCCATTTCCCCCGCCGCAATCGGCTGATCGCGGGCTTGGCCTTGGGCGTGGTGGTGGTCGAGGCGACGGTTCGCTCGGGCTCGCTGATCACCGCAAGGCTGGCCTTGGAGCAGGGTCGCGAGGTCTTCGCCGTGCCAGGCTCGCCCCTTGATCCGCGCGGTCAGGGCCCGAACAGCCTGATCAAGCAGGGCGCCCTGCTGACCGAGCAGGCCATCGACGTGCTCGACGCCTTGTCCGGCATGCGAACACGGAACCCCGCCGAAATCCGTCCGCCGCCCTCCTTCCCACCCCGCGAAGCGCCGATTGCCGCGGCTTTCTCCTTCCCCGAGGGGGACGCCGAACTCGCTCCGGCGCGGACAAACCTGCTTCGTGCACTGACCGCGGCCCCCGTGACGGTTGACGAAATCCTCCGCCAGTGCCAATTGTCACCCGCCGTAGTGTCGACGGTCCTGCTCGAACTCGAGTTGGCGGGCAGACTGGATCGCCATCCTGGCAATCAGGTTTCGCTTCGTCATTAAGGCGCGGAACCCAGAGGGTGCATGAAAGTCGTCGTTGTCGAATCCCCCGCTAAAGCCAAGACAATCAACAAATACCTTGGCGATGGCTATACCGTGCTGGCCAGCTATGGCCATATCCGCGACCTCCCGGCCAAGGATGGGTCGGTGCGTCCGGATCAGGACTTTTCGATGGACTGGGAGACCGACCCCAAGTCGGAGCGCCATGTCCGCGACATCGCCCAGGCATTGAAGGGGGCCGAAGGGCTGATCCTCGCCACCGACCCGGATCGCGAGGGTGAAGCGATCTCCTGGCATGTGCAGCGGGTCCTGGAAGAACGCAAGGCGCTGAAGGGCATCGACGTCAAGCGGGTGGTGTTCAACGAGATCACCAAGAGCGCCGTGCTGGACGCCATGCGCAACCCGCGGGCCGTCGACCAGGAACTGGTCGATGCCTATCTGGCCCGCCGGGCCCTCGACTACCTGGTCGGCTTCACCCTGTCGCCGGTGCTGTGGCGCAAGCTGCCGGGCAGCCGATCGGCCGGCCGCGTGCAGTCGGTGGCGCTGCGCCTGATCTGCGAGCGGGAAGCCGAGATCGAGCGCTTCCGGTCGCAGGAATACTGGTCCTTGGAAGCCGATTTCCTGACCCCCCGGCGGACCTTGCTGAGCGCCCATCTGACCCGCCTGGACGGGGCCAAGCTGGAAAAGTTCGACCTGCCCGACAAGGCCGCGGCGGATGCCGCCGAGGCCAAGGTCAAGGCCGCCACCTACCATGTCGGCAGCGTCGAGAAGAAGCAGGTCAAGCGTCACCCCTACCCGCCCTTCACCACCTCGACCCTGCAGCAGGAAGCCTCGCGCAAGCTGTTCCTGTCGGCCTCGCGCACCATGCAGGTCGCCCAACGCCTGTACGAAGGCGTCGACATCGGCGGCGAGACGGTCGGCCTCATCACCTATATGCGAACCGACGGCGTGCAGATGGCCGCCGAGGCGATCGGCGCCACCCGCGCTTTGATCGAGGGGCAATACGGAGCGAAGTTCCTGCCGGCCGCCCCGCGCATCTACAAGACCAAGGCCAAGAACGCGCAGGAAGCGCATGAGGCGATCCGGCCGACCGATGTGTCGCGGCGCCCCGAGGACGTTGCCCCCTATCTCGACCGCGAGCAGCTGAAGCTCTACGAGCTGGTGTGGCGCCGTACGGTGGCCAGCCAGATGGAAAGCGCCCTGATGGACCAGGTGGCGGTCGACATCTTGTCGAAGGACGAGGCCATCGGCCTGCGCGCCACCGGTTCGGTGGTCCGCTTCGAGGGCTTCCTGGCCCTTTATCGCGAGGATCGCGACGACGTCGAGGACGAAGACGGCAACCGACTGCTGCCGGAAGTGGCGGAAGGCGAGCCGATGGACCGCCAGGAGGTCCGCCCGGCCCAGCATTTCACCCAGCCGCCGCCCCGTTATTCGGAAGCCAGCCTGGTCAAGAAGCTGGAGGAACTGGGCATCGGCCGGCCCTCGACCTATGCCTCGATCATCACCGTCCTGCAGGAACGCGACTACGTCCGCATCGATGCCCGCCGGTTCATTCCCGAGGACCGCGGCCGAGTGGTCACCGCCTTCCTGGAGAATTTCTTCAACCGCTACGTCCAGTACAATTTCACCGCCGATCTGGAGAACCAGCTCGACGACGTTTCCGGCGGCCGGGTCGACTGGAAGGCGGTGTTGCGCGCCTTCTGGCACGATTTTTCGGCGGCGGTCGAGGACACCAAGGACCTGCGCGTCTCGCAGGTGCTGGAGGCCCTCGACGAGGAACTCGGGGCGCATTTCTTTCCGGCCGATGCCAGCGGTCGCGATCCCCGCCTTTGTCCGACCTGCGGCAATGGCCGCCTCAGCCTCAAGCTCGGCAAGTTCGGGGCCTTCATCGGCTGCTCGAACTACCCTGAATGCCGCTGCACCCGCCCCCTGTCGGTGGCCGTGGATGGCAACGGAGGCGTGGAAGAGGCCTCGGACGGCCCCAAGGAACTGGGCCCCGACCCGGTCAGCGGCCTGGTCGTCAGCCTGCGCAAGGGCCCCTATGGCCACTATGTGCAACTGGGCGAAGGCGAGGACAAGAAGGCCAAACCGAAACGGGTCAGCCTTTACAAGGGGCTGGACCCCGCCGCTGTGACCCTGGACAAGGCGCTGAAGCTGCTGGACCTGCCGCGCAGCATCGGCACCCATCCGGAAACCGGCCTGCCGATCGTCGCCGGAGTCGGCAAATTCGGGCCCTATCTCAAGCATGGCGATATCTACAAATCGCTGACCCGCGAGGACGACGTGCTGGAAGTCGGCATGAACCGCGCCGTCGAGTTGCTGGTGGGCGCCAAGGCCAAGGCCCGGGCCCCGGCCGTGGTCCTCGGCGAGCATCCCGCCGATGGCAAGCCGGTGACGCAGAGTGCCGGGCGCTTCGGGCCCTATATCGCCCATGCCGGCGTCTACGCCAATCTGCCGCGCGGCCGCGATTCGGTCACCCTCGAGGAAGCCCTCGCCCTGCTGGCGGCGAAGAAGGCGGCCAAGGGTGGCAAGGGGGCCAAGCCGAAGGCCGGCAAGGCAGCCAAGGCGACCCCGGCAAACCCCGCCGAGCCCAAGGCGGCCAAGCCCAAGACGGCGAAAGCCAAGACCGCGAAAGCCAAGACGGCCGCCCCCAAGGCGACCAAGGCCAAAGTCACCAAGGCAAAGGCCCCGGCCAAGCCAAAGGCCGCTGCCAAACCCAAGGCCCGCATTACCGCAACCGTCGAAGAATAAGCCCCTCGCCCGCAACTGCGGGAGAGGGAGGGGCCCGCGCAGCGGGAGGGTGAGGGCCTCGCCCGGGCGAAGTATACTTCCCGCCATGACCGATCGATGCGCGAAACCGGGATACGGATGGGCCCCCTCACCCTCCCACCGCTGGCGCGGCGGGCCCCTCCCCTCTCCCGCGGTCGCGGGCGAGGGTTAATGCAAGGAAGCAGCCCTGCCGATGACCAAGCCGCCGAAGCACGTGCCCCTTCCCACCCGCCAGCAACTGCTCGACTTCATCCGCGAGGCACCGGGCCGGGTGGGCAAGCGGGAGCTGGCCCGAGCGTTTCACCTTACCGGAGATAATCGCAATATTCTCCGTGATATGCTGAAAGAGCTTGAGAAATCAGGCGAGATCGAGCGAGGACGCGGCAAGCGGATTGGTCGCCCCGGCGCCCTGCCCGAAGTACTGGTGGTGGAGATCAGCGGGGTCGATCCGGACGGCGAGTTGCTGGCCAAGCCACTGACCTGGGGCGAAGAAGGCAGGCCGCCCCGCATCTATATGGCGCCCGGCCGCCGCGGCGAGGCGCCGCTGGGAATCGGCGACCGGGTCCTGGCCCGTTTGCGGCGGATGCGCGAAGGTATCTACGAGGCACGCGCGGTGCGCCGAATCACCGCCGGTCCGGCCAAGGTGCTCGGCGTTTACCAGGTGATGGCCGACGGCAGCGGCCGCCTGCAGCCCACCGACCGTCGACAGAAGAGCGACTATCAGGTGCTGCGGGCCGACAGCATGGAGGCGCAGCACGGCGAACTGGTGCTGGCCGAGATCCTGCCCGGCGGCCGCCCCTTCGGCCTGCGTCCGGCGCGCATCGCCGAGCGTTTGGGCAGCATGGCCGATCCGCGGTCGATCAGCCTGGTTGCCATCCACACCCACGACATCCCCTGCGACTTCCCGCCGGAAGCCATCGACCAGGCCGATGCGGCCATGGCCGCGCCGCTGGGTAAGCGTACCGATCTGCGGGCGCTGCCCCTGGTCACCATCGACGGCGAGGACGCCCGCGATTTCGACGATGCCGTATGGGCCGAGCCGGCCGAAGGCGGCGGCTGGCACCTGCTGGTGGCGATCGCCGACGTCGCCTGGTATGTGCGGCCCGGCGACGCCCTCGATCGGGAAGCGTTCCGGCGCGGCAACTCGGTCTATTTCCCCGACCGGGTCGTCCCCATGCTGCCGGAAGCCCTATCCAACGGCTGGTGCTCGCTGAAGCCGGACGAGGATCGCCCCTGCATGGCGGTGCATCTGTGGATCGACGGCCAGGGCAACAAGACCAGGCATCAGTTCGTTCGCGGCCTGATGCGCTCGGCCGCCCGCCTGACCTACGAGCGGGTGCAGCAGGCCATCGACGGCACCCCCGATGCCGGTGCCGCCCCCCTGGTCGAACCGGTGCTGCAGCCGCTCTACGGGGCCTGGCGGGCCCTCGCTGCGGCCAGGGGGCGGCGCGGCGTCCTGGAACTCGACCTGCCCGAGCGCAAGGTGGTCATCGGCGAGGACGGCCGCATCGAAAAGGTGGTGCCCCGCGCCCGCTACGACAGCCACCGCGTGATCGAGGACTTCATGATCGCCGCCAATGTCGCGGCGGCCGAACAGATCGAAGCGGTGAACCGGCCCTGCATGTACCGCGTGCACGACGTGCCGGGGCTGGACAAGCTGGAGGCGCTGCGCGACTTCCTGTCCACCGTCGGCCTGTCGTTGCCCAAGGGCCAGGTGCTGAAGGCCGCCGCCTTCAACCAGATCCTCGACAAGGCCAAGGACACGCCGGAAGCGCATCTGATCAACGAAGTGGTCCTGCGCAGCCAGGCGCAGGCGGTATACAGCCCTGAGAACATCGGCCATTTCGGGCTGGCCCTGGCCCGCTATGCACATTTCACCTCGCCGATCCGCCGCTATTCCGACCTCTTGGTGCACCGCGCCCTGGTCGACGGGCTTGGCCTCGGCGAAGGGGGCCTGCCGGCCGATGCGGTCGATCGCTTCGTCGAGATCGGCGAACACATCTCGACCACCGAACGCCGCGCCGCCGCCGCCGAGCGCGACGCCCTCAACCGGTTCACCGCCATTTTCATGGCCGACCGGGTCGGTGCCAGCTTTACCGGGCGGGTCAACGGGGTTACCCGCTTCGGCCTGTTCGTCACCCTCGACGAAAGCGGCGCCGACGGTCTGATGCCGATCTCCACCCTGCCTGCCGACTACTATGTGCATGACGAGGTGCGCCACTGCCTGGTCGGCAAACGTTCGGGATTGACCTTCAGCCTGGGCGACGCCCTGGAAGTCGAATTGGCCGAGGCCAACGCGCTGACCGGCAGCCTGATCTTTCGACTGCGGGGAGCGCCGGGGGCCAAACCATCGTCCCGGGGACCGGCCTCGCCGCCCCGCGGCCGCCCCCCCGCCAAGAGCCGCGGCAAATCCCCGCAACGGCGCCGGCGGCCATAGCCGTTTCAACCCAGCGTCACTCCCCCTTAAGCGTTAACCAAATCCTCTGTACCTAGGGCTTATCGCTTAGAGCGCGTTGACATTCACCTAGTCCAGATGAAAGCGCTGACGAGGCAGAGGATGGACAAGAACGCCCTTGGGGTTTGGTCGTAGCGCGTGGCGATCCGCCTGAAATGCTTGATCTTGAGGAAGAAGCGCTCGACGAGAT
>CAIOJO010000017.1 GCA_903858635.1 uncultured Telmatospirillum sp. | reverse complement strand
GGGCTGTTCGCCTTACACACGGCCTGGCTCACCGCGAGGGGCTCCCGATGAGGAAACCACCGACTGGAGAGCCGTATGCGGGAAAACCGCACGTACGGTTCGGAGGGAGGGGAGGCTAAGGCCTTCCCTACCCCTATCTAAGAGGAATGATTTTGTCGACCAATCTTTACGGCAGGTCGGCCGGCGCCTCGCCGGCGACGGCGCAGATCCGCTGCAGCACCCGCGGGCCGGCTGGACGGTAATCGGTTCCGGCCTCGTAGACCGCCACCTGCAGGCGGTTCGCCACCAGGCTCAACAGTTCGCCGGGGCGCAGCAGGTGCTCGGGGTTGCGGGGCCGGCCGTAGCGTTCATTGCCGGCGGCATAGGTCTCGTAGATGAGGACGCCGCCTGGGGCGACGGCGTCGAGCAGGGCAGGGAACAACGGCCGGAACAGGTAGTTGACCACCACCACGGCATCGAATTGGCGTCCGGCCAGGGGCCAGGGTTGGCCATCCTCGAGGTCGGCGGCGATGATTTCGGCCTGTCCGGCCAGATCGGCCAGCAGCGAGACGTCGCGGTCGACGCAGGTCAGTTTGGCGCCGCGCTCCAGCAGGAAGCGGGCATGCCGGCCGCCGCCGGCGGCCAGGTCGAGCACCCGCGCGCCCTGTGGCACCAAGGGCGCGCAGCGGACGATCCAGCCACTGGGATGGCTCGGATGGATGTGGCTGGTCGCCTGGGGCACGTCCGGGCTCATTCCCATAGGAAGGTGGCGAAAGAGGAGACCGGCTCGCGTTCGCTGACCAGGCGGTTTTCCGGGGCGTCGGGGTCGATATGGCCGAGGGCCAGGCCGCAGGCGATCATTTCGCTGTCCGGGATGCCCAGTTCGGCCCGGATCAGCCGATTGTATTTGGTGAAGGCCTGCTGCGGACAGGTGTGGAGACCGAAGCCGCGCGCCGCCAGCAGGATCGAATGCAGGAAGGTGCCGCTGTCGAACCAGCTGCCGACCGGCAATTGCCGGTCGATGGTGATGAACATGCCGACCGGAGCGCCGAAGAAGATGTAATTGCGGCCCTGCTGGCGCTTCGCCGCGGCGACATCGCCCTTGGCGACGCCGACCAGGCCGTACAGCGCCTTGCCCAGCGCCCGCCGGCGGGTCAGATAGGGCTCGCTCCACTGGCGCGGATAATAGTCGTATTCCTCGGCATATTCGGGATCGTCGGCCTCGTGGGCGGCCATGATCTTCGCCGACAGGCGGCGTTTGGTCTCGCCGGCCACCACCCAGACCTTCCACTGCTGGATATTGCTGCCGGAAGGGGCCCGGCCGGCCAGTTCGAGGATCCGCTCGACGGTCCCGCGCTCGACCGGGGTCGGCAGGAAGGCCCGTACGGCGCGCCGGCTGGCCAGCGCCTCGAACACGTCGCAAGCGGCCTGCGGCAAAACGTCATTCACGATATGGCTCATCGGCTGGGATCCCATCGGGGCGTCGCGATCGGGGGCAGGCTAGCTCGTTTCATACCGCCCGCCAAGCGGCCACCTGGCGCAGCAGGGCCTCGGGGCGTTCCTCGACCACCCTGACCCGCCCCGCATAGACCAGGCCGCTGCCGCCATCCAGCGACAGGCTGTCGCCCTCGGCCAGCCGACAGCCGCCCAAGCGAATGCCCTCGGCTTCGATCTCCAGCTCGCGGCAACCCACCAGGCAGACCTTGTTCATCTGCCGGGCCACCACCGCCGCATGCGAGGTGCGTCCGCCCAGGCCGGTGAGGATCCCCCGGGCGGCGGCAAAGCCGAGGATGTCTTCGGTGGCGATCTCGCGGCGAACCAGGATGACGTCGTCGCCCCGTTCCGCCATCCCCTTTGCCGTATCGGCCGACAAGGCGATGCGGCCGCTGGCCACGCCGATACCGGCCGATATGGCCTGGGCCAGGGGTCGGGTGTCGGCATCCAGGACCAGACGGCTGCGGGCGATGCCCGGCAGTTCGAGTCCCTGCAGGCGGCGCAAGGCCTCGGCCGGGTCGATCAGTCCTTCAGCCACCAGGTCGACGGCGATCTTCAACGCCGCCCACGGCGTACGCTTGCCGGACCGGGTCTGCAGGAGGGCGAGGCGGCCGTTCTGGACGGTGAATTCGAAGTCCTGCATATCGCCGAATTCGGCTTCGAGGACCTTGCGGATCCGTTCGATCTCGCGGGCGACGCCGGGCAGGGCGTGGCCCAGATCGTCGCCGCCGGCCACGGCATGCCGTCCGGCCACCACATCCTCGCCCTGCGCATTGAACAGGAAGTCCATATAAAGCCGGTTGTCGCCATTGGCCGGATCGCGGGTGAAGCCGACGCCCGAACCGGAGGTCCCGCCGGCATTGCCGTAGATCATGGTCTGGATGGTCACCGCCGTGCCGTCCAGTTGCTCCAGCTCGTTCATCCTGCGGAAATTGTTGGCTTTCCGGCTGTCCCATGACTTGAAGACGGCGGCCGTGGCCAGCTCCAACTGGCGATAAGGGTCCTGGGGGAAGGCTTGGCCGGTCACCCGGCCGTGCAGGGTCAGGAACTCGGCGGTAAGCTCGGCCAGGGCGGCCGCGTCCAGATCGCGCACGCCGCGGGCCGCCTCGCTGTCGATGCGCCGTGCCAGGGCCGCCTCGAAGGGTTCGGCCGCGGCGCCGTGCACCACTTCGGCGAAGCATTGTACCAGGCGCCGGTAGCAATCCCAGGCCAGCCGCGGATTGCCGGTCGCGCGAACCAGCCCGCGCAGGGTGGAATCGGCCAGTCCGACATTGAGCACGGTCTCCAGCATGCCGGGCATCGAGACCGCGGCGCCGGAGCGGACCGAGACCAGCAGCGGCCGGCGTGGGCTGCCGAAGATCAGCCCGCTGGCGGTTTCCAGGGCGCGCATATGGGTGCGCAGCAGCCCGGCCAGGTCGGTGCTGCGTCCGGCCAGAACATCGGCGCAAAGGGCGACCCCCAGCACCAAAGCCGGAGGCACCGGCAGCCGGGCCTTGGCCATGCGCATCAGGCCATAGGCCTTGGACCCGACCTGCTGCGGGGTGGGGAGTTGCCCCGAGCCGATCGCCTCGTCGATGATCCAGACCGGGTCGTGGTTGGGACGGCTGACCGACATGGCGGATCTTTCTCTAGGCGGTGATGACGTCGCTCATGATGTGGTCGCGCAGGATGAAGGCGGCCCGCATCAGGGCATCGCTGGCCTGTTCCAGGCTGGCGGCCACTTCGTTGAACACATGCAATTGCCGGAAGTCGGCAGCCTGCTGCAGCAGCGCGGCCTTGGCCAGGCGCTGCGCCAGGTCGCAGTCCCGTTCGATGCGGCCCACCTGATCGACCGCCACCAGGAAGTCCTGCAGATCTTCGCGGGCACCGCCGCGGTGGATATGGCGGGCGCATTCCAGGGCCGTCACCCAGTGCTGGCAGGCGCCGACCACCAGCTCGGCCAGCTCGCGCTGGGTCGCGGCCAGGGCCGGACCTCCGGCATCGGGCAACAAGGTCAGCAGGAAGGCGGTCTCCTCCAATTCGTCGACCGCGTCATCGGCTTCCTCGAGGAAGCGGCGCAGATCTTCGGCGCCGCCGCTGCGTTTGACCAGGGCCCGGGCCGCGGTGACCAGGTCGTCGGCCCGGCTCTCCCAATGTTTGGCCCGGCGGGCGGCGCGCTCCACCTCGGCGCCGGATTGCGGGCCGTGCAGCAGGAGGTCGCGGACCACCATCGCCGCCTCGACGATCAGCCCGGCATGGTCGGCCGCCAGATCCATCAACTGCTCCTCGGCGGAATTGAACAAGGTGATCAGCTCGGCTTTCGCCTCTTCGCGGATCAGCCCTTCCGACCGTCCGGCCAACAAGCCTTCGGCGGCGGTGCGGAGGACGAATTTGAGATATTCGACGGCGGTTTGTTCGCCCAGCAGCTCGTCCAGGCGGGCACCGTAGCGGAGCGGTGCCTTGGTGGCGGTGAGGGCATCGAACACCAGGCGCTCGCCGCCGAGGGCCAGAAAGCCGCGGTGGCCATGATCGTTGGCGGCGGCCCAATCGAGAAGGTCGAGGGCCGGCTTCTTCGGCAGCAACAGGCGCAACCGTTTGCGGGCGCGGTTCCAGTCGATCAGGAACACCAGGCGAGACCCCAGATGGGCCAGGAACGCCTCCAATTCGGCCGTGCTGCCGCCCTGCAGGCAACCGATATTCATATGGAACAGGCCGTCCCCTTCCAGGCGATCCGACTGGCGGCTTTCGGTCCCCTGCCAGGCGACGGGAAAGGCCTCGAACATGCGCCGGAAGAACCACAGCCGCTCCAGATGGACGTCGGTATAGGTGACGGTTGCCGCCAGTCCCTCGATGGTGATGACCAGAACATGCGCATCGGTGGTCCCGATGTCGTTCTGAATCACCAGGCGCCGGCCGATCCGTGTTGCCGTGGTGGCCAGCCCGGGGTGGTCGAATTTGAGCGGTGCGGTGCGGTTGACGCCCTGCATGAAGGCACGGACCAGGGCGATGTCGGCGGTGGCCAGGCCGTAGGTGGCGGCGCCATCGACATTCTCCCGCGAGATGCCGGCCTGCAGCCGGTTCAAGGCCTTGTGCAGGTCCATGACCAGCAGATGCGCACTGTCGCCCAGTGCCGGATCGACCCGGGTCAACTCGTCGACCAAGGTGGCGGAGACCCGGTCTTCGCCTTCCGCCGGTGGCTCGGGCAGGCTTGCCAGGCGAGCATCGAAGCGTTCGATTTCGGCCGCATCCAAGGCGGCGGCGCGGATCGGCTCGGCCATGCGCTCGATGTCGCGGTTGAGCATCCGCAACAGTCGGCCAGCCTGAGGAATGACATAGCCCCGGCCATCCTTGCGGCTTGCCGCCGCCACCGTATCCAGCCAATGCTCGTCGAGGCCGCTGGCCATCCGCTCGGCAGCGAGCGAGGCGGCCGGCTGGTCGGCATGGTCGGCCTGCCAGCGTGCCGTCTGCAGCAGGGTGAACAGGAACTTTGCCCTGTCGTTGGCGGTCAGCCCGGCGTTCACCAGCTCCGGCAGGAGCAGTTCCTTCTCGCCGAGCAGGGCAATGATACGGTCTTTTCCCATCGGGCAGCTCATCGCGCCTTGGATTTGGCCAATTCTAGGCGCGACGGCGCGGACCGGCCTTAAGGCAGATCAATGGCGCTGATGAAGGTTTTGTGACGACCTCGCGCCGGGCAATTTTCGCACGGGCCCTTGTCTGCGCCGTCGAGTGATGAAAATCTGACGAATGGTGGGGGCGGCGGAGATTGGATGGTGGCGGAGACAATGATGCCGGCGCAGCCAAAGCATGCCCTTGTCCTCCTGATCGGCCTTCTCGGCTGGCTGTCGGCCGGTTCGGCGGCGGCCGAGTCGGCGGCCCATGGCATGGTGGTCACCGAACAGCGGCTGGCCACCGAAATCGGCCTGCAGATCCTGCAGCAGGGGGGCAATGCGATCGATGCCGCGGTGGCCATCGGCTATGCGGAAGCGGTGGTGCATCCCTGTTGCGGCAATCTGGGCGGCGGCGGCTTCATGGTCATTCACCGGCGCGGCCAGGATCGTTTTATCAATTTCCGCGAGACCGCGCCTGCCGCCGCCACGGCGCGCATGTTCCTCAACCAGGCCGGCAATCGTGTCCCCGATCTGAGCATCGTCGGCTATCGCGCCGTCGCCGTTCCCGGCTCGGTCCTCGGCCTGGAAACCGCGCACAGCCAATACGGCCGGTTGTCCCGCCAGCAAGTGATGGCGCCCGCCATCAAGCTGGCCCGTGACGGCTTCGTTCTTTCCGCCGCCGATGTGGTGCCGCTGCAGAGGCCCCGACATCTGGGCGAGGATCCAGTGACGGCAAAGGTCTTTCTGCGGGCCGATGGATCGCCGTTACAGCCCGGCGACCGGCTGCTGCAACCCGACCTGGCCCGCACCCTGACGGCAATCGCCGCGGACGGGCCGCGCGCCTTTTACCGGGGGCGGATCCCGGCCGCCGTCGAGTCGGCGGCGGCGGCGCATGGCGGAATTATCACCGCCGGCGATTTCGCCCGCTACACCGTGACCGAGGCCAAGCCGCTGCGATGCAACTATCGGGGTTATCAAATCCTGTCCTCGCCGCCGCCCAGTTCCGGCGGTGTCACCTTGTGCGAAATCCTCAACGTTCTGGAAGGCTACGATCTGCGCGGCATGGGTTATCACTCGGCGGCCGCCCTGCATGTGATGGCCGAGGCGATGCGCCACGCCTTCCTCGACCGCAACACGGTTCTCGGGGATCCCGCCTTCGTCCATAATCCCCTGGCCCGCCTGCTGTCCAAGTCCTATGCGGCGTCGCTGCGCGCCAGCATCGCTGCCGACCGGGCCACCCCGTCCAGCCGGCTGAAGGCCGGCACGGCACCCCATGAGGGGATGCAGACCACCCATTATTCGGTGGTCGACGACCAAGGCAACGCGGTGGCCGTCACCACCACCATCAATACCTATTTCGGGGCCCAAGTCATGGCGCCCGGCACCGGCTTCCTGCTGAACAACGAGATGGACGATTTCACCAGCGGCCCGGGCATTCCCAATATCTTCGGGCTGGTCCAGGGCGAGGCCAACGCCATCGCGCCGGGCAAGCGACCGCTTTCGTCGATGGCGCCGACCATCGTCACCAGGAATGGCGAGGTGGTTCTGGTCCTGGGCAGCCCCAACGGACCCCGGATCATCTCGGTGGTCTTGCAGACCATCATCAATGTCATCGATTATGGCATGGGCTTGCAGGACGCCGTCGATGCGCCGCGTATTCACCAGCAATGGCTGCCGGATCAGCTTTTCGCCGAACCGGGAGCCCTGTCGGCCGAGGTCCGGACCAAGCTTGAGGCCGAGGGCTACACCCTGACCGAGACCCGTCCATTCGGCGCTGCCGAGGCCATCGCCATCAAGACCGTCGGCGGACACCGCCAGTTGACCGGCGCCCATGATGCCCGCTCGCCGGCCGGTGCCGCGGCAGGTTATTAGCCGGCCCCTCTTGTACAGGCAGCAAGCGAATATTACGTCTGTAATACTATCCGTAGGAGGTAGGGCGCCCCCTTTTGCCGACTATTGATGGCAACGACAAGGATGCCGGTCGATCCACGGCGGCGCAAGACGTCGAAAACCGCTTGAGGGGAATATGGCGCAGACGACGGACGAGCTTGCGACAGTCAGACGCCGGCAAACGGCCAACGCCTCGGCGTTCCAGCACGCCTTGCGACTGCGCACGAAACGGCCGATCAGGCCGCTCGAAGACTGGCTGTCGCAGTGTTGCGCCGGCCGTTGGGAGATCCGCGTCGAGGGGGTCTCCAACGATCTCGAGGTGAAGCAATACCTGTTCTATTTCAGCCTCGCCGACGACCGGGCGGCGTTCAAATATGCCATCTCCCAGCCAGGCCTGCCGCCCCGTCCCGACTTGCCGCGCCCGGCCAAGGCCAAGGCGATGTCCCTGTTCCGGCGCCTGATGCGGTAGTGAATTTCCGGGATGGCGGCGGTGCGGGACGATCTCGCTATTCGGGGCCGGCCGAAAGAGGCTAT
This sequence comes from uncultured Telmatospirillum sp., assembly GCA_903858635.1. Classification (GTDB taxonomy): domain Bacteria; phylum Pseudomonadota; class Alphaproteobacteria; order Rhodospirillales; family Magnetospirillaceae; genus DUZF01. The sequence continues at coordinate 8,384 of CAIOJO010000017.1, read as the reverse complement.
TCTACCCAGAGGTAGCCAGCGCGCGGGAAAACATGCTTGTTCTCACCTTGGGTATTGTCCTTCTTCTGGGCGTCCATAGCGTCTCGACCTGCCGCGAGGTGCGTGGCAGGCTGATCGAGCGCTTCGGCTTGTGGCCGTTCAAGGGCGCCTATTCGCTGCTGGCTCTGCTCGGCTTTGCGCTCATAGTCTGGGGGTTTTCCCACTATCGGGCGGCAGGATTGATCCAGGTCTGGGCGCCGCCGAAATGGACCCGCCATGTGACCATCGCGATGATGTGGTTCGCCTTCGTCGCCCTGGCCTGTATGAATCCCGCCCCCGGCAAGATCAAGGGGTGGCTGCGCCATCCCATGCTGGTCGCCGTGAAGATTTGGGCGCTGGCCCATCTGCTGGCCAATGGTGACGCTGGCGGCATGCTGTTGTTCGGGGCCTTTCTCGCCTGGGCGGTGTTCGATCGCATCGCCGTCAAGAAGCGCGGCGACCTCGGCGCACCCAGAATTGCTTCCTTTACCCGCGCCGACGCGATCGCCCTTGCGGCAGGGAGCCTGGCCTATCTGGCGATGTTGGCCCTGCATCCGGTGCTGATCGGCGTGGCGGTGCTCGGGAAGTAGACCTTACCTGGCGTAGCGATTGGCTGTTGACGCCGCGTTGCGCGCCCGTGCTGCGAAGATGAAGAAGGGAAAGGTGCCAAAAAAGCTTGGCCGACGGGGATAGATGACACACAGGAAAAGGTCGCGCCCGGGAACGGGGCGCGACCTTTCGCTTGGTCCGGCTCAAGATGATCAGGCGGCTTTCTTCACGATGCTCTGGATCGCCTCGACCTGCTTCTGCACCGGCGCGAAGGCGGCGGTGCAGACCGAAGTGGTCAATTCGGTGATGGCGCGGCTGTCAGCGAAGGCGGCCTCGACGCCTTCCTTGACCAGTCTCTGCTGCAATTCGATGAACTCTTGCGGTGACTTGACCGAGGACAGCGCCAGGATGGACGCGGTGAGTTTCTCGAAATTGCGAGCGGCCAGATCCTGATAAGCTTTGGCCAGCGATTCGAAACCGGCGATGGCGGCAGCGCTGCTCTTGGTCAGGGCTTCAGCGCCGGCCTTGGCGACGCCGGTGACTTGCTCGACATTGGTGGCGAACTGTTCGGCGGACTTGGGGGCCATTTGTGCACTCCTCGGCTGGGGACGGGCAGTTCAACGAGATCGCTTGCTGCCTTACGAGATGGTGGCGGTAGGTCGTGCTGTTCCTGGACGGCAATTATTGATCGTAATTTAAGTATGGGTATTTTAGGTTCCCGGCCCCAGGAACGCAAATGCTGCGACGCAGCACAAAAGTCCTATGCCATTTGCGTATCGGCCCGGTCGCCGTTGCGGCGGCGCCTACCCTGCTGCGGCGCGCACCGCCGGGGAAACCTGGGCAACGCTGGACAGACCACCGAACCGTCGATCACGTCCGCGAAACTCGGCAATTGCCTCCTGCAGGTCAGCGGGGCCGAAGTCTGGCCACATTTTGTCGGTGAACCAGAGCTCGGCATAGGCGCTCTCCCACAGGAGAAAATCGGAGAGCCGCTTCTCGCCCCCGGTCCGGACGAGGAGATCGACTTCGAGGGCGTCGTCCGCTGTTGCTTGAGAAATCAACCTGCCGAAGCTCTCGCGCGATGGTCGGTCTTCCGTCGAAAGCCGGGCCACCGCCTGCAGGATGGCGTCACGCGACGAGTAGTCGAGGGCGACCCGGAGATGCAGCCGGCGCATTGAGGCAGTGGCTTGCTCGACCTGTTCGATCTGTCGGAGCAGCCGGCCGTCCAGCCTGTCCCGGCGGCCGATCACCGACAGTCGCACCTCGTTCTCGACCAGGCGCCGTCGTTCGGAACGGAGATAGGCTTGCAGCAGAAGCATCAATGCTGCGACCTCTTCAGTGGGCCGGCGCCAGTTGTCGGACGAGAACGCGAACAGAGTCACGGTAGAGACACCGAGGGCAGGTGCCGCGTCCATGACCCGGCGGACCGCTGCCACGCCGGCATGATGGCCGGCGGTGCGGGGCAGACCGCGGCGGGATGCCCACCGCCCATTGCCATCCATGATGATTGCGAGATGGAGGTTGTCTTTGTGAGCGCAAGCACTTTGCATTGTAAAGTTTCCTGACAAAAAAAAGCTCTAGGTGGAGGCCAGACCCAGAGAGGCGATTGCGTCCTCCGAGTCTGTCGCAGTCGCGGCGTCCCGGACGATCTGCTCGAGCACAGTGAGGTATTCGAGATATTGCCTGCGACCCTCTGCGGTAAGCCGGCAGGTCGTCTGCGGACGATTGGCCTCGAACGTCTTTCGTATTTCGACCAGATGCGCTTCCTGCAGGATTTGCAGGTGGCGGCTGAGGTTGCCGTCCGTCAGCCCGCACATCTTCTTCAAATCGCCAAAAAGGACACCTTTGGGATGGGTGATCAACGATGTGAGTACGCTGAGCCGCGCCTTCTCGTGAATTACCCGGTCCAATCCTTCGTAGGCGAAACGGCCGGATTCGCTGTTGCCCTTCCTCGCCTTATTCATCCGATCCTCCTGCAAACTGCAGCAGGGCGGCGGCGAGAAGCTGACCGAGGCCGAATGGCACTCCCATCGCCAGCGGCGAAAATGCGTTGCTGCCACCGGCGAGTGCAATGCAGACCAGGCCGGATACCATGTACCAGACACCGACCACCACCATCGGCCGGGGCACGGAGCGGCTGGCAGCGAACATGCCGAGGCTCAGAAGAATTTGCCAAAGACCTGGCAACAGCCACAGGCTCTGCGGCCCGTAACGCACGAGAACCCAGGTAAGAAGCGCGCCCGCAACAATGGCCGGCAGTTGCTGTTCTGCCGCCAGTTGGATCATCTCGTCCGCGAGCCCGGAATGGATCCGCCGCGAGCGGGTGACCACCTCGATACCGATAAGCAAAATCGACAGGGCAGCGGTCGAGATCCACAGGGCGAGGTATCCGGTAATGTCGGCAACCGGGTCCGGGACATACCAGGCCTGAACCGCTGCCGCGACCACGGCCAGAAGCGCAGTGGCCGCCAGCGTACTGGGACCGTAGCCGTGAAACTGGCTACTTCGCGCCATCTGTTGCCGCATCGCGGCTATGTCAACGAGCGCCTTGCCGAGATCCCGCATCGTCGCCTTCCTATTGCTTTGCAATGTAAAGTACCCTGAATTATAAGGGTTGTGCAAGCCGGATTTGCGGAGATGCCAATTCGGAACGGGTGGGCGCCGCCTCACTGGCGCGATTGGCGGGGAGTGCCAAATTGGTCGAAATCGCAGAGCGCAGCCAAGGCGACAGAGCCATCAGAGTGCGGCTGGCCTACGGCTGGGTTGTCGTGGCCATCATCATGGCGGGGCTTACGATCAGGTATCCCGGACTGGGTGTGCCATGGACGCTGGCGAAATATGCCGGTTCCGTTCTCTGGGGGACGATGGTCTTTTTCATATTAGCGATCGTCGCAGCTGACATGACGGCCCACCGGCGGGCGGGCATCGCAGCATTCATCGCCACGGTGGTCGAGCTATCCCGGCTCTATCACGCACCGTGGCTTGATGACTTCCGCCTGACCACAGCAGGTGCTTTGCTGCTGGGGCGGATATTCTCGGGCTGGAACATCCTGGCTTATTGGACGGGAATTGCCGGCGGTATGGTTGCCGACAAATTATGTCGCAGGCGACGGGGCGAGATCATCAATGAAGCACAGCTCTCCCTCGATGGGAGAGGTCGACCGCCGCTTTGCGGCGGGCGGGTGAGGGTGATGCCGATGGCGGACGAGATCTTTCCGGCGGCGCCGTCACCCTCATCCCAAACCCTTCTCCCATCAAGGGAGAAGGGCTTTCGGCCGCTCCTGGCCCAAAGCGGCGGACAGGCGAGCCGCTGAACACACGCCTTAGCCGCCGCCGGCCCGGTCGCCGTTGCGGCGGCGGTATTCGCCGGGACAGGCCCCGGTCCATTTCTTGAAGGCCCGGTGAAAGGCGCTGGCTTCGGCGAAGCCCAGTTCGCCGGCGATGGTCATGACGCTGTTGCCGGTCTGGCTCAACAGGCCGATCGCCATGTCGCGGCGCAGATGATCCTTGATCACCTGGTAGGACTGCCCCTCGGCGTCGAGCCGCCGGCGCAGGGTCGAGACCGAGGCGCCCAGTTGGTCGGCCAGGTCGTCGAAGCTCGGCCATTCCGCCGGCGCCACCTGATGCAGCCGCTTCTGGATGCTGGCGGTCAGGCTGTGGCTGTCCTTGTACTGCACCAACAGGTTCTGCGGGGCGACGTGCAGGAATTCCTTCAAGGCCTGTTCGGACCGCACCACCGGCAAGGTGGCATATTTGGCGTCGAAACTGATACTGGTCTGCGGCTGCAGGAACTTGGCGCCGGAACAGAACAACAAGGCGTATTCGCCGGCCCGGTCGGGCGGTGGGTAGCGGAATTCCGCCGACAGGATGGGAATTCGCCGGTTGACCAGCCAGCAGGCCAGGCGATGGGCGAACATCAGCAGGGTCTCCTGGGCGAAGACGCGAGCCGGGCGCTCGGGGAAGCGTTCGTGCAGGACCATCCGCACCACCCCGTCGCCCGGTTCGACCGTTCCCCACAGGTCGTCCAGCAGCAGCGCGAAGAACCGCAGGATACGGACCAGCGCCTTTTCCATGGTCGTGCAATGGATCACCGAGTGGCACAGCATGGCGAAGCTGCCGGTCTTCATGCGCCTTGAATCGTGGCCGAAGAACTCGTCGTCGAGGGTTTGGGCGATCAGCCGCAACAGGCTGGTATAGGTGGCGGCCGACACCCGGGCATGCGGCAGGGCCAGCAGGCCCGGGGAAATGCCGCTCTGTTCCAGCATAGTGTCGGTTTCGAAGCCGCGTTCGCGGACGCCGTCCAGCACCGCTTCGACGAAGCGGATCGAAATGGTGCCCTTTTCCATGGCTCGCCCACTCTCCCTGCGGCTGAAGGTAGCGGATGTGGCAAATTCTGTCAGGCATTTTGAGCGGTGATGGCATCGACCATATCGGGGCTGGCCGCTTAGGCTGACCGCCGGTTTTACCCGTCCGGCCGGCCGGCCGATGCGGTTTGTCCAAAGGGGATGCAGCCGGATGCAGATCAAGGAAGGCGTATTCGTCGTCACCGGCGCCGCGTCGGGGCTGGGCGCCGCCACCGCGCGGATGATCGTCGCCAACGGCGGCAAGGTGGTGATCGCCGATCTCAACCAAGAGCTGGGTGCCGCCCTGGCCGCCGAACTGGGTGCCGCCGCCCGCTTCGCGCCGACCGACGTGGCCGATGAGGCCAGCACCCAGGCCACCATCGGGCTGGCCGCCGGGTTCGGACCGCTGCGCGGCCTGGTCAATTGCGCCGGCGTCGGTCCCAGCGAAAAGGTGGTGGGCCGCGATGGTCCGCACGCCCTGGCCAGCTTCAGCCGCGTCATCGGCGTCAACCTGATCGGCAGCTTCAACATGCTGCGCCTGGCGGCCGTCGCCATCGCCCAAGGCGAGCCCAACGCCGAGGGCGAGCGCGGCGTCATCGTCAATACGGCGTCGATCGCCGCCTTCGACGGCCAGATCGGGCAGGCCGCCTACGCCGCCTCGAAGGGCGGGATCGTCGGCATGACCCTGCCGATCGCCCGCGAGCTGGCCCGCTCGGGCATTCGCGTGGTGACCATCGCCCCGGGCATTTTCGAGACGCCGATGCTGCTCGGCCTGCCGCAGGAGGTCCAGGACTCGCTGGGCAAGACGGTGCCGTTCCCGCCCCGGATGGGCAAGCCGGCGGAATACGCCGCGCTGTGTCGCCATATCATCGAGAACCCCATGCTCAACGGCGAAGTCATCCGTCTGGATGGCGCGCTGCGCATGGCCGCCAAATAGCGCTTCCCAAATAGCGCTTCCCAAATAGCGCTTCCAAGTAACGTCTCGCCTGACAGGAGTTCCCCATGGCCCATGAAGATCCGATCGTCATCGTCGGTGCCGCCCGTACCGCCATGGGCGGCCTGCAGGGCGAGCTCAAGGACGTGGCGGCGCCACAGCTGGGTTCGGCCGCCATTCGCGCCGCGGTGCAACGGGCCGGTATCGATGCCGCCGATGTGGACGAGGTGATCATGGGCTGCGTGCTGCCGGCCGGCCTGGGCCAGGCCCCGGCCCGCCAGGCCGCCTTGGGGGCCGGGCTGCCGTTGGCGGCCGGCTGCACCACGGTCAACAAGATGTGCGGGTCGGGCATGAAGTCCGCCATGTTGGCCCATGACCTGATCCTTGCCGGCTCGGCCAAAATCATGGTGGCCGGCGGCATGGAGAGCATGAGCAACGCGCCCTATCTGCTCGACCGGGCCCGCACCGGCTATCGCATGGGGCACGGCCGGGTGATCGACCACATGTTCTATGACGGGCTCGAGGATGCCTACGAGAAGGGCCGCCTGATGGGCAGCTATGCCGAGGACTGCGCCGAGGCCTATCAGTTTAGCCGCGAGCAGCAGGACGACTGGGCCATCACCTCGCTGACCCGGGCCCAGAAGGCGATCGCCGACGGCAGCTTCGCCGCCGAGATCGTCCCGGTCAGTGTCAAGTCGGGCAAGACCGAGCGGGTGGTCGCCAGCGACGAGCAGCCGCCCAAGGCCAATATGGACAAGGTGCGCAGCCTGAAGCCGGCGTTCCGCGACGGCGGCACCGTCACCGCGGCCAATTCCAGCTCGATCTCGGATGGCGGCGCGGCGCTGGTCCTGATGCGCCGTTCAGAAGCCGAGCACCGTGGCCTCAGCCCGCTGGCGGTGATCCGCGGCCATGCCACCTTTGCCGACAAACCGAGCCTGTTTCCGACCGCACCGGTCGGCGCCATCCGGAAGCTGCTGGAACGGACCGGCTGGAGCAGGGACCAGGTCGAGTTGTTCGAGGTCAATGAGGCCTTCGCCGTGGTGGCGATGGCCGCCATGCGCGACCTTGGCCTGCCCGCCGAGCGGGTGAACATCCATGGCGGCGCCTGCGCGCTGGGCCATCCGATCGGCGCCTCGGGGGCCCGCATCGTCGTCACCTTGCTGGCCGCCCTGGAGAAATACGGCCTGACCAGGGGCGTCGCCTCGCTGTGCATCGGCGGCGGCGAAGCCACCGCCCTGGCGGTCGAGCGCGTCTGATGCGGCTTCCCCCTCACCCTCCCGCTGACGCGGGCCCCTCCCTCTCCCACCAGGGGAGAGGGGCTGTTTCCGGCGGTTTTCTCCCTCTCTCCTGGCGGGAGAGGGCCGGGGTGAGGGGGGGCACCGCATGATCCCCACCGACGAACAGCGCCTGATCCAGCACACTGCCCGTCAATTTGCCCAGGAGCAGCTGGCTCCGTTCTCGGCCGAGTGGGATCGCCAGGCCCGCTTCCCCAAGGAGGCCCTGCGCCAGATGGGCGAGCTGGGCTTCCTCGGCATGCTGCTGCCCGAGGATTACGGCGGCTCGGCCACCGGCCATGTGGCCTATGTGATGGCCATGGAGGAGATCGCCGCCGGCGATGGCGCCCTTTCGACCGTCATGAGCGTGCACAATTCGGTCGGCTGCATGCCGATCTACAAGTTCGGCAGCGACGCGCAGAAGCGACGCTTCCTGCCCGGCATGGCGAGCGGCCAATGGCTCGGCGCCTTTGCCCTGACCGAGCCGGAGGCGGGGTCCGACGCGGCCCGGCTGAAGGTGCGGGCGGTGCGGGATGGCGATCACTATGTGCTGACCGGCACCAAGCAATTCGTTACCTCGGGCAGCAATGCCCAGGTGGTCATCACCTTCGCCGTCACCGATCCGACCGCCGGCAAGAAGGGCATCACCGCCTTCATCGTGCCCACCGACACCCCCGGCTACACGGTGACCCGGGTCGAAGACAAGATGGGGCAGCATGCCTCGGACACCTGCCAGATCCTGTTCGACGACATGCGGCTGTCGGCCGAGTTGCGACTGGGCGCCGAAGGGCAGGGCTACAAGGTGGCCTTGTCGAATCTGGAAGGCGGCCGCATCGGCATCGCCGCCCAATGCGTCGGCATGGCCCGCGCCGCCCTCGAGGCGGCGCGCGACTATGCGCAGGAACGGGTGACCTTCGGCAAGCCGATCATCGAGCACCAGGCGGTGGCCTTCAAACTGGCCGACATGGCGACCCAGATCGCCGCCGCCCGCCATCTGGTCCTGCACGCGGCCGAACTGCGCGACGCCGGTCTGCCCTGCCTGACCGAGGCCTCGATGGCCAAGCTGTTCGCCTCGGAGATGGCCGAGCGGGTCGCCTCGTCGGCCATCCAGGTGCTGGGCGGCTACGGCTATCTGGCCGATTTCCCGGTCGAGCGGATCTATCGCAATGTCCGCATCGCGCAGATCTACGAGGGAAGCAGCGAAGTGCAACGCATGCTGATCGCCCGCAGTCTGTAAAGAAATTAGTGGGGCCGGCGTCCCTGCCG
>CAIOJO010000016.1 GCA_903858635.1 uncultured Telmatospirillum sp. | reverse complement strand
GACGATGCCGCAGCTTCACGGGAAGGGTCGACAGATGCGGGCCCGTGAGCGCCGTCGGCGGGAGGTTCGTTCATCGATAGCCTTTCCCGGCATCGCGGACGGGGGCATCACCCCCACCCGACCCTCCCCCATCAAGGGGGAGGGCTCGACGCCGCCTCCTATGCATGCAATCCAAGCTTCTCGGCGGCCATCCAGGTCCGCCAGTTGTCGTGCGGCATGGCGATATGGGTGGAGCCGAGGAATTTGAAGGCGTCGTTCACCGCATTGGCGAAGCAGGGGACGCCGCCGACATTGGGACTCTCGCCGACCCCCTTGGCCCCGATCGGATGATGCGGCGACGGCGTGGTGGTCCAGTCGGTTTCCCATTTCGGCGTTTCCACCGCCGTCGGCAGGAAGTAATCCATCAATGACGGGCCGGTCAGATTGCCGTCCTCGTCGTAGCGGATCTCCTGGCCCATGGCGATGCCGAAGGCCTCGGTCAGGCCGCCATGGATCTGCCCTTCGATGATCATCGGGTTGATCCGCGTCCCGCAGTCGTCCAAGGCATAGAAGCGCCGTACCTTGACAACCCCGGTGTCGACATCGACGTCGACGACGCAGATATAGGCGCCGAAGGGATAGGTCATGTTGGGCGGGTCGTAGTAGTTCACCGCCTCGAGGCCGTGTTCCATGCCGGGCGGCACGTTGTTATAGGCGGCCCAGGCCAGTTCCTTCATGGTCTTGAAGCGTTCCGGGGTGCCCTTGACGCGGAAGCGGTCGACATCCCATTCCAGGTCGTATTCCGACACCTCCAGCAAATGCGCGGCGATCATCTGGGCCTTGGCCCGGATCTTGCGCGCCGCCATCGCGGTGGCCGCACCGGCGGTCGGCGTCGAGCGCGAGCCGTAGGTGCCGAGACCGTATGGCGCGGTGTCGGTATTGCCTTCCTCGATGGCGATGTCGGCGGCCGGCAGCCCCAGCTCGGTGGCGATGATCTGGGCATAGGTGGTCTCGTGGCCCTGCCCCTGCGACTTGCTGCCCATGCGGGCGATCACCGCGCCGGTCGGGTGGATGCGGATTTCCGCCGAGTCGAACATGGCGATGCCGAGGATGTCGCAGTTGCGCGACGGCCCGGCCCCGACGATCTCGGTGAAGAAGGCGACGCCGATGCCCATCAGATCGCGCGTCTCGCCCCGGCGAAAGGCCTCCTGCCGGGCCGCCTGCTCCTGGCGCAGCTCGGCGTAGCGGACCGTCTCCATGGCCTTCCGCATGGCCGTGTGATAGTCGCCCGAGTCGTATTCCCAGCCCAGGGCCGACTGGTAGGGGAACTGCTCGGCCCGGATGAAGTTCTTCATCCGCAGCTCGGCCGGATCCATCTCCAGCTTCTGCGCCAGGATGTCCATCGCCCGCTCGATGCAATAGGCCGCCTCGGTGACCCGGAACGAGCAGCGATAGGCCACCCCGCCCGGCGCCTTGTTGGTGTAGACGCCGTCGACCTCGACATGGGCGACCGGGAAATCGTAGGAGCCGGTGACGATGTTGAAGAAGCCGGCCGGCCATTTGCTCGGATCGGCGCAGGCGTCGAAGGCCCCGTGATCGGCCAGCACATGGACCCTGAGGCCGGTCACCTTGCCGTCCTTGGTGGCGGCGATCTCGGTGGTCATGTGATAGTCGCGGGCAAACGAAGTGGTCGCCAGGTTCTCGATGCGGTCTTCGACCCATTTCACCGGCTGACCGGTGACGATCGAGGCAACGATGGCACAGATATAGCCGGGATAGGCCCCCACCTTGTTGCCGAAGCCGCCGCCGATATCGGGCGAGATCACATGGATCTTGTGCTCGGGAATCTTCGAGATCAGCGAGGCGACGGTGCGGATCACGTGCGGCGCCTGAAAGGTGCCCCACAGGGTCAATTCCCCCTTGATCTTGTCGAACGAGGCGACCGCCTGGCAGGTTTCCAGCGGACAGGGATGGACCCGCTGATAGGAGATCAGCTCCTTGACCGTCACTTCGGCCTGGTCGAAGGCCCGATCGGTGGCTTCGCGCTCGCCCATCTCCCAGGTGAAGATATGGTTGTAGTGCTTGCGCTTGCCGTGGGCGCCGTCGGTCTTGTCCTTGATGTCCTCGCGCAGCACCGGCGCATCGGGCGCCATCGCCTTGAACGGATCGACCAGCACCGGCAGCGGCTCGTATTCCACTTCGACCAGTTCGGCGGCGTCGGCCGCCACGTAGCGGTCGTTGGCGATGACGAAGGCCACCTCCTGGTACTGGTAGAGCACCTTTTCCTCGGCCAATACCGCCGCCACGTCGCCGGCCAGGGTCGGCATGTAATGCAGGTTGAGCGGCTTCAAATCGGCCGCCGTCAGCACCGCGATCACCCCCGGCAGGGCCTTGGCCTTCGAGGCGTCGATCTTGGTGATGCGGGCATGGCCGTAAGGAGAGCGGACGAAATCCCCGTACAGCATGTTGGCCAGCTTGAGGTCGTCGACATAGGACCCCTTGCCCTGGACGAAGCGGATGTCCTCGACCCGTTTGCGCTTGCAGCCCAGTCCTTCGAGGGCGGCGCTGCGCTCGGCGCTGGATGGCGACAATTCGGTCATTCCGCGGCCTCCTTCACATCGATGCCGGCGAGCCTGTCGGCGGCGTATTGAACGGCTTTGACGATGTTCTGGTAGCCGGTGCAGCGGCACAGGTTGCCGGAGATGCCGAAGCGGATCTCCTGTTCGCTCGGCCGCGGGTTCTCCTGCAGCAGGCGATAGGCCCGGGTGATCATGCCGGGGGTGCAGAAGCCGCATTGCAGCCCGTGCATCTGGCGGAAGCCTTCCTGCAGCACATGCAACGTGCCGTCGGCCGCCGCCAGGCCCTCGATGGTCAGCACCTGGCTGCCCTGGGCCTGAACGGCGAACAGGGTGCACGACTTCACCGACTTGCCGTCGAGATCGACCGTGCAGGCGCCGCAATGGCTGGTGTCGCAGCCGATATGCGGCCCGGTCAGGCCGAGCTGCTCGCGCAGGAAATGGATCAGCAGGGTGCGCGGTTCGACCAGCCCTTCGACCGCCTGGCCGTTCACCGTCAATTCGATACGGGTCTTTGCCATGATAATGACCTCCCCTCTCAGGCGGCGCGCGAGCGGGCGCGAGCCAAGGCGCGGCGCAGCATCACGCCGGCCATCTTGGTCCGGTATTCGGCCGGCCCGCGGTTGTCCGAGGCCGGCGCGGTGAGGGCCTCGGCGGCGGCCACCGCCTGCTTGATGGTTTCGCCGTCCAGGGTCGAACCGACCAGCAGCGCCGCGGCGCCGTCGGCCCACAGCGGCGTCTCGGCGACATTGGTCAGGCCGATCGAACAACTGGTCAGCCTGCCGCCGGACTGGGTCAGGACCACCGCGGCCGCTGCGGTGGCGTAATCGCCGACTTTCCGCTTCAGCTTCTCGTAGGCGTAGCCGTGGCCGGCGGGCGGCGCCGGAATGCGGATGGCGGTGACGATCTCGCCCGGCTCCAGCGCGGTGAAATAGGCGCCCTGGTAGAACTCGCGGGCCGCCACCTGGCGCTCGCCATTGGGGCCGGCCAGCTGGAAGATGGCGCCCAGACAGACCATGACCGCCGGCATGTCGTTGCCCGGATCGCCATTGGCCACATTGCCGCCCAGCGTGCCCATGTAGCGCACCTGGGGATCGGCGATCAGCACCGAGACCTCGCGCAGCAGCGGAATCCGTTCGGCCAGAACCGGCGAGGCGATCATCTCATGCTGGCTGGTCATGGCGCCGATGACCACGTCGCCGGCCTCGGCCCTGACCCCCTTCAGGTCGGGGATGCCGCCCAGGTCGACCAGATGCTGCGGCTGGGCCAGGCGCAGCTTCATCATCGGAATCAGGCTGTGGCCGCCGGCCAGCGGGCGGGCCTCCTCTCCGAGATCGGCGAGCATGGCAACCGCCTCGCGGACAGACTGCGGGCGGTGGTAGGCGAATGAGCCTGGTATCACGGCAATCCTCCCGAGTTTGGCTTGACCGCCGCGGCAGGATCCGAGGCCGGCCTTGCGCCATTTCCTCAATTGGCCGTAGCCGACAGGCCACGACGCTTCATTATGGCGGAAGTTTGCTGCGACTGCGGCGCACTATCAAGTGGCGCTGCACGAAGGGGTCAGGGCATGCACGAACACCGTCGCCTTGCACGAATTGCGTCAGCGGTGCTGCCGGATTCCGGTGGCCAGCGACCGGTCCTCGGCCTGAAACCGATGGGTGTGGGTGAAGACCCCGCCCGCCTTGCCTTTCAGTCGCCCCTTGAGCCAGGCCAGCCGGCTGCGGCTGACCGGGACGGTATAGGGCTGTTCGGCCGCCAACAGGACGATGCCGTTGTCGCCGGCCCGCTTGACCCCATTGACGCGCTCGAGGTTGACGATATGGCTGCGATGCACCCGGGCGAAGCGGTGGTCGTCGAGTCGCGCTTCCACCTCGCCGATGGCCAACGGACAGAACAGCCTGTCCTTGCCGTCGAACAGATAGGTGTAATGGGCATTGGCATGAACGGCGACGACGGCCTCCACCGGCAGGTATTGGGCGCGGCCGTCATGCTCGATGGGAAGCTGCTGGGCCGGCCGGCGCGGCGGCGCCCCCACCCCGCCGAGCGGCAGGTAGCCGCCACGGCCGGCCTGCGCCGGCGGCTCCACCGCGGCCGGCGGGGAATGCGCCGGAACCGGCCTGGCCGCGAGTCCGGCCGCCGGCTCCGGGACCAAAGCCAGCAGGAAGATCCCGGAAACGACAAAGGCGACGATGGCGACGACGATGGCCAGCAGGTCCGACGACAAGGCCGGGGCCAGCGACTGCGGATGGCTATGCGGGACGACGGTCAGTCCCGCCATCGCCGTATAGTGCATGCTGGCGATGGCCAAGCCCAACGCCGTGGCCGACAGCAACAGCGGCGGCCGGCGGTTACGGCCGGCGGCCAGCCACAGGGCGAGACCGGAAGCGGCGATGGCCACCACGACGCTGGTCACCACCAGCAGCGGCTGGTGCTCCATATGGGCGCTGGCATGCAGGGCGGTCATGCCGATGTAATGCATCGAGGCGATGCCCGCTCCCATGAACACCGCGGCCGCCGCCAGCCGCCCGGCCTTCAGCCGTCCGCCGCTGACGGCGAACACGGCGGCCCCGACCACCAGGGCGCAGACCAGGAACGACAGCAGGGTCGGGAACACCAGATAGTCCACCGGGAACGGCAGCCGCGCCGCCAGCATGCCGACGAAATGCATCGACCAGATGGCCACCGCCAGCGACACCGAAGCCCCGGCCAACAGCAGACGCCGCTTCAGCCCGGCCGCCGCGGCGACCAGCACGCACAGGCTCAGCCCAACATAGGCCCCCTGCACGGCCACCAACACCGACAGGGCAACCAGCCACGGCTCATGCGTCACCGGCACGGCCTTGCTGCCTTCTTCTGGGACGTTCCCCGATAGGTGGAGATGGTGTCGACCCATGACAAATGGAAATCGTCATGGCTGGACGAAGGGTAGCCCAGTCGATGCCGTCGACGTCATCGAGGCGGTTGGAATTTCCGGGTCGACGCCCATCTGTTCACCATTGGCGCGCACTGGCGAAAGAGGCTGACGTGGATCTGGGATTGACGGGAAAGCTGGAGTCTTCGGGGGGCATCCCTGCGCCTCAAATCCTGCCATGAATTTGCCACGCGAAGATCGTTGAATATTTATTGATCTGGAATTGTCGCGGCAAGGGATAGCATTGCGGCGCAAAGGCACGAGGAGGCGACGGCCGGCCGCGCCGTGGTGGAAGCAATCATGACCGCCGACCAGATCGCCACGGTGGAACGGCAATGGAAGGCCGCGGGCAAATGAGCCGGCAGGCGGCGCTGGCCGACCGACTGGAACGCTTCATCGCCAACAAGGAACGGATGGTCCGCGAGCATCCGTTGCGCTACCTGTTCTGGGAGGCGACGCTGCGCTGCAATCTGGCCTGCCGCCATTGCGGCAGCGACTGCCGGCGCGACAATTCCACCCGCGACCGCGAACTGTCGCCAGAAATGATGAAGCGGGAACTGGCCACCATAGCCTCGTTCCACGATCCGCGCCGGATCACCCTGGCGATCATCGGCGGCGAGCCGTTGATCCGACCGGACATCGAAGCGGTCGGGGCCTTCGCCGCCGGCCTCGGTTTCGCCTGGGGCATCACCACCAACGCCATGCTGCTGGACGTCGAGCGGTTGGCCTCGCTGAAGGCGGCGGGGCTGTCCACCATCGCCGTCAGCCTGGACGGACCGGAGGACGAGCACGACGCGTTGCGTCAATGCAACGGCGCCTTCCGCCGAGTCTCAGAGGCACTGGCCCGGCTGGTGGCCGATCCTTTCTATCAATCCTTTGACGTCATCTGCTGTGTCAGCACCCTCAACATCGATCGGTTGGGCCCTTTGCTCGACCACCTCGCCGCCCTCGGCGTTCCCCGGCTGCGCCTGACGCCGGTGTTCTCGCGCGGACGAGCCGGCCGCCAATCGGGGCTGATGCTGTCGGGCGATCAATACCGCCGCCTGCTGGCCTTCACCGCCGAAGCGCGGCAAAGCCGCCGCGACATCGAGGTGACGCTCAGCGAGGAAGGATATTGGGGGCCGGAGTGGGAATGCCGGGTCAGGGACGATCCGCATTATTGCGGCTCGGGGACGATGATCGCCTCGATCCTGCATGATGGCGGCGTCACCGGCTGTCCCAGCGTGTCGCGCCGCTTCGTCGAAGGCAATATCCGCGCCACCCCCTTCGTCGATCTGTGGGCCGAAGGTTTCGCCGATTTCCGCGCCGGGCGGCGCGCCATCGCCCCACCGGCCTGCGGCGCGTGCGAGCACTGGGATCTGTGCGAAGGCGGCGGCTTCCATCTCTTCGCCCCCGAGGATGGCGCCGCCTCCACCTGCGCTCTGCGCAAAATAGAAGACCAGGGAGACCGTCATGACCGATAGCCGTCGCGACTTCCTTTTGCGCTTCGCGGCCACCGCCCTGGCCGCCGTCGGCGGCGGATGCGCTTCGTCGGCCGAACAGCCGGCCACGCAGATATCGGAAATGAGGCCGTCGCTGATGGTCCTTTACGGCCCGCCGCCACGCCGGCCGGTGGAGCCGCCCGTGCTGATCACCACCGAACTATTCTTCCGGGACGGCCACCTCGACCTGACTCCGGACTCCGAGGCGATCTTGCGGCGGCAGATCGCCTGGCTGAAGCAGCAGGACGCCTACGCCGTCACCCTCGAGGGCAATTGCGACGACCGCGGCACCAGCGAATACAATCTGGCCCTGGGCCAGCGCCGCGCCGACGAGGTCAAGCGGGTGATGGTCGCATCCGGCATCGCGGCCGAGCGCATCACCACCATTTCCCTGGGCAAGGAACGCCCTCGCGATCCCGGCCACAGCGAACAGGCCTGGGCGCGCAATCGCCGCGTCGACATGGTGTTCGCGCGGCGTTGAGGAAGCGGCTCAACACTTTAGCGCAGCGGAATCATGGCCAGCCCCGGCGCTTTGCCCCACAGCCGCAGCCGGACGAAGCCGGGGCCGGCCTGACCGTCTTCGATCAACTGGGCGTCCCACGCCACTTGCTCATTTTCGCCACCGGGCGGAAATTCCCAGCGATCGCCTTTGGCCAGCAGGCCCAGGATCATGACGGCGCGAGCCTGAGCGTGCATGCTGCCGATGGGGTTGCCGACCACCCGGCCATCGACCTCGGCCGGTTGGAATTCGCCCAATTCTTCCTCATCGTCCATGCAGGCAAAGGCGGAAGCCGGCGTCGCCACCATGACGAGAAAGACCAGGAACAGGACGCGGATCGGCATGAATCCTCCTTGGTGGCGATATGATCGCGGGCCCTGGATAGGCCGTCGCTTACCCGCCCCGCGGATCATGCGACGGTCCGGTTGAAACAATGACCATCTATCGGTTCGGACGCATCCATGAAACGCGCGACCCCATCCTCTTAGAAGACCAGGGTGTCTGTATCGACCACGCCGCGGCGAAGAACTCGGCGAGCCGCGACAATCTATGGTTGATCCCGACTGCATGGACGTGCTGGGATTTTGGCTCGTCGGCAACACACGGTAACGCTCCGTGTTGAATAGCTCGTGATGTCCCGAGAACGTGAAAAACATCCCAACCGCGACTCGGTTGAGAGCAAGCGCGAACGGAGTGGTCAATGAACACAGTACAAGTCGAACAGAAGAGCTATGAAATGCCTCCGCGAAACGGCTTCACCGTGGCACATTTTCTCACCGTTGCCGACATCGACCGATCGGCCCGCTTCTATGAAAGGGTCTTCGGCGGCCGCATTCTGAGCAGAGGCGACAGCGATGGTGCGCCTGCATACATTCAGATCGCGAATACATGGCTCCTTGTGAACGTCGGGGGCGGGCCGACTCCCGACAAGCCGACGGTAACCCTCAGCGTCCCCGACCCTGATAAGATCAATGGCTTTATGAATATCCGCGTCGCGGATATTCACGCATGCTATGAATTATGGAGAAGCCGAGGAGCCGAGTTCATCACGGAACCAAAGGCCAAATACGGGGAGATTCGCTGCTATATCCGCGATCCCGATGGTTATATTATCGAGGTCGGACAGAGCACTACCCTCACCTACGGTTGAAGCTCGTCCCGTATGGGATGCCGGTTTCACCATCCACAGGTTGCCGAGCAAAAATCCCTACTCCGGTGAAATGGGAATCTCGACGCTGGTGTTCGAGCGATCGAAGTCGGTCTCGCCACTAAGGCTCGCGACGGGGTGGGTTCTCTCATCTGTTGAGCGCCTGCGGACCGCTGACGAATCGATTGCCGCGAACGTAGAATCGCAGCAGACGGTCGGCCGCGTGTGTCAGGCCGATCCGTTTGCTCTGCCCGATTTCGCCGGACGCTCGACCGTCAGATCCCAGCCACAACGGGCCGGCCCGACAAAGGTCGCTTCCGTCCAACCGGCGATCAATCTCCAAGGCGGCACTCAGCCGTCCTGGGCCGCGTGCCAGGTCGCGCAACCGCTCGGTGCCGCGATTTCGCTCCATGATCGTGATGCCATTGGCAGGCTCGATCGCCCTGATCAAGACACCCGCGCCCACGCCTGGTGTTTCGCTAGAAACGTTGAGCATGAACGAGCTGCCATAGGCGAGATAGACGTATGCGTGCCCGCGCTCGAGGAAAAGCGCCCGATTGCGCCGGGTGATGCCACGATAGGCATGACCCGCGGGGTCGCCGATGCCATAGGCCTCGGTCTCGACGATGCGGCCACCCGCGACGCCTTCGGCCAATACCCGCACGAGCATTTTGCCGATGAGAAAATGAGCAAGCTGGGCGGTATCGACGGGGATCTCTGCCCGATCCAGCACGCGCCGGCGCGCTATTGTCGTGTCGACGTCACCCCGTTCGGACACGGCCTAGGGTCCCTGCACACTGCAACACACTCAATAGGGCGGCGGCCTGCGTGCGCGCTGTGCCTTCGCGGCCTCGGTCCACCAGGAAAGATCGTCGGCGAAGCGCGGAAAGGCGTTCGCAAGCGCTTGGCCGGCTTCACCCGAGGGCTTGGCGTCGTCGGTGAGCGCCTGGCCGATGCCTCCCACCATGATGGTGCTTGAAATCACCACCATGCCCATCTCCGAAAGAGTGCCGTGCCAAGCCGTCGCGGCTCGCGCACCGGCGATGCGGCCTGCCGAATAGCTGGCGATGGCGGCCGGACGCCAATACCACTCTTCAAGAAAATGATCGGTCAAGTTCTTGAGGCCCGGTTGCAGGCCCCAATTGTATTCGCCGGTCACGAAGACGAAGGCGTCGGCGGCGCTGATTTGCCCGGCAAGCCGCTCCATCGCCGGTGGCGCCGAGCCTTTCGGATATTCCTTGTACATCCGGTCGAGCATGGGCAGTCCGATGGACCTTGCGTCGATCAGTTCGGCGTTGCAGCCCCTGGCGCGCAGGGCCGCGACGATGTAGTTCGCCAAGCGAATTCCCATCCGATCCGACCGGTACGATCCGTAGAGGACAAGGACGTTGTCGCTCGCTGACATGGTCGTTCAGACTCCCCAAGGGTCGGGCCAGCGCAAGGCCCAACCTGCTATATTGGAAATCGTGGTTTGCCTTCACCACCTTCAAATCAGTAATAGCGCGGAATCGGCCGGTCCTGTGGCGTCGTGTCGTCTCCGAGATCGAGGAACACCTCGTCGCGGTAACACCACCCCCAGCCTTCGGGCGGGTCGTAGCCCTCGATGATGGGATGGCCGGAGGCGTGGAAATGTGCGGTGGCATGGCGATGCGGAGATTGATCGCAACAGCCGACATGGCCGCAGGTCCTGCAGATCCGCAAGTGGAGCCAGCGACTGCCGATCTTCAGGCATTCCTCGCAGCCGTGGGCGCTCGGCTTCACCGCCTTGACACTGGCCAAATGCGAGCAAATCTCACTCATCATTGATCTCCCCCAGACATCAAAGGCGGGGAGGTGCGCATGGTCGCGCCTCCCCGAACCAGTGGGCCGAACTAATTCGCCTTCTTGTTAAGCCTATCGATCAGAAGCTTGGCAGTCGGGCCCGACGAGGCCGGATTCTGGCCGGTGATCAACTGGCCATCGGCGACCGTGTGAACGCCCCAGTCCTTGACCTTGGAAAAGGTGGCGCCGAGGCGCATCAGTTCGTCCTCGACAAGGAAGGGCACCACCTTCGTCAATTCTACCTCGTCTTCCTCGCCATTGGTGAAGCCGGTCACGGTCTTGCCTTCGACGAGTAGTTTGCCGTCCGGGGCCTTGACATGGCGCAAGGCACCGGAAGAGTGGCAGACTACTGCGACGGTCTTGCCGGCTGCCAGGAATGATTCCAGAAGCATGATAGAATTCTTGTCTTCGGCGAGGTCCCACATCGGCCCATGGCCGCCGGGGTAGAAGACGGTGTCATAGTCTTCCTGTTTGACGCTATCGAGGCGCACCGTCCTGTCGAGTTGGCCTTCGGCGTCGGCATCCTTCTCGAACCGACGGGTGATGTCGGTCTGGAAGTTCGGCTCGTTGCTTTTGGGGTCGAGCGGGGGGCGCCCTCCCTTTGGCGATGCGAGGGTGATCTGGGCACCAGCATCCCTGAAGACATAGTAAGGCGCCGCCAGTTCCTCCAGCCAGAAGCCGGTCTTGCGCCCCGTGTTGCCGAGCTGGTCGTGGGAGGTAAGAACCATCAGGACTTTCATCATGCGCTCCTTTCCTTGCTCTTGAAGAATGCCGGCTGGCCAATGGCCTCATGGCGGTAACCCTGATCCCAGATAGCTGCCGACAAGAATGGGGCTTTCTGCTCGCAAATTGCGGCAGAGCTGTCATCTCCCGGCAGCCCGGGCAGCGGCACCAACCCCGATCGAACTGTCGATATCGATCACGGCCTGCGCGAATTCCTGCGGGACCTCCTGGGGTAAATTATGGCCGATGCCACCTTTGATGAGTCGGGCCATGTATTTGCCGGAGAATTTCTTGGCGTAGGAAGCAGGTTCCGGATGCGGCGCGCCATTGGCATCACCTTCAAGGGTGATTGTCGGCACATTGATTGCCGGAGCTTCGGCGAGACGCTTTTCGAGGTCCTCGTACTTCAACTCGCCTTCTGCAAGGCCGAGCCGCCAACGGTAATTGTGGATCACGATGCTGACATGCTGGCCGTTCCTCACCGTATCGCTTGAAAGAAAGCGCGTTGAGCCATAGCCGCGCAGGTGGGGGACGATCACCCGATAACCTGCCGACGCCAGCAAAGGCGCAACATCGACGTAGCTGTGAATGTCGTAGGGCCAGCCGTGCAGAAGAACGACGACCGGACCATTGGCGGGTCCAGCCTCGGCGTATCCCACATTAAGCAGGCCGGCATCAATTTGCTTCAATTGGCCGATAGAAGTGTTCGTCCCCGGCTTGATCGGAGGCACATTCACCGATTTCGGCTTGCTGGATTGTGCATTCGCAGAGCCGATCGCGCCGAGTTGGGAAGCGGCGATGGTCAGGGCAGCAGTGCCCAAGAAGCGGCGGCGATCACGGTTGATTTCTCCCGACACTTCGATTTTGCGCATCTGAGATCCTCCAACTTGTGAATGCGCGTCGCCGGGACCGGCCATCTCAGCTACAGGTTTCGCGCACCGAGAGTTCGAACGAGCCCATCCATCGACATTACTTCGGTTGTTGAGGGTTCTGTTGGTGAGGCCCGCGTCCACGTGGATCGTCGCTGGGATCCAAGTATTCGAGGCCCAAGGGACCAATGGCGGTGACCTGGGTCACATACTCACCCGATTTCGCCCAGTGAAAGTGGGACGTATTGCCCGGCAGGACGATGACGCTACCGGGTGGATACGCCTCCACCTTATCGCCGTCGAATTGATCGCCCAGACCGACGTAAAAAACGCCGGACATGACCGTGTAAATTCTATCCTCCGGATGTCTGTGTGGCATCAGCTTCACGCCGGACGGGACTTTGACTCTGATCACGTAAGGCCCGGGCTCTGCGGGCTGGCCGACCATGACGGCAAGCCGGACCGCAGGTGGGAAGGCCGGGAAAGGCTGCCATTCGACCTGTTCGGGCAGGACCGATCGAAAAACGGCTTGGCCTGGCTGATGGGCTGTAAGCATAGCGGTCTCCGAATATGATGGCGGCGTCGGAATCCGACATTCTTACCGCTACCGCGGTCGCCTTATAGTTAGGCGTACTTCCGTCCAGACGGGAGCGACGCTCCTTGCGAGGTAATGGTCGTACCTCGTCTAGTCAGCTCCTGCGCGGCGAATCCGGGGACGCGGGCGAGCGGCCCATATTGCTCAAGGAGAGTGTCGCCCGAGGTAACCCCTGTTCGCTGGCGGCACATACAACACGGTGGTCGTTGAATCGTTTGGTGGCGAAGGTGGATGGTGTCACCTGTCCGACGAACCAGCGCTTCCGGTGTCTCCCGGATAGCAGTCGGACCAATTTGCTGATCACTCCTGCCGAGGTTAACCCGTAGCGTTCCATCGTCCGTGCCCTCGCGATCGGCAGGGATGGGCCACAAGCCTTTTGGCGCTATACGAATGACATAAAACAGTCGACCTCTGCCGTCACCGACTGCGGCTCGTGCACTCCTATGCTGCCCAGCCTGATTCGTCTTGTCCCCGACGGCGGCACTACAATGGGGTCCTTAGGAGTGGCATATGGCAACTTTGGTAAAACATAGCGCTCGGTTGATCGTGGCCTTTCTTTTCGTCCTTGCCCTGCCGGCGGCCCTTCAGGCGGCTGACACTCCGCCGACGCTGACCGGCACCAAACTGGTCAGCACCGAGGAGGTTTCCAAGCTGCAGGCCCAGGGCGCCCAGATCGTCGACACCCGCGTCGCGGCCGAATACAGCGAAGGCCACATCAAGGGCGCGGTCAGCGTCCCCTATCGGGAAAAGAGCGATAAGTCGGTCGGCTTCGATCCCGCCCAGGATGAGTTTGCCGTCGCCAAGCTGGGCGCCGACAAGGCCGCGGCCGTCGTGCTTTATTGCAACGGTCCCGAATGCTGGAAGAGCTATAAGTCGGCGGTCCTAGCCATAAAGGCCGGCTACACGAATCTTTACTGGTATCGCGACGGCTTTCCCAACTGGAAGAGTAAAAGCCTTCCAATTGATTAGGCAACCAGCAACCGGTGGATGGCTGGCCGCCAGTCCACCGGACTGCAGGCAAACACCGCCAAGAATAGTCCGACCAGGGGACAAACCATGAAGCTTGCCATTGGCCAGCGGATCACGATCGCCTTCGCGCTGTTGACTGCCACGCAGGTGTTGATGGCGGGGGTGGGTGTCTTCGAACTTCGTATGTCCAACGCGGCGCTGTCGACCGTCTATGGAGGCCAATTGGTGCCGCTGACCACCTTTGCCCGCGTCAATGAGCTGATGCAGGCCAGTATTCAGCAGTTGACCATCGCTACGGTGGCCCGCGCCAGCTCCCAGAACACCCAGAAATATCTCGACCGGGTCACCGCCAATATCGACGAGATCAGCCGGTTGCAGGAGGGCTCGACTGGGCTGATTGCCGCGGAGGACAAACCTCTGTTGGACGATTGGGTGGCCAAGCGGAGCGCCTTCGTCAAGGACGGCCTGGCGCCGACCATGGAGGCGCTGAAGGCCCAGGCCTTCAACGATGCCGAAGACGTCATTCTCGGGGTCGCCGTCAAGCGGCTGGCCTCGGCGCAGGACTCGTTCAAGCTGCTGATGGAGAAACAGCTGGGCGAGGCCGAAGCCTCCAACCGGCAGAACAACCAGCGCTACCAACGGGTGATCGGGGCGGCCATCGCCCTGGTCGGACTGTCGCTGGCGGTGGTGGTGTTCGTCATCTATTTCATTCGGCGATCGGTGGTGCTGCCTGTCCAGGGAATCACCGCGGTGATGACCGACCTGTGTGCCGGCAATCGGCAAATCGCGGTGCCGTTCACCGGGCAGGGCGACGAGATCGGCGCCATGGCCCGCTCGGTCGCCACCTTCAAGGAAGGGTTGATCAAGGCCGAGCAACTCGAGGCGACCAGCCGTCAGCAGGCCGAGCAGGCGTTGGACAAGGCGCGGCGACGGGAACAGTTGTCGCTCCGTTTTTCCGAGGCAATCGGCCAGTTGATGGCGAAGGTGGCGAGCACCGTCGACCAGGTTCAAGGGGCATCGGGGCAGTTGCGGCAATCGGCCGACCAGACAGGGTCGCGCGGCGTCACCGTCGCCTCGGCCGCCGAAGAGGTGGCGGCGAATATCCAGACGGTGGCCGGCACCACCGAGCAACTCAGCGCCTCAACCAATGAAATCAGCGGTCAGGTCCAGGAAACCCGTCGCATCTCGCGCTTGGCCGTCGGCGACATCCAGGAGGCGTCGGGGGTCGTCGAGAAACTCCGCGTGGCAGCCGAACGCATCGGCGAGATCGTCAAGCTGATCGAGGGGATCGCCGCCCAGACCAATCTGCTCGCCCTCAACGCCACCATCGAAGCGGCGCGGGCTGGCGATGCCGGCAAGGGATTTGCGGTGGTGGCGCACGAGGTCAAGACCTTGGCCACCCAGACGGCGAAGGCGACCGGCGATATCCAGGAGCAGATCGGCGCCGTGCAGTCCACCACCCGCCTGGCGGTCGACGCCATCGGCCGGGTCTCGGGGACGGTCTCGCAGGTCGACCAGGTGGTGACCTCCATTGCCTCGGCGGTGGAGGAACAGAGCGCCGCGACGCAGGAGATCGCCCGCAATGTCCACGAGGTGGTGAATGCCAACGGCGTGGTCACCCGCGATATCAATGAAGTGTCGCGGGAAGCCGGGGTGACCAAGGACCTGGCGACGATGATGGCGGCGGTGGCCAAGGACTTGAAGGAGCAATCGGCCGGGCTGGACGGTGAGGTGCGCGGCTTTCTGGCCAAGATCCAGGCAATCTGACCAAGCTCCAGAATCCGGCAGATGCAATAAAGCCAGCAGCCGTGACAGTCCTTAAGTCGCCGCATTCCAGAAGTGGTGATCAACGGTAGATAACTTCCAATGCCGTTTACCGGGTGGGCGCGGCCAGGTGACCCGGGTTACGGCACGTCGATTATTTCTCCTGCGGGTCCCCTATGTTGGGGATGGAGATCATGGGCCGGCTGAGTCGGCTCCCCGCCGACAGGCACCACGCGAGACAGAAATTCAATCACGGCATTACCGAAGATGTCGTTGCGGTCTCCGGCCACCATGTGACCTGAATCGGCGATATTGACGTATTCGCTGTGAGGGCACAGCTGCAGGAAACCTTGAGCCCCCTCTTCACTGAGCACGTCCGAAAGACCGCCTCGGACCAGAAGGGTGGGCAGTTCCAGTCTGGCTGCGCAGGCTTCCAGACGCTGCTGACGTTTTTCGGTGTCGAATTTCCGGGAAAGGAGCCGAGGATCCCAGTGCCATCGGTATTTGCCATCGGCCCCGAGCCTTACGTTCTTGGCCAGACCATCGAGATTGTCCGGACGTTTGCGATGGGGCTGGTAATTGCTGATGGCCTCGGCCACCTCTTCCAAAGAACTGAAGCCCTCGGGTTTCTGGGTCATGAACGCTTGAATCTTAGCGACACCCTTCGTCTCGATCTGGGGCGCAATATCGACGAGAACGAGGGCGGTGGCATCCACATGATCCTCACCAACGGCGACCAGGCTGGTCCCGCCTCCCATGGACGCACCGACCAAGACCGGACGCCGCTTGCCGAGCGCGGCGACGAGACATCTGAGATCATCGACCATGACATCTTGGTCGTAGCGTCCATCCGGGGCCCAGTCCGAATCCCCATGGCCCCGAGCATCGAAGGCAATGGCGTAATAACCCGAGGCGCCCAATATTTCGCCCACCCCCTTCCAGGCGTGGCGCGTCTGCCCACCGCCGTGTTGAAGGATCACGAGAGGTCCGTTCTCATCGCCCCACCAATCCCCCGCTAATCTGATTCCACCAACACCTTGCCAGAACTGCATGGCCTCAGGTGTTCCCACAAGTCTTGGACCTGCGCTCATCGCTGCATTCCTTTGATCATCGCAACAAACATTCAAGTCCGCATCATCCAGGCCGGGCCAGCCCGCCGCCGACGCTCAATACTTGGCCCGCAATATAGGCGGATTCATGCCATATTCAAATTTGCCGGCGGGCAGCATGGTCGCGGCGAAGCGGCCGCACAAAGATCATAGATCTTTGCCTCCCGGTTATGACGCCGTGAAATCCTGCACGACTTCGAACCGTTCGAACTGCGGCGGCCGCATGCATAAGCCCGCCGAGCGGCCGGCCTGCGCTTGTTCGAGCGGAAAAATCTCGTTCATCGAGGCGACGGCATTGCGCTGGCTGAACCGGAGGGTGTCTTCCGAATCGGCCGCGGTCCCCGAATACCAACCTTGCACCGCCGCCCGTTTGCCGAGCAGGTCCAGGGAATCGACGGTGAGTGCGCCGACCGCGCCGATGACCATCATGGTGCCATTGACCCCGAGGCCACCCGAGATCGCTTGCATGGCTGCAGCGCTGGTGACGGTGGCGATGATTGCCTTGGCGCCGCCCATCGCCTGTAGCGCCTGGGCCGGGTCGCCGGCTTCGCTGTCGATATAGTCGTGTGCGCCGAGCGACCGCGCCAGGGCCTCCTTGTCGCGCCCCCGGTTGACCGCCACGGTCCGGAGTCCCTGCCGGGCGGCGTATTGAATGCCCAAATGACCGAGGCCGCCGACCCCGTGGATCGCGACCAGATCGCCCGCCTTGGCGCCGCAGTGACGAAACGGCCTCCATGGTCGCGATCAGTTCTTCCACGTCGATTGGCTTGGCGATGTGAGCGTTCATACCGCAGCGCGGGAATTCACTGACGTCTCGTCGGGCCCGGGGGCGAGACGCGGGTCGCTTCCCTCCTGCGGAGCGATAACGCGGTGGCGCATGATTGGGCGCTTGGGGGCCGTGAAGGGAATGTCTCCTGTCCGACTGGGAAACGGGGCAACCGGACGCTGCCGACGAACGCGGCTTCGGCAATGTCTGACCCTAAGCAGAAGTTCAAATTGGAGGTGCATAACTTGAAAGCGGCAGGTTCGATGGGTGCTTTAATCCTGGATCAGGTGCTCGGGCCGCGGATGGCGTAATATCCCAGCACAAGGGCGCCGACCAGGCGCCGTGGAGGGAAAAATGGCGTCCAAGAAAGCAACGAAGACAAACGAAGCCCGTTCTCCGGCGACGCCCGGCGGTGCCGACAGTTCGTCAGGGAATGCCACGGAAGGGCAGTTCCGGATCGTCGGCCTGGGTGCTTCGGCCGGCGGGTTGGAGGCCTTCGAAGAGTTCTTCCGCGAAGTGCCCCCCGACTGCGGTCTGGCCTTTGTGCTGGTGCCGCATCTCGATCCCAGTCACGCCAGCATCCTCACCGAAATCCTGCAACGGTCCACCGTCATGCCGGTGGTGGAGGCAATGGATCAGATCGCCGTGG
>CAIOJO010000015.1 GCA_903858635.1 uncultured Telmatospirillum sp. | reverse complement strand
GATCGGGCCTACTTCGACAACTTGCCGCAGGCGGTGGCGGCATGAATTTCACCGCCAATTTTTCAGCGTCACTCTGGTCGGGCTACGCCCTCCCGACATGACGCTGAAAAATCGACACTGTGCGAGGACAACCGGCAGAGGATCCACTTATCCAGCGTCGATTCCTGTCCGAACAAACCCGGCCAGCTCTCACTGCCCGTGCTACCGGCGGCGCTGTTGGATGTCGGCGCGGTCCCCGAGGAAAGCATCGAGGCCTTGATGGTCGCCACCGACGGCACCGCATAGAGCCGATAGGTTTCGGTCTCGTAGATCTGGATCTTCAGCCGGCCATCCAGATACTTCCAGGTGACGTCACAATAGGTTCCCAGGGCCTCCAAAAATCGGCCGAGCGGTCCACCATAGGCGGGCGCCATCCGGCACTCGGACTCGGATGGCGATTGGTTCCTCGACACACTCTGCAGGCTTGTCGGGACATCATCGACGACATCCACCGGGATGCCCGTTTGGGCGTTGATCTCCGTGCCGATCTCCCGCACCCGCAGTCCGACACCTTTGGTATTCAGCAAGAAGTGGTCGAGGGTCGCCGGAATGTCTTCGCCGTGGTCGTTCACCACCGCTCGGCCACCGCCGAACACCCGTGCGTGCCTGCGAATCTGGCCCGCTGGCACGGCTGGCGCCGCCGTCGCCTCCGCCAGCTTCTGGTTGACTTCGGTCGACACGTCGCCGCCAGCACCTTCACGTCGCCGGCGGCGATCGTCATCCCCTGCCCCGTCAATCGCGCCGCCGCCAGCGCCAGGACCTGGCCGACCTTGCCGCAGCACCAGCCGATCACGGTTCCCAGCAGCGCGCTCTGAACGGAAACCAACGAACACCCCAGGAACGCCGCGCCTACTCCGGCGCCGATCAGCGGAAACGAGAGCATGTCCGGCACCACACGGTGTTCGAGGTCCGTCAAGGCCAGGGTGGCCATCCCCGAAAGGAAGACGGCCAGGCCCAACAACCGCGACGTCTCGAGCGGACCCGCTGCCAGGACGCCCAGCACCGCGGCCGCCAGGACAAACGGCGACCCGCGCCAGGAAATGGGATAGCCGTTAAAGCCGGCGGCCGGCCGCAGGAGCCCGCACCAACCTTCCTCGAGCAGCAGCGGCAAGCGTTGCGACAGGCGACCGCCCAGCAGCCCGGCCATGATCGGCACCAGCTCGACGCTCATTCTCGACCACTGCATGACCTATCGCCCCCCGTAGAAGGACGGGCTGGCGACGGCCGGCCGGGTGATGGTCATGAAGGACAGCTTGACCGTCACCGTTCGCGGCTGCAGCGACGTCTGCTGGCGAGTTTTCCTTCCTGGTGGCACGGCGCCGACAAGGGCGTCTTTGTCGCCCACCGCCGCGTACTGGCTCCACACGCGGCGCAGATATTCGGCTTGTTTGACCGGGTCGCTCGAATGGTAGTAGGCGACGGCCGAATCCCAGCTGCCCCACGTCGCCCGGTTGCCGGCCAGCAGGGAAGCGCCATAGGCGGCGTTTCGGGCTGGCTCGAAGGCCTCCTCCAGACGCGAAAACGCCTTGGGGTGATAGAACAGGTCGACCTGCATGCAGCCGACGTCGATGAATTGCGCGCCGGCCTGCTGCAGCTGGCGAACCAGGGAAACCGCGTCGGCGATCGAGCGCGGGTGATAGCTCTCCCCGTCGGCATTGATGGCCAGCGGATCCATGCCGCTTTCCACAGTGCCAATGGCGGTGAGCAGCCCCTTGGGAACCCCCTGCAGGGTCTCCGCCTGGAGGACGTGTTCGCGGCAGCCCTCGGCCGCGTTGCCGGAGATCGGCGCGCCCAGGGCGGCCAGCAGCACCAGATATCGACCATGTCGGACGACCATCACGTCGGCCCCCCGACAAACCAGCCCTTCTGCGTCTGGACAATCCAGCGGTCGCCGTCTCGCAGGATTCGCACGATCCGGCCGAGCACCGGATGGCTCTCGCCTTCCCTGACCTCCGCCGGGCCCAGCTTCTCTTGCCCGGGCCCGACGATCCAGGCATGACCCGGCGTCGCCATGCGCAGCCGCCAGCCCGCCAGCTGCGGCCCCGTGGCAAAGCCGGTCTGTGCCGCGGGGGGCTGGATAATCACCCGGCTCTCTTCATAGAGGGCGGTGAATCCGCGGGCTTCGACGGCGCTTGCCAAGGCGGCCTGCCAGGACGGCCCGGCCGCCATGGTGATGAGCATTTCCGGAGATACCGGCGGCTCGTAGACCACCGGAACACCGGCCGGCACCACCTGCTTCACCACCCACTTCAACGGCGCCCGATTGGCCATGACCTCGGCCGGGCCGTCCGGCACCGCCCAGGCTGGCGTCGAGGCCGACAGCAGCGCTAGGGCACCAAGAAGAAGGCGCGGGTTCCTCACAGCCCACCTCCGGCGATCCAGCCACGACTTGTCTGGACGAACCACTGATCGCCGCGCTGAAAAATCGCGTCGACCCGGCCAAGGCCGGCCTCCGGATAGGCACGCCCCTCGACGATTTCCAGGGTCCCTGCCCCGTCGGCCGCCGACGCCGCGATCAGCGCCGTGCCGTTCGAGGCGCCCCACAATTCCCATCCGACAAGACGCGGACCGACCAGATTGATCGACGCCGTGACAAGATAGGTCGCCGCCTTGCGGGGAGCGCCCTGGGCGGTCGTCGTGTCGCCGCGACGATCCGACCAGGGCCCAGGAAACACGATGTCCTTGCTGACCATGACGTTGAACAGGTAGCCGGGCCGGATCTCCAGGGTGGGTTGAATGTTCAGGTTTTTCTGAATCACTCCCCGCCCGGTCTCGCCCATCTGCTGGCCTATAGAGCCGGCCATCGTCTGGCCGGGCGAGATATTCTGACCGTTCGCCGCCTGGGGCTGCGACAACTGGATCCCGGCGGAGAACAGCGACATCATCGCCGCGCTGCCGAAGATCCGCAGGTAGTGATTGTTCACTTCATCATTGAAGCCGGCATAGCCGGCCTGGTCGACGCCGGGCATCCCGTCCAGATCGAGCGAAGAGGCGTCCGGATAGATGATCCGGTTCCACACCACCAGCACCCGCTCTTGCCCGTAGGTCACCCCGTTGTCGTAGCGCCCGACCACGCGGGCACCTTGCGGGATCAGCGGAAAATTGCCGGTCGCCGTGTCGTAAACCGTTTCGCGCACCTGGCCGATGATCATTCCCGGCAGATCGGAGTTGATGCCCGAAATCATCGTGCAGGGAATGATTGCGCCAGCACGGAGTTCGTAGGGCGAGATCGGCTTGAGCAGCGTCTCGGGAAGCAGGTCCGGCGTCTTGGTCGGGTTGTTCAGAAAATCGATCTTTGCCCCCTGCCCGTTCGGATCGGTCGCAGCGCCGCCCCCAAACGCCCCAGCCAGGCCGCCTGCCGGCCCGGCCGGCGCCCTTTGGGCCGCCGCGCTCGATGCGGCGGCCAATTGCGCAAGCTGGCCCAGCTGATTGCTGCTGCCGCCAACAGATCCGGCACCGCCTGTCGCGTTCGCCTTCACCGGCGGGGCGTCGAGCGCCGCCTGCAGCGCCTTGGTCCGGGCTTCCGCGAGATCCTGCTGTTGCCTGCGATAGCGCGCCCAGGCTTCGTCTCTGGCCACCTCTTCGGGTGACTTCGCCGGCGGTTGTGGCCTCACCGCGGGTACACCGATCGGCGCCGTCGCCGGTGCGCCAGCACCCGGCTGCGGAGCGGGCGGCGCCGGCGGAGGAAGCGACTCCTTCGCCGGCACGACGCCGCTCGAGGGCGCGTTGGCAAAGAAATCCGGCAGCGGCGAGGCCGATGCATCTTCCCTCGCCGTGTCTGTCGCGCCCAGTTCGGGCTTCTTCGCCTGCCGGACATTCACCGAATAGATCAAGGCGAAAATGACGATCAGGATGCCGGCGATGCCAAAATACAGCGGGCGATTGTTCAGGCGCCGCACGCCGACCGGCCGCGTCAATTGCGGCTTGAAGAAGTCCGGAGGAGACTCTTTGGCCATTACTGCCCTCCCCTCCTCGCCACGGCGCGACCGTCGCCCAGTCCCTGGGCGCTGCGCGGGAAGAATTGCGTGATCACCACGCCATCCATGTCCAGCCGGGCGACGACGCCTTCCTTGTCGGCCATGAGCCAGTAGCGGGCGTGCCGGTTATCGGCCGACGCCGGCGCGGCTGGCGCGGGGCGTCGGTCGAACACGCCGCTGAACGAAGTCGACGCGACGGCCACCACTACGGCTGACCCGGCGCGCCGCAGCGCATCCGCGAGCGCCGCACCCACCTGTCCGGTATCGCCGCCGGCGATCTCGACCGTGCAACTTTCCGGACGGCACTCCGCCTGGACCAGCGCCACCAGCGCCGGCACCAGCTTGCCCAGGTCGGCGTTGCTCAGCTGCGGGTCGGCCCAGGACTGCGCCGCCCTGGCGGCACAGCCCGCCAGCATCAATAGGAGCAAGATGGCGAGGGCCGGCTTCACCTGGCTCCCTCCGACCCATGCGTCAGGACCACCTTGACGGCCGACGAACCCACACCGGCGATCAGCTCGGCGCGCCGCAACACCTTGTCGACGACAAAGGTGTTGCCGACCGGCCGGTAGGGCACGTCGCGGATTTCGTCGTCCTCGGACAACATGACGAGAACGGGCATCTCGTCGGCCTTGACCGCCGGCGGGAACTGGATGAACGTCTTGAGGCCGTTGTTGTAGACCCGGGCCGGTTTCCACAGCGGATCGTCGCCCGACAGGTCGTAGGCAAAGTCCAGTTTCGACAGGTCGGTCAGCGCCCCGCTGGCGGCAGAGGCCGGTACCGCGGCGCGATCGGCCCCCGACGCCCGGCCGCTCTTCTGCCGCGCATCCGCCCATTGCCTGGCCAATTCCTCGGGATAGGCAAAGCGCACCTTGGGCATGTAGAGGTCGGCGGTGCTGATCAATTTGATCGTGTAAGAGCGCCGGTCGGTAAAAATGTGCATGTCGGTCGTCAGCCCGGCATAGCGCGGCTTGACGATCACATGCACCACCTTGCTGGCGTCCGGCCCGCTCTCGGCGCGCGACAACAGCCATCGCACCGAGTCGCCCAGATTGGGCTCGCCGGTGTCTTTCTCGCCGGGCTCCAACTCGATGTCACAGACAGCCAAGGGCTTGCACACCACCGAGGGCATGCTGGCCCCATACAGATAGATCACCGCGCCGTCTTCACCGGGCGCCGGGATGTCGGGATAGTCGGCCCACTGTTGGGCAATGCGCACCCCGGCCTTTTCCTTTGGCGTCAGTAAAACCGGCATGGTCGGCGCCAGCGGATCGACGGTCGGCGGCAGCGCATTCGCGGCGGTCGGCTGGATCGCCGGCACGGCATCGTCGGCCGCATAGAGCAGGGCCGGCCACAGGGCACACACCAAGAAGAAAAGGGCGCGCTTCATAGCCGTTCCGTCCAATTGAAGGCGGTGACATAGATGCCCAGCGGATTGACCATGATCGTCTTGAGGTCCTTGGGAGGGTTGATCTCGATCGTCACGTCGGCCTGCCAATGCTTGGCAGGACCTTGCGGCTGACCGGCGCGATTGGTGATATGCTCGGTCCATTCGAGCCGCCACATCTTGTCGGAGCCGGCGCGAGGAAGGACCGAGTTGATGGTGATGGAGACCAATTCCGTCTGCGCCCGGATCAGCGGATCCTGCGCCTGGAAATAGTCGGTCATCTTGGCTTGCGCCGGCGATCCCTTCGCCAGCATCGAATAGAGTTCGAAATTCATTTGGCGATCGGCGCCGATGTCGGCGAACAGCGTGCGGGCGTCAAAGATCCACCGCGCCAGTTGCGCCCTGACGACCCGCGGATCGACCGGGCCGGCCACCGAGGCCGGCATGACCGCCATCTGCTCGCCGAGCTTGTCCACCTCGACGACAAACGGCACGATCTGACTTTGCGACGACTGATAGATGTTGCCGACGACGGACAGGCCGGCGACGAAGAACGCGCTGAAAGCGGCCAGTTTCCAGCTGTGTTCGCGAGCAATGGCGTCGCCCCAGCGCTCATCCCAAAGCCGTCGGCCGCGAAGATACGGATCCTCTTCATGGACCAGGATCGCCGGCATCCCGAGCTTCGGGTCCGCCGGTGCGTCCGCAACAACCTTCGTCTTGGCTTTAAACCGCAACATTCGGCACGCTTTTCCCCAGCAAGAGAGTCAGTGATGGATTGGCTCTAGGCGCCGGAATAGGAATCGACATCAGAGGGCGGCGGGGTGGACGGCGCCGGTGGTTTGGGCGGCGGTTTGCCTTTGCCGGCAACGTCGGCGACGATGCGGGCCGCGCTGTAGCCAAACCGATGCTCCGCCTTGCCGGTCATGTACCCCGCCACGTCCTTGGCGGTCGATTGCGCGCCGGACTTCAGGGACGATCCGGTCGCGCTCAGGCTGCCCTTCATGGCCTGGCCGAATCCTGCGGCGATTTGTTTGGCCGCCGCCGTGCGCTGCTCCGTTGTCGCGGCGCCGGCCATGGCCTTGGCGCCGCTGACCATCGCCCGGCCGCCTTGCGCCGCACCGCCCACCCCCCGCGCCACGGCGATGCCGCCGACGCCGGCGGCCACGGCGCCGGCCGCCGCCACCCCCATCGCCGCGCCCTTCATCATGCCGCGGGCCACCGATCCGTCGGCATGCGGGGACCCGGTGACCAGGGCCTGGCACATGGACGGGACTTTGATCGTCACGATGACCAGCACGATCAGGGTGACGGCCATCCCCCAAAAGCCGTCGGGTGAGGTCGGTGCCGAGGTTGCGTAGGCGTTCACCAGGGTCATGCCGACGGCGATGACGAGATCCATCATCAGCAACTTCACGCCCACCGATACCGCGTACCAGATCATCTTCAGCGCGGAGTCGCGCGTCCACCGGCTGCCACCGAAGCCGAGCATGATCGAGCCGGCGGCGAGAACAAAATAGGATTCAATCAAGGTCTCGGCGAGCAAACCCGCCACGATCCCGTACATCAGCACCACGAATACGCACATGATCATCGCGGCAACTGGGTTGGGTCCAGAACCGAAGAAACTCGATGCCGACCACATCTTGTTGGCGACTTTGGCGCCCGCGACCATGATTGTGGATGGCGACACGCCTCCCGGACCGCCGATGGCGGTACCGCCTGCAGACGACACCGCCTGGGCACCGATCTTGTTGAAGCTATTGACGATCGCCGGCAGGAACGACGTTTGATTGCTGAAGATCCACCAGAAGAAACCGACGGTCATCACCAGGGTGACCAAATCCGCGACGATTTCCGCGAATTCCGCCCGGGTCAGGCTCAAACGCACGCCCGCGAAGGCCAGCTCGATGACCGCCAGGGTCCAGAATAACTTCGCCCCTTCGTCCTTGATCGATTTGGCGGCCGCCATGGTGTAACTGCTGAAATTGTTCATCACCGTGTCGAGCGTGCCTGGCCCGGTTGCCGCCGCCGCGCCCGCCGCCGGGGTGCCGGTGCCGGTGGCCACTGCGAAGGCGTCGCCGCCGGCGACGCAAAGCACGGCGCAGACTGCACTGGTGTAGAACAACAGACGAAGTGCGACCGTGTTGTTCATGTCTTCCTCTTCGTCTACTCGGAGGGCACGCCGGAGTAGGTAAAACTCGGCGTATAGCTTTCCGTATCATTGCCTGTCGAAGCGGCGCCGGCCTGCGCCGCGGTGGCCTTCGCCAGCGCCTGGTCGGACAGCGTTTTCGAGACGGTGATCAACAGGGACTGCATGTCTCCCAGCTGCGTGGAGATCGCGGCGAGCAACTGGTTCGTCGCCTGTAGTGCTGCCGTCTGTCCGGTCGCGGCGTTGGATGCCGTCACGCCGGCGGATATTTGCTGCTGGGTAATCTTCTGGTTGGCCACCACTTGGTTCTGCACCGCATTGGCTGCCAACTGATTGGTTCGCAGAATATTGTTCACTTGGTTCATGGCCGCGGCAATTTGCGCCGGCG
>CAIOJO010000014.1 GCA_903858635.1 uncultured Telmatospirillum sp. | reverse complement strand
CAAGTTCCTGGTGGGCACCCTGTCCTCCAACTTCATCACCATTTCGGTGGCCACCGTTTCGGTCGCCGGCCTGTTGGGCAGCAGCGGCTCGACGGTGAGCACGGCGGCGACGGCGCTGGGGGCGATCAACACGATCAACTCGGCGATCCAGACCGTCACCCCAGGATCGCGCAAAGATCGGCGCCTACGAATCGCAGTTCAGCTTCAGCAACCAGGACATCGCCACCAACATCCAGAACGTCGGGGCAGCCGCCTCGGTGGTGCTGGATGCCGACGTCGCGCAGGTGAAGTCGCAGCTGTCGGCCAATGACGTGAAGACGCAGGCTTCGGTCGCCGCCTTGACCCAGGCCTCGCAGCTGCCGCAGGAACTGTTGCGTCTGATCCAGTCCTAACTAGCCTGGTTTGGCACGGGACGTGCACGGACTGTTTGTCGAATGCGGGTCTTCAAGGACCGGCGGCTTCGGAGGCTAGGCCGCAGGTCCGGACGATGACAGCTCGGATGTGGGATCCACAAGGACCCCACATCCGAGGCTCCCGCAGCGGACGAGCGGAGAAGTCGAATGACAACGGTATCAGGCGTCACGTCAAACAGCGCGGCTACGACCCCGGCGACCACCCCGGCCGCCCCGACGGCCAACACCGGAAGCGCGCAGGACGTTTCCGGTCTGATGGCCGGCAATATCAACCTGTCGATGGCGGATGCGGTAACGTCCAAGGTCCAGCCCTATCTGGACCGCGCGACCACCGTCCAGACCAGCATCACCACCAATCAGACGACGATCAACGCCTACGTCAACATGCAGGTCAACCTGCAGGCCTTGCAAAGCGCGGCGGCCGACCTCTCCTCGCAGGCTGTCGCCGGCACCAACGTGTTCAACGCCCGCGTCGCCAACCTGTCGTCGAACAGCGCAATCAGCGCCAGTTCGATCCTTTCGGCCTCGGTTGCCTCGGGAACGACGCCGGGGAATCACAGCATCATCGTCAATAGCCTGGCCGCAGCCGAATCCGACCTGTCGGCAGAGCAGAATTTCTCCTCGACCACCGCCCTCGGCTTGGCGGCCGGTAGCTTTACCATTGCCGAACAAGGCAAGGCCTCCCCGGTCAGCGTCTCGGTGAGCGCAACGATGTCGTTGACCGATATTGCCTCGGCGATCAACGGGGCGGCCAGCCAGAACGGGGTGACCGCGTCGGTGGTGTCCATCGACAGCAGCCATTCGGTCCTGGTCCTCTCGGGCTCCGACACCAACGCGCCACTGTCCTTCAGCGACCCCAACGGTGTGTTGGCCGGTCTCGGCGTCTACGGCAACAGCGCGACATTGACCGGCACCACCAGCGAGACCAGCAGCGCCACGGCCCTCGGCTTGGCGGGTTCCTTTACCATCGGCGGCGGAACCGACGGCAGCGGCTCGGCGACCGCCGTTCCGGTGACCGTGACGTCCACCATGTCGTTGACCGATATCATGAACGCCATCAACACCGCTGCCACCACGGCCGGTGTGGCCAATGGTTTTCAGGCCAGCGTGACTGGCTCGAACCAGCTGCAGATCACCACCGGCAACGGCAATCCCGTCAGCTTCTCCGGCGTGTCGGGCAATGTGTTGTCCAGTCTGGGGGTTCAGGAACAGGCGGCGAACGGTGCGGCCAATCAGGTGCAGAACGCGCAGGCGGCCAACCTGACGGTGGACGGCGTGGCCGGCATCACCCGCTCGACCAACACCATTTCCGATGTGCTGAGCGGCGTGACCCTCAATCTCACGCAGGCCTCGCCATCGACCACGGTGACCATCGGCATTGCGCCGGACACCACCGCCGCTACCAACGCCATCCAGAGTTTCGTCACCGCCTACAACAACTGGAACAGCTTCGTCAGTCAGAACGAAGCGACTAACAGCGATGGAACGGCGGCCAGCGGCGCCGTCCTGTTCGGCGACTCGACCCTGCGCCAGGCCAGCCTCAGCATCGATAGCTCGCTGACGGGGATGATCAACAACATGACTCTGGCCGACATGGGCATCTCGCTCGACAGCAACAACAACCTGCAGGTCGACAGCACCACCTTGGGCACGACGCTCGCCGACAATTTTACCGGCGTTACCAACCTGTTCCAGTCGACGGTCAGCACCAGCGCCTACACGTTGCAGACTTTGGGCACCGACTATTCCAGTTTTGCCGGCAGCTTTACCCTGGGCATCACCACCGGGGGCGGCAATATCACCGGGCTGACCATGAACGGCAGCCCGACCACCAATTTCACCTTCAGCGGCAACACGATCACCGGCGCCTCGGGAACGCCCTATTCCGGCATGAGTTTCAGTTACACCGGAACCGGCGAGACGGTCACGGTTTCGGCAACCCAGGGGTTGGCCAATCAGGTCTATGCGACCTCCACCTCCTATGCCGATCCGGTCAGCGGCTCGGTGGGAAATCTGGTGCGCAACCTGATAACCGAAGATAATAACCTGACCAGCCAATACAATACGCTCGTCAACCAGGCCAATGATTACACGAATTTCCTGCTGCAGCAGTACGGTCAGATGAGCGCACAAATGCAAGCCGCGGGGCAGACCCAGACCGTTCTGAACGCCATGTTCTCGGCGGACACCAGCGGCGGCAAGTTGTAGGAGGGTTACCGATGAGCCAGAGCAGATACGCCATCAATGCCTACCAGGCGGCCCAGCTGACGACGCCTCCATTGAAGGTGGTGGTGATGCTCTACGACGGAATCCTGGTGCGCATCTCCAAGGCCGCCGACGCGGCGCGGCATGGCGATTCCCAGAAGCATTTCGAAAGTGTCATGAGCGCCGCTCGCATCATCGATGGCCTGAACCGTCATCTTGATATGGAAAAGGGTGGCCAGGTTGCGGTAGGCTTGCGCGAAACCTATGAAGCGGTGGCGCGGGCGCTATTCCGCTCGGTAGGCAAGGAAACCGGGGCCGAGGCCTGCGATCGGCTGTACGCCGCGGTTCGCGAACTGCGGGATGCTTGGGCGGAAATCGCCGGTATGGCGCCACCCGCGCCGCGTACCGAAGCCAATTCCCTCGGAATCTCGGGGGCCGCTTGAGCGAAGACGACCAGATGGGGTGCCGCATGGGCCCTGTCCCGTGTTTAACCATTTGCTGGCCTCCACGGGGGCCAGCCGCGAGTGGACCAAGGCCGTTGGACGCCATCGTTTCTCCGCAGCAGTTGCAGGAAATCGTCGATTGTTACGGCGAGGATCCGACTGCCTGGCCGGTGGGCTTGCGGCGGCCGGCGCAGGAATTGGTCGACGGCTGCGCCGAGGCGCGGGCGATCCTCGAACAGGCCAAGAAGCTGCGCGAGCAGCTGCGCGATCTCGGCCCGGCGGCCCCCGATTGCTTCACGGATCGCGTCGTGGCGGTGGCCTTGGAATTGGATCCGCCACTCGATTTCTTATTTCGCCACAGAAACTAGGCCGGAAAACCAGATTCGCGAAAGTCTCGGATCCGGTAACCCTTAGTTAAGCTTCCACAGGTCATGATGAAGTGTAATGCGGTCGCTGGGGGCGTCCCCTTGCGGGCCTACTTGCATCGTGCAAATTGGGAGCGAAAGCAATGAGTGCTTCTCACGCTGTGAAGGCCGCCACGGTCGAATCTTCGCCGGTTGCGGTCGTGCAACTCTACGACACCATTCTCATCCATGTCAGCCGCGCTGCCAAGGCCGCCCGCAAGGGCGATTTCCAGGGGCAATTCGACGAGGTGATGAATGCCACGCGCATCGTCGATGGCCTCAACCGTTGTCTCGACATGAAGGAAGGCGGTCAGGTGGCCTCCAACCTACGCGAAATGTACGAATCGATCAGCCGTGCGCTGCTCCGTTCGGTCGGCAAGTCGACGGCCGGCGAGGCCTGCGACAAGTTGATCCTGGCGGTCCGTGACACGCGCAATGCCTGGGCCGAAATCTGCGGCATGACGCAGATTCCCCAATAGAAGACCGCTGCTCGGGGCGGCTTTCCTCCCGCCTGAACCCATCGCCCCCTATTGCGGCCCGTCGCCGCGACAGGGGGCGGTTCAACGATTCGCCAAGCGGAACCTGTGACATCTCACGTTTCCGATGACCTCGGCTTTCGACAAGCTGCGGACAGGGGGATCGACGCGCTGCTGAGAAATGCCGGCTACGCTCCGCCGACGACGGAGGCGAGCCAGGCCTCCATGGCCCGCACCGTCAACTCGCTTTCGAAGAGCACGGCGCTGCGTTCCCGGATCGCCTGGCGCAGTTGCAAGCGCCGCGGCTGGTCCGCCCCCAGCGCGATGGCCAGATCCGCGTAGGCGTCGAGGTCGACTGCCACGCAGTCCAGCAGACCCATCAGCCGATAGAAGCCATAAGTGTGGCGCGCCCGCATGAAATGTCCCGGCCAGGTCACCACCGGTGCGCCGAGGGCCAGGGCTTCCAAGCTGGTGTTGCCGCCGCTGTAATGGGGCGGATCGAGCACCACGTCGCAGAGCTGCAGCAAACCGAGGAAGGCCTGACGATCCATCGCTCCCAGCACGTGGATGCGGGCCGCCAGCTCCGGCGCCGCGCCGGCGATGCGCCGAACTAAGCTCTCCATCAAAGAGCCCGCCCAGCCGGCGGTGAGCACCAGATGCGCCCGCGGATTGGCCTCCAGGATGCGGCGCAGGATGGGGTCGAAATCCGGATGGAACTTGTAGGGCGTCTGCGGACAAAGATAGAGGAGGCCGCCTTCGGGAAGCCCGTAGGTGGCTGGCGACGGAGTAGCTTCACCATAGTGCGGTCGGGGATACCAGGTTCCCGGCCCGGGCAGCCGTACCAACCGCTCGCCGTAATGGGACTGGCTATTCTCCGGCTCCATGGCGTCGCAGCTCAAGAATACGTCGATCGCCGGGATTCCCGTGGTGTCGGGATGGCCCCATAGCACCCCCTGGACCGGGGCCAGCCGCGCATGGGCCAGGAACAAGGTAAAGGGATCCATCCCGAGATCGAGATAGACCAGGACATCGAGCCGGGCCGCGGCGATTCCTTCCCGTGCCCCGGCCAGATCGGTCGGCAAGATGACGACGCGCTTGCCGGTCAGGTCGGCCCGGCGCAGCGCTTCATCGGCGCCGGCGAAGGCGAAGGCGGTGATGTCGAGGAAATCGCCGTCGAGCCGCTCGATCAGTCCGAGGAACAGCCGCGAAATGGTGTGCTCGGAAAAATACCAGGAGACGAAGCCGATGCGCGGCCGACCCGGGAGCCGCGGCTGGGCGCAATGGGTTGCCACCCAGTCGAGTTGCGGCGCCGCCTTCGAGCAGACGGCGTGAAACAGGCTGTGCAATTGGCGATTGTCGTGTTCGCCATGATAGGCCAGCAGGAAGCAGGTCCAGCCGATCTGCTCGACCGGGTCGGCGACCGCCAGCTGTCGATCCAGCAGGGTTTGCAAACGGTGTCGCAGCCGCCGGCGCAGCTCTTCGATCTGTGGGCGTGACTGTGCCAGCATCGGCAGAAAGACGGCCTGGCGGATGCGCCAGCCGTCGTCATCGGCGAAGGCGATCGCCCGCTCGAGTTGTACCTCGGCCTCGGCGAAGGCATCGGTCTGCCATAACTGGGTGGCCAGCAACGCGCTGGTCCTTGCCTCCAACAGCAGCAAGGCCTGGCGCCGGCAGGCCTCCGCTTCGTCATGGCGGCCGGCGGCGGTCAGCGCGGCGGCTTGCGCGGCCAGCGCTCGGCTGCGACCAGCGGTTGTTTCCACCTTGTCCATCGATCGCACAATAACGCCCCGGGCAGCGGCTAGGGTAGGGCCTTGTCGCCGGCGGCTGGCACGCCTCCTGCATGATGATTAGCCGGAATTGGGTTTCGCCGCGGTTTCTCTTGGGTCCGGCGGGGCCTCGCTAGGTCGAAAATGCAGCCCGGCGGAAATTTATACCTAGGAAGCAGTTGCCAGTGACCATGAAACAGCAGTTCGCCAGCGACGGGTTCAACAAGGTTTCCAGCCAAGGCTGGCCGGCCCTGAGCCGGCGGATCGGGAGTTAGGTGTGATGACGACGACCAGCAGCGCAACGAGCAACCCCTTCGCCGCCCTGACGCAAACTCCGGCCAGCGCGGGGTCTCCGACCTCGCCGACCAGCAATGCGACGGCGGCGTCGTCGGCGACCAACGCCTACAACACCTTCCTGACGATGTTGACGACGCAGCTGCAGCACCAGGATCCGTTGAACCCGACCAACACCGACACCTTCACCAGCGAAATGATTCAGCTGTCGGGGGTCGAGCAGCAACTGCAGACCAACACGACTTTGGCCTCCATCTCGACCGATCTGAACTCGATCACGGCGGCCAACGGCCTCGGCTATATCGGCAAGACGGTGACCGCCAGCGGCGCCACCACGCCCCTGCAGAATGGCAGCGCCGATTGGACCTATGCGCTTAACCAGACGGCCCAGACGACCCAGCTGTCGGTGCTCGATTCCAACGGCAACACCATCTGGACCGGCGCCGGCAACCCGGCCTCGGGGCAGCACTCATTCAGTTGGAATGGCCAGACCTCGGGCGGAACGACCGTCAGCAGCGGCGACTACACATTACAGGTGACGTCGACCGACAGTTCGGGCGCGCCGGTCACCACCACGACCAACCTCGTCGGCACGGTGACCGGCGTCGATACTTCCAGCGGGCAGACCCAGCTGCAGATCGGCGATATCACCGTACCTCTTACCAATGTTACGACCCTCACCAATTGAAGCCGGTCAGACTTGAATTGAGAGAGCAAGGAGTGGGACCATGGACGCAGCAATGAATTCGGCGGTATCGGCTCTGCAAGGACAGCAGTCTGCTCTGTCGACCGTTTCGAATAACTTGGCCAATTCCGGAACCACCGGCTACAAGTCGGTCACCACGCAGTTCATCAGCCTGCTCACCGAGCAAGGCCAGGGCTTGAGCGCCTCGGCCGGCGGCGTGCAGGCGGTGGTTCGCCAGAACCTGTTGAACCCTGGCTTGGTCCAAAGCACCACCACCAGCACCGATATGGCGATCAGCGGGAACGGTCTGTTCCCGGCCTCCTATGGCCTGGGCGGCAGCCAGACCGTCTATACCCGGAACGGCGCCTTCGACACCGATGCCAAAGGTAATCTGACGTTGTCCGGCACCAACTATTACCTGTTGGGATGGCCGACCGATACGACCGGCAAGATCCTGGGGGCCAACCCGGATAACATCGCCTCGCTGCAGCCGGTCAACATCGACAAGTTGAATTCCTCGGCGGTGGCTACCTCCACCTACAGCCTGCAGGCCAATCTGCCGACCGAAGCACAGAGCACCGTGGCCGGAATCCCCTACACCAACGCATCGGGCGGGACCGAGAACGTCAACCTGTCTTACGTACAGATCGGCAGTGCCGCGGCCACCTCTACCACCGACGGCACCTCGACCTATCTGCTGACGGTCACCGCGCCGCCCGGCCAGACCATCAGCGACGGAACGACGGCCAATGCCAATGGCACGAATTTGAGCCAGTTGCAGTATCAGGTGACGGTGGATTCCAACGGCGGCGCCATCATCGGTATTCAGGGCGCGACGCCGGGCGCGACGACCCAGTTTCCCCAAACACTCGGGACCATCGGTATCCCGGCCAGTTCCAGCACCGCCGCCACCCCCCCCGTCGCCATCACCAGCGGCTTCCCGTCGGTTACCCCGGGCGATTCGGTCGGGCCGGGGACAACGGCGCTCAACTGGCCCACCTCGTGGGGGCTCAACAGCACCACTGTGGTGCCGACCTGGGGGCCGGTTTCGACCACCATGGCGGGCAATTTCTCGCAATCCAGTTCATTTTCCGTCTTTGACTCGATGGGGGTTCAGCAGACTTTCCCGGTGACCTGGACACCGGCCGGCGACAATACCTGGACGATGACGGTCGGCTCGCCGACTGATCCATCCGGCAACAAGTCCTCCGGCCTCCTCGAGGACAGCTCGGGGATCTCGGTCAGCTCCTATTCCTACATGGTGCAGTTCAACGCGGATGGCAGCCTGGGGCCGATTACCGCCTTGCCGACCAACAGCGTTGACTCTTCCGGTGCGGCGACCAACGCCACCGCACCGACCACCGCCGCCGGCCTGCCGGAATTGGCCGCCGTGTGGACCGATGGCGCCACCAAGAGCAGCGGTACCACCGCCATTGCGGTCAATCTCGGCTCTAGCGGCAAGACCGACGGGCTCTCGCAGTTCGATACCGGCCAGACGACGCCGCTGATCTCAGTCAAGAGCACCACACAGGATGGTGTCCAGTACGGCCAGCTCACCGGTGTGTCGGTCGACTCCGCCGGCAACCTTGTCGCCGCCTACGACGACGGACAGAAAGTGCCGATCTGGAAGATCCCGGTGGTGACCTTTCCCAACGAGAACGGGCTGCAGGCCGGCAATGACGGCGTCTACTCGCAGAGCAGCCTGTCGGGCAACTATACCTTGAACCAGGCTGGGACAAACGGCGCCGGCAGCATCACCGGCAGTGCGCTGGAGGCCTCGAACGTCAACACGGCGCAGGAATTCAGCAACATGATCACCGCCCAACAGGCCTATTCCTCGGCCTCGCAGGTGGTTGGCACCGACCAGAAGATGTTCACCACGCTGATGCAGCAGATCCAGTAGGTCGGAAGGGCTAGGCCATGAAGTACGACGGCGAGGGCAAGGCGGAATTGGAGCAGGTGGACGCCCGTGTGGCGCGCAAGCTTGCCGAAATCCATCAGTTGCTGGCCCCCGGTTTGGCCGCCCCGTTCACCATCGACGAGCTGCAGCGGGCCGCCGAGGCGCGCATGGGGGGCCTGCCGCCGGCCGAACAGCAAAGGCTCCGGCTGAAGGCCATCGTGGCCTATGCCGAGCTCGAGCAGATTATCGAGGAGCTGTCGCAGCATGTTGCCGATATCGGCGCCGAACTGCGTACGGTCAGCCACCACAGCCGGGCGGTGACCGCCTACAACCAGGCGCCGCGCGCACGCGTCCGCCCGGTCGTTGGGCCGTGACCGGGAGAGCAAGCATGGGCACGCCGAAGAATCAAATGCCGGGCTCGGTGCAGAAGGGTGGCGATGACCGCGTCCTCAACGAGTTCGTTGGCGTCATGGGCAAGTTGCGGGCGGTGATCGAGGCCGAGAACGACTTCCTCAGTCGCGGCATGCCGGCGACGCTGTTGGACACCACCACCCTCAAGGGCCAGCTTTCCCAGGAATATGCGCTGCGCAGCAGCGACCTGGTGGGTGACGCCAAAGGCCAGATTCTCAGCGATCCGGCCCTGCACGACAAGCTGGTCAGGGCTGGCGCCGAACTCTGCGCCCTGTCCGAGGAAAACCGCCATTTGCTGACCAAGGCTTTGCGCGCCACCAGTCGTCGCGTCGATGCGGTGATGGATGCGGTACGGGCTTGTGAAGATGCGGCGGCGGCCGGCGCCGAAGGCCTGCCGCCACCAACCGAAACGCCTTGATAGCGGAACGAGGACCTAGGTCATGACCGATATCGCCATCTCCTCTGCCGTCAGTTCGCTTCTGCTGATCCAGAAGCAGATGGGCGTGGCGTCGAACAACATCGCCAACGCCAACACCGTCGGTTACACGCGAGAGACGGTCCAGGCCACGGCGCGAGTCACGGCGGGTGTGGGGTCGGGGGTCCAAGACCTCGGCGTCGTCAGCAATGTCGATCCGTATCTGCAGGCCGCGGTGATGCAGTCGAACAGCGTCTCGGCGCAGGCGACCAGCTACAACAGCCTCTATCAAAGTTTGCAGCAGGCCCTTGGCCAGATCACCACCGGCGACACCGGCGGCAATGACTTGGCGTCCCAGCTGAGCAGCGTTCAGGCGACCCTGGCGCAATTGGCGACGACCCCCCAGGATAGCTCGCAGCGCACCAAGCTGGTGGGACAACTCGATACCTTCACGGCCAATCTGCGCACCGTTTCGACTCAGATCCAGCAGTTGCGGACCACCGCCGACAGCCAGATCAGCCAGACGGTGGCCGACGCCAACACCCAATTGAACACCATCGCCGGCCTGAACGCGCAGATTCATCAGGCGAGCGTGTTG
Source organism: uncultured Telmatospirillum sp. (assembly GCA_903858635.1). Taxonomy (GTDB): domain Bacteria; phylum Pseudomonadota; class Alphaproteobacteria; order Rhodospirillales; family Magnetospirillaceae; genus DUZF01. The sequence goes on along the minus strand of CAIOJO010000014.1, from coordinate 8,102 downwards.
GGTCAGTCGACGGCCAGTCTGGACGACCAGCGAGCCCAAGCCCTGCAAAGCCTGACCGCCGACGTGGGCGTCAGTTACTACACGGACAGCACGGGGGCGCTGCAGATCGCCACCAGCACCGGTCAGCCGCTGCTGATCGGGAGCACGGTCAGACCCTTGGTGCATCCCGCCTCGACCATCAGCGGCAACAGCAGTTACGCCAACGGGGACATCGCCGGCATCACGGTCGGCGGTGTCGACATCACCACCAAGATCACTTCGGGCAAGCTGGCGGCGCTCATCCAGCAGCGCGACACCGAATTGCCCAACGCCCAGAGCTCGCTCAACTATCTGGCCCAGAACCTGAGCACGGCGCTCAACGCCGCCCATAATCAGGGTACCACGGTGCCGCCGCCGAACAAGCTCAGCAGCCCGGCCGCCGATAACCTGAACGCCACCGATCCGGTCAGCGTCGCCGCCGGCACCACGGTCCGCGTCGCGGTGATGGATGGCAGCGGCAATGTCCAGAGCTATGCCGATATCGCGCTGGCTGGGGCCGCCACGCTGAGCGACGTCGTCAACGATCTCAACACCGGCTTTAACACTGTTCAGGTGCCGGCCGGCTCGGCGTTGCCGGCGACCGCCACCCTGTCAAACGGCCAATTCACCCTGATTACCAACAACCCGGGACAGACCATCGCCATCTCGACCCTGTCGGGCGGGTTCGTCGTCGGTCAAAACCAGGTCACCGGCGGCACCAGTTTCCCCTCGTCCTCCAACGCGCTGAATTTCCAGGGCACCTTCACCGTCAACGGCGCGCAGGTCACGGTGAACCCCAGTGATGGACTTGCCGCCATCGCCGCCTCCATCACCGCGGCGGTTCCGGCGGGCATCACCGTCAGTGTGACGGCCGACAACAAGCTGGTGCTCACGGCGCCGCCCGGGCAAAGCATTCAGGTGGCCGAGCAGACTGGCAATGTGCTGTCCGGCCTCGGGCTGTCGACCAATAGCAGCCTCGCCGACATGTCGAGCTATCTGCATCTCAACGATCTGGTGACCGGTAGTTCAGCCGCCACGATCGCAGTTCGGCCCGACATTCTGGCCAATGCCAATCTGCTGTCGACGGCGACTCTCAACGAAACGCCCTCGCCGACCATACCGTTTCCCGGCGTGACCAGCGGTGACGGCAGCACCGCCCAGGCGCTGTCACAGGCCTTGCTCAATGCCCAGAATTTCGTTGCCAACACGGCGACCTCGACAGTAACCACCAGCAACCCCAACCAGACCCTCAACCTGTCGGGCACCTTCACCATCAATGGCGGTTCGGTGCCGGTCACCGTCACCGTCACCCCCAGCATGACCCTGGCCGATGTGGTCGGCGCGGTGAACGCGGCCGCCAACGCCGCCGGGGCGGCATCGGTGGCGGCATCGGTGACCCTGTCGAACCAGTTGCAGCTGACCTCGGGCGGTAATGCCATCAGCTTCTCCAGCGTCAGTGGCGACGTGCTGTCGGGGCTGGGGCTGGCGGGTTCGCCGAGCGGCTATATCGGCGCGTCTTCGACTAGCTTCGCCGGCTATGCGACCAATATCACTTCGGACATCGCCAGCCGCGCCAGCAACGCCAATACCGCACAAACCGCCACGCAGACGACCTTGGCCGCCATGCAGTCGAATCTGAGCTCCCAGTCGGGCGTCAATGTCGACGAGGAAATGGCCCAGCTCTCGACGCTGCAGAGCATGTACGCGTCGTCGGCCAAGATAATCACTACCGTCAACGCGATGTTCCAGTCGCTGCTCCAAGCAGTCGGAGCATAAGGAGGTCGTCATGGACCGGGTTTCCACCGTCAATATGCACAACTTGACCATCGGGTCGGCGCTGCAGGTGCAGAGCCAATTGGCCGCGGCGCAAGTTCAGGAAGCCTCCGGTCTGGCGGCCCAGGATTTTGGCACCCTGGGCGGGGCGAACACCAATCAGTTGCTCAATCTGGAGACGCAGATCTCCGAGGCGCAAACCTTTGCCAGCAACGCGCAGACGGTGGGCAACCGGACCCAGGCCATGTACAGCGCGATCGGCACCATGGTTACCATGGTCACCCAGCTGCAAAGCCGCATCAGCCAGGCCTCATCGGCGCCCGACAATTCCTCGCTGCCGGCGGCCATGCAGAATATGCAACAGCAGCTGGCCTCCGAAATGAACCAGCAAATGGGCGGCAGCTATCTGTTCGCGGGCAGCAATGTCAGTACTCCGCCGGTCAGTTTGACCAAGTATACGCCCGCAGCCAGTTTTGATCCGACTGCGCCCGACACCAGCTATTATACGGGCGATACCCGCACCCTGTCGGTGCAGCTTTCCATGCAGCAGACCATCAACTATGGGGTGAACGCCAACAGTCCCGGATTCGAAGAAGCGATGCGCGCCGTGCAGACGGTGCTGCAGGCTTCCTCTCCCACCGCCCCCACCACCACCAACAGCACGCTGACGATGGCCGGCCCGACCGGCGCCACCGACCCGACCAGCGTTACTGCCGGCAGCTTCACCATCAACGGCGGTGGTCCGGTCACGGTGGCCGCAGGCGACTCGCTGTCGACCATCGCCGCGTCGATCAACGGTGCCGCCGGAACGACCGGAGTGACCGCCAGTGTCGTCGGTAGCGCCAGCACCGGCTATTCGTTGAAGATCTCCAGCGGCAGCACCGCCGCCCTCACCTTTACCTCAGGCGGCGGTACCTCGCTGACCGACCTCGGACTGTCGAACACCACCCACGCCGCTTCGTTTCAAGCGGCATTGTCGGCAGGACTGACGACTGCCAACCAGGCGGTCACCGACCTGTCCAACCTGCAGTCGGCCGTTGCCGACGTCTCCAAGCAATTGGCCGATACCCAGCAGCAGCAGACCACATTCGTCACCTTGCTGCAGAATTCGCTCAGCAACGTCAAGGACGCGGATACGGCACAGGTGGCCTCACAGGTCCAGGCCTTCCAGACGCAGCTGCAGGCCTCGTACATGGCCGTCGCCTCGGTATCCAAATTGAGCCTCGCCCAGTATCTGTGAAGGTTCGGGATGCGGCTTGTGGCAGTGGGGTGAGTGGAAAAAATTAGTGGCGCCGGCGTCCCTGCCGGCGTTCCGGCGGAGCCGGAAGCTGAGCATTTCCGCCGTTCCGCGGCGAAAGACCGGCAGGGACGCCAGTCCCACTGAAAAATGATTTTTTCACAGGCTCTCCCGCTCGCTCCCCGGCCGTAGGCTTGTGTTCGTCTGACGCTGCTGGGCGGCGTGGCGGGCGGGACGCCCACCCCACTGAGCTCCCTCCACACAATTGATATTGCAGGATGGACAGCGTCACTGGCCCGTCTGGGCGATGGTCGCGGGGATGGAAAAGCCGGGGGCCATTTCGGCCCCGATCGGGGCCGAAATGCACGTCGTCAAGCTCGATGGATCGGTCGTCTCTGGTTCACCTGATCCCGTGTTTCAGGCGCTCAGAACGGGGCGATCAAATCAAAGATCTGCTGGCCGTAGCGGGGCGCCTGGACGTCGGCCAGGGTGCCGCGTCCACCATAGGTGATGCGTGCTTCGGCGATCTTGTCCGAGGTGATGGTGTTGAGGGACGAAATGTCCTCGACGCGGATGATACCCTGCACCGAGAGTTCGCGCATGTCGCCGTTGACCCGCAATTCCTGCTTGCCGGCGATCACCAGATTGCCATTGGGCAGCTTCTGGGTGACCACGGCGGCCAGGTTGATGACCACCTGTTCCTGGCGCTGCATGGTGCCGTTGCCGTTCATTCCGCTGCTGCTGTTGAAATCCACCAGGCTGCTGGCATTGGCCCCTGCGAACACCTTGCCGATGCTCTTCTCGAAGCCCAGCATCGACGGCACTCCGGCGGCTTCGACACTGGCGGTGCTGACCTGGGTCTGATTCTTCAGATTGCCGCTTTCGTTGATGTTGACCGATACGGTCAGGATGTCGCCGACCTCGGTTGCCCGCTGGTCCTTGAAGAAGGCCCGCGCCCCCGGACGCCACAGCGAGTTGGCGCCGGACGGCGGCTGGGTCGGCGTCGGCATCGGCATGCTGACCGGCTGGTAGCCGGCGGTCTGGGTGGGGTCCTGGATCCGCGAGATTTTCGGCGGCTCGCCCACTTCCGACAATTTGGACAGGAAGTCGCAGCCGCCGGCCGAGGCGGTGAGGGCCAGCACCAGGGATGCGCGCAGGATGACGGGCAGGGGGGTCTTCATCGTGATGCTCCTCAATTGGCCAGGCTGCCGCCGCCGTTGAGCGTGACGCTCACGATGTTCGGCGCTTCCACCTTGCCCTCGACGGTCAGGTTGCTGTGGGTGTTGGTGACGCGGATGACGTCGCCGATGCTGCCCTGCTCGACGGCCCGGCCCTGGGCGGAGAGCGACATCGCACCGGATTTCAGGACCATGGTGACCAGGGCGCCGCGCGCCACGGCGATCGGCTTTTGCAGGTCGGACGATGAGATCATCTGGCCGCCGCGCAGAGTCTGGCGCGGACTCATGCCGATGATCTGATCGGCATCGGTCAGGATATCGTGGCGCAGGCTGTCCTCGCGGGTCTTGGCCCAGACCAGGTCGCGGGCGCTCACGACCTCGCCGCGGCCGATGGGGCGGGCCAGCACCGGGACGTCGACGGTCTGCAGCAGCCGGCCGCTGACCCGCAGCCGGGTCGCGTTGGCGGCGTTGGCCGGCACTTCGACGGTGGCGGTGAAGCGCTTGTAGTGGCTGTCGTAATTGAGGTCGCGGATACCGATCTGCAGCGCTACGCCGACCGGTACGATGATCTGGGCGCTGCGATTGGCCAGTTCGATCAGCCCGTTGCCCGAAGATACGCCCTGGGCGGCCAGGGCGTTCAACAGTTCGGCCTCGATCTGGTCGTGATTGATGGTGACGCCGCTGCGTTCGATCACCGCTTGCTCGAAGACATTGCGGGGGTGCCAGCCGATGCCGTTGCTGTTGGCGACCCGTTGCAGCCAGTCGGCGTCGACGGTGACGCGGCGGCCAGGCGCAGGCGAACGGGCCACCGCGGTATCGGCCTTGGCCCCGACATTGTCGAACAGATCGCCCAGCTTCAGCACATCCTCGTCGACCACCACATTGGGTCGCAGCAGCACATCGGCCACGGCCGGGGCGGCGACGAAGGTGAGGGCGAGGGCGAGAAGAAGAACGAGCCGGTTCATCTTGCGCTCCTTACGATTTGAGCTGCGCGGTGGTCTGCATCATGTTGTCGGTGGTCTGAATGACCTTGGAATTCATTTCGTAGGCGCGCTGGGCGCTGATCAGATTGGTGATCTCGGAGACCACGTTGACGTTGGACTGCTCGAGATAGCCTTGCAGGATCGTGCCGAAATTGGTGGTTCCCGGGTTGGCGACGATCGGGTTGCCGGACGATGCGGTCTGGACGAACAGGTTGTTGCCCATGGCCTCGAGGCCGGCGTCGTTGGGGAAGTTGGCCAAGGTGATCTGGCCGGCGATGGACGGCTGAACCTGGCCGGTGACCGAGATCGACACCTGACCCGAGTTGTTGATGGTAACCCCCACCGCATTGTTGGGGACGGTGATGCCGGGCAGAACCTGATAGCCCTGGCCGGTCACCAGCTGGCCCTGCGGGCTGAGCTGGAAGGTGCCGTCGCGGGTATAGGCGGTGGTGCCGTCGGGCAGTTGCACCTGGAAATAGCCCTTGCCCTGGACCGCCAGGTCGAGGCTGTTGTTGGTGTTGTTCAGCGGGCCTTGTTCGGTGATCCGGTACACCGCCGTGGTCTTCACGCCCAAGCCCAATTGGATGCCCGACGGGACGATCGTATTGTTGTCCGACGAGAAGGTGCCGACCCGCTGCAGGTTCTGATAAAGCAGGTCGGTGAATTCGGGCAGCCGCCGGTTGTAGGCGGTTGTATTCATGTTGGCGATGTTGTTGGAGATCACTTCCACATTAGTCTGCTGGGCCTGCATGCCCGTTGCAGCGATGTTCATTGCCCTCATGGCGGTGTCCCCTTGTTACGCTTGACTCTGAGACTGCGACAGGATCGGCATGGCCTTCATCTGTCGGTCGTGTTCGTTCTGGATCATCGCCTGTACGCCTTCGTAACTGCGCATGATCGTCATCATCTGGGTCATTTCGAGCACCGGTTTCACATTCGATTCCTCGACCATGCCCTGGCTCAAATCGGGCCGGTCGACCACCGTCGGATCGGAACTGCTCTGATAGGTGCCGTCACCGGCCTTCTTGAGGTCGAGCTCGTTGTCGAACTTGACCACTTTGAACTTGCCGATGATGCCGTTCTCGCTCGATACCGTGCCGTCTCCGGCGATGGTCACCTGGGCCTCGTTGGGGGCCAGGATGATCGGCGTGTCGTTCTGCTGCAGCACCGGGTAGCCGGCCGTGGTGACCACCATGCCGTTCTCGTCGAGGCGGAAATGGCCGGCGCGCGTGAAGCGGGGGCCGGCCGGGGTGTCGACGGTGAAATAGCCGTCCCCGTGGATGGCCACGTCGAGCGGCGCCTCGGTCTTGGTCACCGGACCTTCGGTGGTGTCGCGCAGCGTCGCCACGTCGCGGACGAAAGCCAACTGGCGGCCGAACGGCGTATTGTCCGACTTACTCTTCACCGTCTGGTCGTGAAACATGACCTGCTCGGACTTGTAGGCCGGCGTGTTGGTATTGGCCATGTTGTTGGCCACGACCTCGATCTGGCGCCACAAGGCGGCTTGGCGGGACAAGGCGATATAAGAGGTGTTTTCCATGCTTCGCGGTCCTGCGATGACATCCGCCACTCTTGATGCAGGCCCCGTGCCAAGGCCCGGTGGCGGGCGGGAATCAAGCGATAGCAAGGCGTTCTGGGTCGCCGCCGCGTCGGTCCGGCGGCGCTCGGGGCAGGCCATGCCGGGCAGTTATTGCCCGGTCGGGGGTGGCTTGTTATGGTCTCCCCGGGGAAGCGGGTCTGTCCTGGTCGAACTTTGTTGCCCCATCAACGACTTGTTAACCCCCGGTGGCTTAGGGTCTAAAGTTGATTGACTCCGGGCGCCGAACAGGCCCGATGAGGGCGGAGGAATATGGCCGAAGATCTGGAAGACGATTTCGAAGAAGGTGAAGCTTCCGAAGAAATCGAATCCGCCCCTACCCGACGCGGCCTGGGCGATAAGAAGAAGATCATCTTTATCGTCCTGCCCCTTCTGCTGATTGTCGGCGCCGGTGCGGGCGCCTATTTCTCGGGAATGGCCGATCCCCTCCTGCGCGCCCTTAAGAGCGAGAAGAAGGTCGAGGAAGTGAAGCCGAAGGACGGCCAGGTGCAGGCCGCCGTGTTCTACGATTTGCCGGAGATTCTGGTGAACCTGAACAGTTCGGGACGTAAACAGAACTTCCTCAAGATCCGGATCAGTCTCGAGCTGGAGAGCCCGCTCGACGTATCCAAGGTCGAAGCCGTAATGCCGCGCATCATCGACAATTTCCAGGTATATTTGCGCGAGTTGCGGATCGAGGATCTCCAAGGTTCGGCTGGGATGCTGCGTCTGCGCGAGGAGCTGTTGACGCGCGTCAACAACGCCGTGAAACCAGCAAAGATCAACGATGTGTTGTTCAAGGAAATGCTCGTTCAGTGATGGGTGAAGGCCACAATGGCTGAGGACGGCGGCGAAGGCCGGAGCGCGGACGACGAAGAAGCCCTCATGAAGGAGTGGGCCGCCATGGCCGGCGGCGACGAGGGCGAAGGCGACGGCGGCGGCGGTGATGCCGCCGGCGGTGGCGGCGAAGCCGACTCGATGGCCGCCGAATGGGAGGCCATGCTCAGCGCCTCCGACGACGCCGACGGCGACGCGGATGCCGCGGCGCCCACCCAGTCGGCGCGCGTTCTGAACCAGGACGAAATCGACTCGCTGCTTGGCTTCGACGACGCCCATGAGGGTGACGGCGATCGCTCGGGCATCCAGGCTATCCTCAATTCGGCGCTGGTGTCCTACGAACGCCTGCCGATGCTCGAGGTGGTGTTCGACCGGCTGGTCCGCATGATGTCGACCAGCATGCGCAATTTCACCTCGGACAACGTCGAGGTCTCGCTCGACAACATCCTGTCCTTGCGGTTCGGCGACTATCTGAACTCGATTCCGCTGCCCGCCATGCT
>CAIOJO010000013.1 GCA_903858635.1 uncultured Telmatospirillum sp. | reverse complement strand
GATGTTGGCGGGCCAGCGGGCGCGCGATATTTCGGCCGGCGGCCGGCTGACGGTGGAACGCGACAACGACAAGAACCCGGTGGTGGCGTTGCGCGAGATCGCCGAAGAGACGGTGGAGCTTGAAGCGCTGCGCAATGCTGTGGTGCAGGGTCTGCAGAAGCATGTCGAGGTCGACGAGCCCGAGGAAGACGAGATCGAATCGCTGGCCACGCGCGATCTGGTGATGGATGCCGGCGATGCCTCGGTGGATGAAGAACTGGCCGAAGACGGCCTGTCGATCCATGGCGACGGGGCCGAGATCGACAGCGAGCTCGGTGGTTTCGACGAAGAATAATGGCGGAAGGGGTGGCAGATGTGCGGTGACCTTGCCGCCCCATTGACTCCCACGGTTCGACCGAGCCGCCAGCGGGCGGGTTCGCGGTCATGATGCGTCAATTCGAACTGGTCGAGCGGGTCAGGTCCTATGATCCAACGGCGGACGAGGACGCGATCAACCGCGCCTATGTGTTCAGCATGAAGGCTCATGGCTCGCAAATGCGGGCCTCGGGGGATTCCTATTTCTCCCATCCCATCGAGGTTGCCGGGATCCTCACCAAGTACAAGCTGGACGCGGCGTCGATCATCACGGCGCTGCTGCACGACACCATCGAGGACACGGCGGCGACGCTGCCCGAGGTGGAAAAGCTGTTCGGCAGTGAGATCGTCCGGCTGGTCGACGGCGTCACCAAGCTGTCGCGCATCGAATTGCAGTCGGACCATTCGAAGCAGGCCGAGAATTTCCGCAAGCTGGTGCTGGCGATGTCGGAGGACATTCGCGTCCTCCTGGTCAAGCTGGCCGACCGCCTGCACAACATGCGCACCTTGCGCTTCATCAAAAACCCCGACAAGCGCCGGCGCATTGCCCTCGAGACCATGGAGATTTATGCGCCGCTGGCCGAGCGCATCGGTTTCTCCGAGATCAAGAACGAGCTCGAGGATCTGGCCTTCGCCGAATTGCATCCGGACGTCCGCGAATCGCTGGTGGCGCGGCTTAATTTTCTGCGGGAAAAAGGCGGCGACCTGATCAGCCGCATCCTCGAGGAACTGCGCGCCACCTTGAAGGAGGCGGGGGTCGAGGCGGTGGTGTCGGGGCGCGAGAAGACCCCCTATTCGATCTGGCGCAAGATGCAGATGAAGAATGTCGGCTTCGAGCAATTGTCCGACATCATGGCTTTTCGCGTCCAGGTCCGCTCGGTGGAGGACTGTTACCGGGCGCTCGGGGTGATCCACAGCCGCTACCCGATGGTGCCGCACCGTTTCAAGGACTACATCTCGATCCCCAAGCCGAACGGCTATCGGTCATTGCATACCGGCGTCTTCGGCCCGGAACGCCAGCGCATCGAGATGCAGATCCGGACCGCGGACATGCATGAGGTGGCCGAGCTGGGAGTGGCCGCCCATTGGTCCTATAAGCAAGGCCAGCGGCCGGCCGACGGCAAGCAATACCGCTGGTTGCGCGAGCTGTTGGACATCATGGAGCACGCCTCCAATCCGGAGGAGTTCCTCGAGCACACCAAGCTCGAGATGTTCCAGGACCAGGTGTTCTGTTTCACCCCCAAGGGCGACCTGATCGCCCTGCCGCGCGGGGCCTGCTCGGTGGATTTCGCCTATGCGGTGCATTCCGAGGTCGGCGACGCCTGCGTCGGGGCCAAGATCAACGGCCGCATGATGCCGTTGCGGACGCCGCTCAACAACGGCGACCAGGTCGAGATCATCACTTCGAAGGCGCAGACCCCCAACCCCACCTGGGAACGCTTCGTCGTCACCGGCAAGGCCCGGGCCCGGATCCGCCGTTACATCCGCACCCAGCAGCGGGCCCAGTATCTGGACCTCGGGCGGGCCATCCTGAACCGGGCCTTCAAGCAGGAAGGCTACGACTTCACCGAAAAGGGCCTCGACGGGGTCCTCAAGATCTTCAAGGCGGCCAGCGTCGAGGATCTGGTGGTGACCGTCGGCGAGGGCCATCTGACCGGCCGCGAGGGGTCTCGGCGGTCTATCCCGAACTGAAGAGCGCCCAGCAGAAGGCCCAGTCGCAGCCCGACAACGTGGTGGCGCTGAAGCGCGGCAAGGGCAAGCAGAGCCACGTGCCGGCGGTGCCGATCCGCGGCCTGATCCCCGGCATGGCGATGCATTTCGCCGGCTGCTGTCATCCGCTGCCCGGGGATCGTATCGTCGGCATCGTCACCACCGGCAAAGGGGTGACCATCCACACCATCGATTGCGACGGGCTCGAGCAGTTCGCCGAAACCCCAGAGCGCTGGCTCGACCTGTCGTGGAACCAGGATCCCGGCGACAAGGACGTGCATGTCGGGCGCGTCTCGCTGGTGGTGGTCAACGAGCCGGGCAGCCTCGGTAACTTGTCGACGGTGATCGCCAAGAACCTGGGCAATATCACCAATCTCAAGATCACCAACCGCAATGCCGATTTCTTCGAGATGCTCATGGACATCGAGGTGCGCGATGTGAAGCATCTCACCAACATCATCGCAGCGCTGCGCGCCACTCCGGCCATCAATTCGGTCGAACGCGCCCGCAACTGAGAGAGTGCTGTGAAGAATTAGTGGCGCCGGCGTCCCTGCCGGCGTTCCGGCGGAGCCGGAAGGCTGGCATTTCCGCCACTCCGCGGCGGAGGCCGGCAGGGACGCCGGCCCCACTAAGTAAGAAGAAAGGCTTTGCTCGATCCATGACCAGCAAACTGCGTCTCGGCGTCAACATCGATCATGTGGCAACCATCCGCAACGCCCGCGGCGGGCTGCACCCGGATCCGGTGCGGGCGGCGCGTCTGGCGGCGGCGGCCGGCGCCGACGGCATCACCGCGCATCTGCGCGAGGATCGGCGGCATATTTCCGACGAAGACATCGACCGGCTGATGGACGCCATCACCTTGCCGCTCAACCTGGAGATGGCCGCCACCCACGAAATGCTGGAAATTGCCTTGCGTCACCGGCCGCATGCCGCCTGCATCGTGCCCGAGCGCCGCGAGGAGAGGACCACCGAAGGAGGGCTGGACGTGGTGCGGGGCGCCGCCGACCTGCGGCCCCTGGTCGGACGGCTGACCGAGGCGGGGATCCGGGTCTCGCTGTTCATCGAGCCCGACCCGGCCCAACTCGACGCTGCCAAGGCAGTGGGCGCGCCGGTGGTCGAGCTGCACACCGGGGCCTATTGCGACGCCAGCGGCGGGCTGGAACGCGAGCGGCAATTGGGCCGCGTGGTGTCGGCCGCCCGTCATGCCGCCAGCATCGGCCTCGAATGCCATGCCGGGCACGGCCTGTCCTACGACACGGTAACGGCGATCGCCGCCATTCCGACCATCGTCGAGCTGAATATCGGCCATTTCCTGGTCGGCGAGGCCATCTTCATCGGTCTGGAGGCGGCGATCCACCGCATGCGCGGCCTGATGGAGCAGGCCAGGGCCACGGTCGTCGCATGATCGTCGGTCTGGGCAGCGACCTGATCGACATCCGGCGCATCGAAAAGACCATCGCACGGTTCGGCGAGCGCTTCCTCGACCGCCTCTTCACGGTGGAGGAACGGCGCAAGGCGGAACGGCGGGCGGTCAATCCGGGCGGTCTGGCCGCGACCTATGCGAAACGCTTCGCCGCCAAGGAAGCCTGTGCCAAGGCGCTGGGAACCGGGTTCCGCGCCGGTGTCTATTGGCGCGACATGGGGGTGGTCAATCTGCCCTCCGGCCAGCCGACCCTGGTTCTCGCCGGCGGCGCCGCGGCGCAATTGGCCGCTCTGTTGCCGCCGGGAACGACGGCGCGGATCGATCTCACGATGACCGACGAATATCCCCTGGCCGAGGCGGTGGTGATCATCTCGGCGGTGCCGCAAGCGCAACCTTAGGACCCGTCGGCCAGTCTCTGCCAGACGGCGAGGATGGCCCGATGCAGCCAGTTGGTCTCGTCGGCGATGATCAACCGGGCGGTGATGGCCAGCGACATGATCACCAGGCAGGGCCGCACGATGCCGGCCCCCTTGGTGAGAACCAGATGCGAGCCGAGGCGCGCCCCCAGGAACTGACCGGCCGCCATCGACAGCCCGACCGACCAAATGATCTTGCCGCCCAGCAGGAAGAACAGCAGCGAGGTGATGTTGCTGGTGAAGTTGAGGACCTTGGTGTGGGCGGTGGCCTTCAGCAGATTGAAGCCCAGCAGGGTCACCAGGACGATGACCAGGAACGATCCGGTGCCGGGCCCGAAGAAGCCGTCGTAGAAGCCGAGCAGTGGTGCGAAGGAGAAGGCGAAGCCGGCCAGCGACAGGCGCTGATGGCGATCTTCCTCGCCGATCCGCGGGCTGAACAGGAAATAGGCGGCAACTCCGGTCAACAGCAGCGGCAGCACGTCGCGCAGGAAAGCCGCGTCGAGCACTTGCACCGTCAGGGTGCCGGCGGCGGCGCCGCAGAACACGGCAAGGATGGACGGCGTGAAGGCCTTGAGGTCGACCTGGCCGGCGCGGACGAATTTGAGGCTGGCCGAGAAGGTCCCGAAGCTGCCTTGCAGCTTGTTGGTGGCCAAGGTTTGCGCCGGCGACAGTCCGGCCGCCAGCAGGGCAGGGACACATAACAGCCCACCGCCGCCGGCCACCGAATCGATGAACCCGGCCACCACCGCGACGGCGAACAGCCCGCCCAGGGTCAGCCAGGGGAGGGAACCCCAGATGCCGAACAGGGTCAGCATGGCGGCGCTCGGTGGTATGCAGTGGCCATGGTCCTGCCATAAACGCGTTCTTCATGCGGCTGGCAAGTTAAACCGCAGAGGCGCAAAGGCGCAGAGGCGACTGTTTAAATTTGCTCTCTTTTTCGTCATCCCGGGCTTGGCCTTGGGCTTGGGCTTGGGGTTCGCGGTATGCTTGGTGCGCCTTACGTGTCTCTCGCGTCTCTGCGCCTCTGCGGTTCAATTCCCGAGTTCCCCCTGCATCGCACAGCCGGCTAGAATGCCCATGCGCTCCTGAAGCCGGTGATCGAACATGCCAACATCTCCCTCTCCCCGCGGAACCGTATCGTTGAGCGAGCTCTTCCTCGGCTTCCTGAAGATCGGCTTGCTGGGGTTCGGCGGTGTCGCCGCGGTGGCGCGCCATGTCATCGTCGAGGATCGGGCCTGGCTCAGCGAGCTGGAATATGCCTCGCTGCTCGGCATCGGCCAGGTCCTGCCGGGGGCCAATGTGGTCAACACCTCGGTGATGATCGGCGACCGCTTTCAGGGTTGGCCGGGGGCGCTGCTGTCGCTGGCGGGGCTGCTGGCCATGCCGCTCGTGGTGCTGTCCGGATTGGCCATGTTCTACGAGCGGTTTGCCCGGGTGCCCGAGGTGCAGGCCCTGATGACCGGCTTGGCCGCCGCTGCCGCCGGCCTGGTGCTGGGCAGCGCCTGCAAGATGGTAAGACGGTTGAAGCCGACCCGACTGGCCCTGTTGTTCGGCCTGTCGGCCTTGCTGGCGGTGGGTGTCCTGCGGCTGCCCCTGTTGTGGACGGTGGCGGTGTTGGCACCGCTCAGCGTCGGCGCCGTGCTGTGGCAGAGGCGTGCGTCGTGAAGGGCGGTATCCTCTGGCAATTGGCGGTCACCTTCGCCTCGGTGTCGATGGTCGCGGTGGGCGGCGTCGTTGCCGTGGTGCCCGACATCCACCGTCAGGTGGTCGATGTGCTTGGCTGGATGGACGATGCCACCTTCGCCAATCTGTTCGCCATTTCCCAAGCGGCACCCGGCCCCAATCTGATGATCGTCAGCATCATCGGCTGGCACATGGCCGGCTTCGCGGGGTTGCTGGTGGCGACCGTGGCGATGGCCGGACCGGCTTGCCTGCTGGCCTTTTGCGCCGGGCGGGTGCTGCATTTTCAGGCCGACCGCTGGTGGGTCGGCGCCGCCAAGGCCGGGCTGGTGCCGATCGCCGTCGGCCTGATGCTGTCCAGCGGGCTGGTCACCGCCCGCGCCGCCGACCGCGATGCCTTGACCGTCACCATCACCCTCGCGGTCGCCCTGTTCACCTTCTTCAGCGACAAGAACCCGCTGTGGTCCCTGGCCAGCGGCGGCGCCGTCGCCGTGCTGGCCTGGCGGCTGGGGCTTGCGGTCTAGCCCACTGCTTGCTGGTGCCGCCGCATGGTGCGATAACGCTTGTCCCAACCCCCAATGGACTCAGCCGATGCTTTCCGCCGATGTCATCCGCGCCGCCATTCCGAACGTCCTCACCGAGGCGGAGTTTCCCGAACTTCCCAACTATTATCGCGGCAAGGTCCGCGAGAATTACGATCTGCCTGATGGCCGCCGCATCCTGATCTCGACCGATCGCCAGAGCGCTTTCGATCAGGTCCTGGCGGCGGTTCCGTTCAAGGGGCAGGTGCTGACGCAAACGGCCCGTTTCTGGTTCGAGGCCACCGCCGACCTCTGTGCCAATCACGTCCTCGACTATCCCGATCCCAATGTGGTGGTGGGGCGCCAACTGACCATGTTGCCGGTCGAGATGGTGGTGCGCGACTTTCTGACCGGATCGACCGATACGTCGGTCTGGCCGATGTATCGCGACGGCCGGCGTGAGCTCTACGGCGTCACCCTGCCCGAGGGCCTGTCCAAGAACGATCGGCTGCCCGGCACCATCGTCACTCCCACCACCAAGGCGGCGATCGGCGGGCACGACGCGCCGATCACCCCGGCCGAGATCGTCGGACGGGGGCTGCTGACGCAGCCGCAATGGGACGAGGCGGCGCGTCTGTCGCTGGCCGTGTTCGCACGCGGCCGGGAGATCGCGGCCCAGCGCGGCCTGATCCTGGTCGACACCAAGTTCGAATTCGGCCTCGACGGCCAAGGGAAAATGGTCCTGGCCGACGAGATCCTGACCCCCGACAGCAGCCGCTACTGGCAGATGGGCAGCTACCCCGATCGCCACGGCCGCGGTGAAGAACCGGAAAGCCTGGACAAGGAATTCCTGCGCTTGTGGATCGCCGCCCGCTGCGATCCCTATAACGAGCCGATTCCGGCGATCCCGGACGACACCCTGATCGAATTCAGCCGCAAATACATCGCCCTGTTCGAAACCGTCACCGGCCGCAGTTTCGAGCCGCCGCCGTTGGGCGAGCCGATCAAACAGCGGATCCGGCGCAATCTGGGGGCGTATTTCCGGTAAGGCTAGAGCCGTTCGCGTTCACACGCGATCGACTCTCGAGTCTTCAGTGTGAAAAGGCTCCGCCTTTTCAATGGCTCAGGCGCCGCTCGGGCT
>CAIOJO010000012.1 GCA_903858635.1 uncultured Telmatospirillum sp. | reverse complement strand
TAGTGGCACCGGCCTCCGTGCCGGTGTTCCGGCGGAGCCGGAAGCCTGGCATTTCCGCCGCTCCGCGGCGCAGACCGGCGGGGACGCCGGTCCCACTGAAAAACATGACGCCTCTGCGCCCTTTGCGCCTTTGCGGTTCAGAAGGTATCCCAAAACTAACTCGCCTCGAACGACAGCAGTTCCTGGCCTTCCGACACCGGGTCGCCGGTGCGGAAATGGACGGCGGCGATGGTGCCGTCGGCCGGGGCGACGATGGTATGTTCCATCTTCATCGCCTCGACCACGATCAGCGGCTGGCCGCGGGTCACCGTCTGGCCCGCTTTGACCTGCACCTGCACGACGGTACCGGGCATCGGCGCCGCCAGCCGGGTGTCGACGTCGTCGTCGGCGCCGGAGCGCAGGCTGGGGTCGTCCAGGGTCAGCTGCCAGACATGGCCCGCATGCAGGATGGTCAGTTGGCTGCCGTCGCGCACCACCGTGGCCGAGCGGCGCTCGCCGTTCAATTCGGCCGCCAGGCGGCTGCCGTCCAGCTGGGCATGACGAGCCGTCAGCGGTCCGTCGGGCAGGTCGAGCCGCCAGCCGTCCGGCCGGAAATGGACCACCACCGGACGCCGTTCGCCGCCGTCGACGAAATGGAAGTCATGGCGGTTGTCGTCGTTCAGGCGCCAGCCATTGGTCAGATGCCAAGGCGAATGGGGATCGGCCGAAGACTGTGCGGCGCGGCGTGCCTCCTGGCCGCGCCAGGACAACAGCGCCAGCGCGGCGAAGGCCAGGCCGAGGGGCGGCACCGGCGCCGGCGGCGGCAGCAGCTGGGCACGGTGGCGCTCGATGAAGCCGGTGTCGATTTCGGCGGCGGCGAAGGCCGGATGCTCGGCGACGGCAGAGAGGAAGCCGAGATTGGTGGCGATCCCGGCCAATTCGCAGTCGCCCAGGGCGCGGCGCAACCGGCGCACGGCGGCCGCACGGTCGTCGTCCCAGACGATCAGCTTGGCGATCATCGGGTCGTAATGGACGCTCACCACGTCCCCCTCGCGCACCCCGGCATCGAGGCGGACATGACGACTGTCGGCGGGTGGGCGGAAATGCTTGAGCCGGCCGATGGCGGGCAGGAAGTCCTTGGCCGGATCCTCGGCATAGAGCCGGACCTCGAAGGCATGGCCATGCCGGGTCAGTTGTTCCTGGGCGAGTGGCAGCGGTCGCCCGGCCGCCACCAGAAGCTGCCACTCCACCAGGTCGAGGCCGGTGATCAGTTCGGTGACCGGGTGCTCGACCTGCAGGCGGGTGTTCATCTCGATGAAGAAGAACTGGCCGTCCTGGTATAGGAACTCGACAGTGCCGGCGCCCCGGTAATCGACGGCGCGGGCGGCGGCCACTGCCGCCTCGCCCATGAAGCGGCGCACCGAATCGGCCAGGCCGGGGGCCGGCGCCTCCTCGATCACCTTCTGATGCCGGCGCTGGATCGAACAGTCGCGCTCGAACAGATAGACCGCATTGCCGTGGCCGTCGGCGAAGACCTGGATCTCCACATGGCGGGGCCGCTCCAGATAACGTTCCAGCAGCAGGGTGTCATCGCCGAAGGCGGTCTTCGCCTCGCGCCGCGCCGCCGCCATGGCGTCGGCCAGGGCGGCCGGATCGGCCACCACCCGCATGCCCTTGCCGCCACCGCCGGCCGAGGCCTTGACCAGGACCGGATAGCCGATGCGCCGCGCGGCGTCCTGCAGCTCGGCCAGCGACTGGCCGCTGCCGTGATAGCCGGGCACCAGCGGCACCTCGGCCTGTTCCATCAGCCGTTTGGCCTCGGCCTTCGAGCCCATGGCGCGGATGGCCGCGGGCGGTGGCCCGATGAAGACGATCCCGGCGGCGGCAGAGGCCTCGGCGAAGGCGGCGTTCTCCGACAGGAAGCCATAGCCCGGGTGGATCGCCTCGGCCCCGGACGCCTTTGCCGCGGCCAGGATGGCCGCGCCATTCAGATAGCTGGCGGCGGCCGGCGGCGGGCCGATCAGGAAGGCTTCGTCGGCCATCGCCACATGCATGGCCCCGGCATCGGCCTCCGAATAGACGGCGACGCTGCGGATGCCCAGCCGCCGGGCGGTCCGCATCACCCGGCAGGCGATCTCGCCGCGATTGGCGATCAGGATCTTGTCGAACATGACCTAATCTTTCCGCCAGTTGGGCCGGCGCTTTTCGAGGAAGGCGCGGACCCCCTCGCGGCCTTCCGGGCTGGCCCGCAGTTCGGCGATGCGGGTGGCCGTCCACTCGATCAGCTGGTCGGTCAGCGGCTCGTCGCCGACGCGGCGCAACAGCGCCTTGCTGGCGGCGATGGCGGCCGGTCCGTTGGCCTTGAGGCGGGCCAGCCAGGCGTCGCGAACCTCGCCCAGCCGCTCGGTGGCGACCACCTCGTGCACCAGGCCGAACGACAGCGCCTTGGCCGCGTCGAAGGTCTCGGCGGTGGCGAAATAGCGGCGCGCCGCCCGCGCCCCCATGGCCCGCACCACATAAGGCGCGATGGTCGCCGGGATCAGCCCGAGCTTGACCTCGGACAGGCAGAAGCTGGCGCCCTCGGCCGCCACCACCATGTCGCAGCAGGACACCAGGCCGACGCCGCCGCCATAGGCGGCGCCCTGGACCACGCCGATCACCGGCTTGGGGCAGCCGTCGATCACCGCCAACAGCCGGGCCAGGGCTCGCGCATCGGCCAGGTTCTCCTCCGGCCCGAATTCGGCCATGCGCCGCATCCAGCCAAGGTCGCCGCCGGCGGAAAAGCTCTTGCCGGTGGCGGCCAGAACCACGGCCCGGCTGTCGGCATCGGCCCCGGCCACCACGAAGGCATCGGTCAACTGCGCGATGACCGCGTCGTCGAAGGCGTTGTGCCGCTCGGGCCGGTTCAGGGTGATGGTGCGGACGCCGTCCGCGGTGTCGATCAGCAGCGACTGGGTCATGGCTTCACATCCTGAACACGCCGAAGCGGGTCGGTTCGATCGGCGCGTTGAGCGAGGCCGACAAGCCCAGCGCCAGCACGGTGCGGGTCTCGGCCGGATCGATCAGGCCGTCGTCCCACAGGCGGGCGCCGGCATAATAGGGATGGCCCTGGGTCTCGTATTGCTGGCGGATCGGCGCCTTGAACGCTTCCTCGTCGGCAGCCGCCCAGCTTTCGCCCTTAGCCGCCATGGCGTCCTTCTTGATTTGCGCCAGCACGTTGGCGGCCTGCTCGCCGCCCATCACCGAGACCCGGCCGCAGGGCCACATCCACAGGAAGCGCGGCTGGTAGGCCCGCCCGCACATGCCGTAATTGCCCGCCCCGAAGCTGCCGCCGATGATCAGGGTGAAGCGGGGAACCTTGGCGCAGGCCACCGCGGTCACCATCTTGGCGCCGTTCTTGGCGATGCCGCCGGCTTCGTATTTGCGGCCGACCATGAAGCCGGTGATGTTCTGCAGGAACACCAGGGGAATGCCGCGCTGGCTGCACAGCTGGACGAAATGCGCGCCTTTCTCGGCCGATTCCGAGAACAGGATGCCGTTGTTGGCGACGATGCCGATGGGATAGCCCCACAGATGGGCGAAGCCGGTGACCAGGGTGGTGCCGTAGGTCTGCTTGAACTCGTCGAAGCGCGACCCGTCGACCAGGCGGGCGATCACTTCCCGCACGTCATAGGGCTTGCGCGGATCGGCCGGGATGATGCCGTAGATCTCGCGCGGGTCGTAGAGCGGTTCCTCGGGCGGGGCGAGGGCCAGCGACACCGGCTTGGTGCGGTTGAGATTGCCGACGATGCGCCGGGCGATGGCCAGGGCATGGCCGTCGTCATGGGCGTAATGGTCGGTCACCCCGGAGATCCGGCAATGGACCTCGGCCCCGCCCAGATCCTCGGCCGTCACCACCTCGCCGGTGGCCGCCTTGACCAGCGGCGGACCGCCCAGGAAGATGGTGCCCTGGCCCTTGACGATCACCGCCTCGTCCGACATCGCCGGGATATAGGCGCCGCCGGCGGTGCAGGAGCCGTGCACCACGGAAATCTGCGGGATGCCCTCGGCCGACATCAGCGCCTGGTTGTAGAAGATGCGGCCGAAATGGTCGCGGTCGGGGAACACCTCGTCCTGGTTGGGCAGGTTGGCGCCGCCCGATTCCACCAGATAGACGCAGGGGAGCTTGTTCTCGCGGGCGATTTCCTGGGCCCGCAGATGCTTCTTGACGGTCAGCGGGTAGTAGCTGCCGCCTTTGACCGTGCCGTCATTGGCGACGATCATGCATTCCTGGCCGGCGATGGTGCCGACCCCGGTGATGATGCCGGCGCTGGCGACGTCGCCGGTATACATGCCCCAGGCGGCCAATTGCGACAGTTCGAGGAAGGGCGAGCCGACGTCCAACAGGCGGCGGATGCGTTCGCGCGGCAACAGCTTGCCGCGGGCCAGATGCCGTTCGCGCATGGCGCCGCCGCCGCCTTCCTTGACCGCCGCGACGACGCCGCGCAGATCGGCCACCAGCCCTTCCATCACCCGGCTGTTCTTCTGGAACTCCTCCGAGCGGGTGTCGACCAGGCTCTTGAGGACGCTCATTGGGTTTCCTCGAACAGCTCGCGGCCGATCAGCATGCGGCGAATCTCGCTGGTGCCGGCGCCGATTTCGTAGAGCTTGGCGTCGCGCAGCAGGCGGCCGGCCGGGTAGTCGTTGATGTAGCCGTTGCCGCCCAGGGTCTGGATCGCCTCCAGCGCCATCCAGGTGGCCTTCTCGGCGCAGTAGAGGATGACCCCGGCCGAATCCTTGCGGGTGGTAGCGCCGCGATCGCAGGCCCGCGCCACCGTATAGGCATAGGCGCGACAGGCGTTCATCGTGGTGTACATGTCGGCCAGCTTGCCCTGCATCAGCTGGAAGGTGCCGATCGGCTGGCCGAACTGCTCGCGGTCGTGGACATAGGGCACCACCAGGTCCATCGCCGCCCGCATGATGCCGAGGGGCCCGGCCGACAGCACCACCCGCTCGTAATCCAGCCCGCTCATCAGCACGTTGACGCCGCCGCCGACCTTGCCGAGGACGTTGGCTGCCGGCACCTCGCAGTCTTCGAACACCAGCTCGCCGGTGTCGGAACCGCGCATGCCCAGCTTGTCCAGCTTCTGCGCCACCGAAAAGCCCTTCCACCCTGTCTCGACGATGAAGGCGGTGATGCCGCGCGGACCCGGCGCCGGATCGGTTCTGGCATAGACCACCACCACATCGGCGGTGGGGCCGTTGGTGATCCACATCTTGGTGCCGTTCAGGATGTAGCGGTCGCCCTTCGGCTCGGCCTTGAGGCGCATGCCGACCACGTCCGAGCCGGCATTCGGCTCGCTCATGGCCAGCGCCCCGACATGCTCGCCGGAGATCAGCTTCGGCAGATAGCACCGCTTCTGCTCGGGGGTGCCGTTGCGGCGGATCTGGTTGACGCAGAGATTGGAATGGGCGCCGTAGGACAGGCCGACCGAGGCCGAGGCCCGGCTGATCTCCTCCATCGCCACCGTATGTTCGAGATAGCCCATGCCGGCGCCGCCGTATTCCTCCTCGACGGTCACCCCCAGCAGCCCCATCTCGCCCAGCTTGCGCCACAGGGGATGCGGAAAGGTATTGCTGCGGTCGATGTCGGCGGCCAAAGGCGCGATCTCGGCGGCGGCGAAGGCGGCTACCTGGTCCCGCAGCATCTCGGCCGTCTCGCCGAGACCGAAATCCATATTCGCGACGAATCCTCTCATTGGCCGTTCCTCATCCTCCGGACCTTCTTAGGAAACAATCATACGTTTTTTTAATGACGCTGCAACTGTTCGAAGGCCTGCGGATTGTCCTGGACTCGATTCAATTCACCGTCATGACCGTGCTTGTCACGGCCAGCCACGTCTCTCCGCCGAACGGATTCGCGGGGTACCACCACGTGGATACGCGGGTCAAGCCCGCGCATGACGATGATTGTGGGGCTCAAGTCGAACCGAGAATCCCCAGCATCGCCCCGACATCGACGATCTTGTCGCGCGGCGCTCCCCGCCGTTCGCCGCGCGCCTGTTCGACATCGTCGAGCTGTTTCCAGTCGTCGAACGAGACGATTTGCTGGCCCCGCTGCCGCAGCAGGGACATCAGGGCATCGGGCTCGGGCAATGCCCGCGTCTCCAGTCCGGCGCCGTCGGCCGTCATATGCTCGACCACATGGGCCGATGCGCCCTTATGCGCGCCGATCAGCCCGCGCGGCCCGGTGCGCGCCCAGCCGACCACATATTCATTGGCGATCACGGTTCGGCTGCGGGGATCCACCACCCGTCCGTCTTCATTGGCGACGATCAGCGCCGTCTCGTCGAACGGCACGCCTTCGATCCGTTTGGCGGCATAGCCGATCGCCGGCAACACCATGCCGACATCGAGCCGTTCGATCTTGCCGGTCCCGTCGGCGGCCGCGGCATGACTTTCCTGCTCGAGCGCGATCGCCGCGACGGTGCCGGCGGCGTCGGCGACGACTTCCCTCGCCGAGACGAAGAAACGCAGGTGAACCTTCTTCGTGTTGGTCCCGGCCGGACGCGCCGCGAACGAGCGGAGAATTTCCAGATTCTGCTGCTGCCGATTGTCGAGGGACTCGAATGCCGGACAGTCGGCGAGTTCGCTGGGGTCGACGACCAGGTCGACGCCGTCGATCTCGCCAAGTTCGGCGACTTCCTTCGGGGTGAAGGTGGCTTGCTCCGGTCCGCGCCGCCCCAGTATGAAGACTTCGCGCACCCGACTGTTGCCGAGCGCCGCGAGCGCGTGCCCGGCGATATCCGTCTTCCCGAGTTCGTCCGGAGCCTTCAGTAGAACCCGGGCGACGTCGACCGCCACATTGCCGTTGCCGACAACGGCGACGCGGGAGACCGACAGGTCGATCTTGGCATCACGGTAGTCCGGATGACCATTGTACCAGCCGACGAACACCGCCGCCGGTGTGCAGCGGGTGATGCCTTCGCCGGGAATGCCGAGGCGGCGGCTGGCCTCGTTGCCCACCGCATAGACTATCTGGTGGTAGTGCCGGCGCAACTGGTCCACCGACAGGTCGCGTCCGAGGCAGACATTGCCGAGAAACCGGAAGGTCGGCCGCGCCGCGGTTTGTTCGTAGGCGCGGGTAATGGACTTCACGCGCGGATGATCGGGGGCGACACCGCCCCGCACCAGTCCGAACGGAGTCGGCAGACGGTCGAACATGTCCACATGGACCACCGTGTCGCTGCGCTTGAGCAGCGCTTCGGCGGCGTAGAAACCGGCAGGCCCGGAACCAATGATGGCAACACGCATGAATTCCTCGGCGACGGGCATGATTTATCCCGTTTGCTATACTGTCAGTGTTCGGCTGTGCCAATGGCGATTGTGCGGAAAAGAGAAAACTTGTCTTGGTGTCAACGACATTGGCTGCAACCAGTCGTTGCGCTGAAAAGCCCTTTCCGATCGCAAACGAACACTTGGTTCGACCCGTCATTTCGCATTAGTCTGCGGCGCAACACTGACAGACCGCGTCTTGAGTCCTGCATCGGCGGCGCGCTGCCACCTGCGTTCGCCACCGACGAATGGACCCCCTTGGCCATGGACACGAAAGTTCCCGCGCTCATCAAACGCAATGTGGCGCTGTTTTCCCTATCCCAATCCTTCACCGGCGCCGGCATGCAGTTTTCCTATGGGTTCGGGCCGTTGATGGTGATCAGCCTCACCGGATCGTCCGGGCTGGCCGGCCTCTCGGTCGGCCTGATCGGCTTAAGTCGGTTTCTCGTCGCCTATCCGATGGGCAAGGTCACCGACAAGCGGGGCCGCAAGCCCGGTATCTATCTCGGTCTGGCGCTGGCCCTGGTCGGCGCGCTCATGTTGGGCTTTGCCATGGTTCTGCGCAGTACGGCGCTGTTCGTGGCCGGACTGCTCGCCTTCGGTATGGGAATGAATGGCGCGCAGCAGATGCGCGTCGCCGTCACCGACATGTTTCCGCCACGTTTCCGCGCCCGCGCCCTCGGTTACGTGGCCCTCGGCTCGCTGGCCGGCCTGGTGATCAGCCCGCTGATGGTCGCCGCCGCCGATACTATGTCGCGCCGTTATGGCGTGGATCCGCTGGGCTTGCCGTGGTTCTTCCTGCCGATATTGATCGTCACCGGAATGATCGTCGTGACCTTCGTCCGCCCCGATCCCAAAGAGATCGGCCTGAATCTCGAGAAATACTGGCCGGGCTTCAAGGGCCATCCGTGGACGCGGGATGCGGCACCCAAGGACACCAGCCCGCTCAAGCTGCTGGCCAATCCGTCGATCCGCCTTGCCATCCTGTCCAATTGCGCGGCCAGCGGCAACATGTCGATCGTGATGGTGCTGACCTCGCTGGTGCTGTCGCACCACGGGCATTCCCTGGTGTCGATCGCCATCACCCACATGTTCCACTCGGCGGGGATGTTCGCCTTCACCATTCCGCTCGGCAAGCTCGCCGACCGCTTCGGGCGCGCCCGGGTGATGTTCCCCGGCGTCTTCGTCTCGCTGATCGGTGCGGCGCTGGTCGCCTTCACCTCGAACATCCTGACGGTCGGTCTGGGCACCTTCCTGGTCGGCATCGGCTGGGCGGCGGCGAACGTGGCGGCGACCGCCTTCATCGCCGATCATGCCGAGACGGAAGAGCGCGGGCGGGCGATCGGCGTGAACGACAGTTTCGCCGGTGGCATCACGGTGTTTTCGGCCCTGGTCACCGGGCCGCTGATCCAAGGCTACGGGCTGC
Organism: uncultured Telmatospirillum sp.; assembly: GCA_903858635.1. Taxonomy (GTDB): domain Bacteria; phylum Pseudomonadota; class Alphaproteobacteria; order Rhodospirillales; family Magnetospirillaceae; genus DUZF01. The sequence continues at coordinate 1,950 of CAIOJO010000012.1, read as the reverse complement.
CGGCGGCCGGTCTCACGGCGGTCATCCTGGCCGCCGTGCCGTTCGTCCTGCGCGCCTTCAGCGGGCCGATGAAATAGATCGGCCGCTGCATGGCGGCGACAGTCCGGGGCTCAATGTTCGTCGCCACCATGCTCATGATCACCATGGTGATCATGCTCGTCGCCATGGTTGCGTGGTTCGCCGGTGTGACCGTCTTCACGATGGTCGCGATGTTCCTGCTTTTCCTCTTCATGATGTGCGAGTTCATCGCGACGGCCGCCGGGCACGACATAGGCCTCCGCTGGCGGATAGGTGTAGGCCGGCCCCTCATAGGGCGCAGCGTAGGCACCTGACCCGTAGCCTTCGCCGCTACCGGGCTCATAGACGGCACAGCCCGATGCCAGGAGGCCGGTGAAAAAGGCAATCGCCAAAACCGATTTCATGGCGCCAGTCATGAAAACCTCGATTCCGGTGTTCAGCCGGATTGGAGACGCGGGACAGATATCGATACCCTGCTTTAACACCACAGCGGGATCGACGGTCTCCCTCCCATCTGGGGTGCCGGCACGGCCAATGCCCTGGTTGCCTCATGTCAGGTTCAAGGGGGGTTGTCACGAATCAATATCTTGAAGCCGGATGCTCAATACGCCACCATATCTATCCATTCTATCATGGAGGTGAGCATGGACGAGATCGATGTCGCCAATGAACGGGCAGAGCAGATCACCAATAGGGCGATTCAGCTCGTCCTGCGCAGCCTGCCGCAGGCCCCTTCGTCGGGCATCTGCCGGGCCTGCGGCGAGCCCATCGAAAGGACCCGTCTCCGGGCCAATCCCTCGGCTCCCACCTGCTGCGATTGCGCCGCCGAGGAAGATTCCGAGCGCCAGAGGCGTCGGAAGCTCGGCGGACGCGGCTGACCGCCGGAGCGTTCAGACCGATTCCTGTTCGGCCACCGGCGGTGCCGTCGGGACGGTTCGGCCCGCATCCGATCGCCTGCCGTCCGGCCGGCGCCACAGCACCAGCAAGGCGATCCACAGGATCCCGGTAAAGACGGTGCTGGCCTCCAGTCCCAGGCCGGCCCCGTGGCGGCTGGCCAGGAAGTCGCCAACGGTGGTGCCGGCGGTGCGGACGCAGACGATGGTCAGCCAATAGCTCTGTTTGCTCAGCCAGCCGGGGATGCCGCGCAGCGAGAGCATCGCCGCCAGCACCAGGCATTCCGCCAGCGAGCCGTAAACCAGGCCGAACCCCAGCTCATCGGCGATATAGTCGCCGGCGGCCGTCCCCAATGTTCCGGCAACCAGCATCGCCACCCAATAGACCCCGTTGGTGGCCGGCAGTCCGCCGGATGCCGGGGCCGCAGGCGGATTGCCGGCCCGCAGCGGGAGGCGGCTTTCCACCGCCAACAAGCCGACCAACAGGACAGCCAAGCCGAAGAGCACGGCCGGATAGGCGAGTTTGAAATCGTGGGTGGCCAAGTCGCCCAAATTGGTGGCGGCGGTGCGCAGGGTGACGATCGCCAGCCAATAATAGGCCTCGGTCCGCAGCTTCAATCGGCGCTCCGCCAGCAGGATCAGGCCGAAGGCCACGGCCAGCGGGGGAAGGCCGCGATAATGCCCCAGATGCAGGACGTGGGAGACGAAATCGCCCAGGTTGGCGCCGAAGATGCTGGCAAGGGTGATGGCCGCCCAGTAGCGCGGGCTGATCCTCGGCAAGTTACTCGTCTGCATCGGCCGTATCCCCCCGGGGTGCCGCCCAATGAGGGGCGGCAGCCGACGAGGCATAGACGAAGTGCGGGACAGCTTACAAGGACGGCGATGTGAAAATTGCGCGACTAGCCGCTCTTATTCACCAGACCGCTGGTGGTGGCCCACTTTCAGATTTTCTTTATGCAAGGCGAGCATGACCGTAGGGGCCTACGGGCTCCTTGGTGGCGGTCAGTTTCTGGAGCGGAGGTTAGGTGTTTCGGAGGCG
>CAIOJO010000011.1 GCA_903858635.1 uncultured Telmatospirillum sp. | reverse complement strand
GCGCATGTGGTTTCCTCCCAGGGGACATTTTTCGATGGCTTCAGGGTAGCGTTAAGCGTTCATTCCGCCGACCGCGATGGTGCTCCGAGCGCTCGGAATGGCGGCAGGCGCCATCAAGTGTGCCTAGGCGCGGCCTGCTGAGCGAGCCTCAAATGCAATGAGGCCTCGATCCCACGACGCTAAGACGCGCTGCCCCGTCCATCGGACCAACCTTCAAGCTCCTTCCGGCAGGATTCGGCGAACCCGCGCAACGGATCCAGGATCACAGCGGATCAATTCAAGCGGTCGGGTGTTGGACGCTTTCCGCCTCGGGCCGGGCCGCGGGCGCCTGCGCATCGGGCCCCTTGATGCGGAACCAGGCGACGTAGAGGGCCGGCAGGAAGACCAGGGTCAGCGCCGTGGCGACTGCCAGGCCGCCCAGGATCGCGTAGGCCATCGGTCCCCAGAAGATGGTCGGCGCGATCGGGATCATCCCCAGGATTGCCGCTGCCGCGGTCAGCAGGATCGGCCGGAAGCGGTGCGTCGCGGCTTCGACGACGGCATCCCAGGGGTGCCGTCCACGCGCCCGTTCGGTCTCGACCTGGTCGATCAGGATCACCGAGTTGCGGGCAATCATGCCGGTCAAGGCGAGCACCCCCAACATCGCCACGAAGCCCATGGGCTTGCCGGACAGCAGCAGGGCCGCGACCACGCCGATCAGGCCGAGCGGGGCGACGCTCAGCACCAGGAACAGGCGGTTGAAGCTTTTGAGCTGGATCATCAGCACCGTGAGCGTCAGGAACAGCATCAGCGGCATCACCGCCATCACCGAGCCCTGGGCCTTGGCGCTCTCCTCCGCCGTTCCGCCGACGTCGACGTGGTAGCCTGGAGCCAGGCCGGCGTTCAGCGTCGCCAAGTTGGGCGCCATCCGCTGCACAACCGTGGCCGGCAGCGTGCCGGTCGCGACGTCGGCCTGCACGGTCAGCGTGGGCCTCCGGTCCCGGCGCCAGACGAGCGGGTACTCCTGGCCGTACTCGACGGTGGCGATCTGGCTGAGCGGCACGGTCCGGCCGGCCGGGAGCGGCACCTGGAGCCCGCGGATGGTCGAGAGCGAGACCCGCTGCTCGGACGCCCCCCGGACCACCACGTCGACCAGATAGATGCCGCTGCGCATCTGGGTCGCAGTGACCCCGGACACCACGGCGTTCAGCGATTGCGCCAGCTGCTCGGAGCTCAGGCCCAGGAGCCGCGCCTGGTCCTGGTCGACCTTGATCCGCATGGTGCGCGCCGGCTCCATCCAGTTGTAGTTGACCTTCTCGACCGCGGCGTCGGCCGACATGATCTGCGCCACCCGGAATGCGATCTCGCGCACCTTATCCGGCTCCGGTCCGCGCACCCGGTACTGGAGGGGCCAGCCCACCGGCGGGCCGAGCTCCAGCGGCGAGAGCCGCCCGGTGGCGTTGGGGAAGTCGGTCTCCAGCGCCTTCTCCAGCTTCGCCTTCACGCGCTCGCGCTCCACCAGCCCCTTGGTGACGACCACGGCCTGGGCAAACGCGTCGTTGGGGAGCTGCACGTCAAGGGGCAGGTAGAACCGGACGGCGCCCTGCCCGACATAGGTGCTCCAGTGGTCGACGTCGCGGTCGCCGGTCAGCAGCTTATCCAGCCGCGCCGCGGCCTCTTTGGTGGCATAGATCGATGCATTCTGCGGCAGCTGCAGGTTCACGAGCAGCTCCGGCCGGTCGGACGAGGGGAAGAACTGCTGCGGTACGGAACGCATGCCGACGAACGACGCCGCGAACAGGCCGAGCGTCGCCGCCACCGTGACCCAGCGCGCGCGCATCGCCAGCACCAGGACGCGGCGGTACGCGCGCATGACAGGTCCGGGCTCCGCCGAATGCGCGGCCTTGGGCTTCTTCAGGACCCAGACGCCGAGCAACGGCGCAAAGATGACCGCGACGATCCACGACGCGAGCAGCGCGATGGCGACGACCGCGAAGATGGAGAAGGTGTACTCGCCGGCCGCACTGCGCGCGAAGCCGATCGGGACGAAGCCGGCAACCGTGACCAGGGTGCCGGAGAGCATGGGGAACGCCGTCGAGCTGTAGGCGAAGGTCGCCGCGCGCTCCTTGTCGTCGCCGTGCTCCAGCCGCGTGACCATGGTTTCGACCGTGATCATCGCATCGTCGACCAGCAGGCCGAGGGCGATTATCAGGGCGCCCAACGAGATCCGCTGGAGATCGATCCCGGTCAGGTACATCACCAGGAAGACGGCGGCGAGCACCAGCGGAATAGCCAGCGCGACCACGGCGCCAGCCCGCAATCCGAGGCTGACCAGGCTGACGATCAGGACGATCCCGATTGCCTCCCACAAGGCCTCCATGAAGTCGTCCACCGCGTGCTCGACCGTGACAGGCTGGTCGGCGATCAGCTTGGCCTCAATCCCGACCGGCAGGCCTGCCGTGATCTCGGCCATGGCATTCTCAATGTTGTGGCCTAGGGCCAGGACGTCGCCGCCCTTGCGCATCGCGATCGCCAGCCCGATGCCGTCCTGGCCGTCGACCCGGAACATCGGCTGCGCGGGATCGGCCGGGCCGCGAGTCACGCGGGCGATGTCGCTGAGGCGAATCATCCGGCCGTTGGCCACGAGGTTGACGGCCCGAAGGTCCTGCTCGGACTGGAACGCGCCCGAGACCCGGACCAGGATCTTTTCGGCGCTGGTCTGCACCACGCCGGCGGGCGTCACGCCGTTCTGGGCCTGCAGCGCGGTGATCAGCATCGCGCGGTCGACCCCCAGGCCCGCCATTTGAGCGGTCGAGAATTCGACATAGACGCGCTCGTCCTGGGCGCCCAGGACGTCGATCTTCGAGATGTCGGGGATCTGGAGAAGCCGATTCCGGACATCGTCGACATAGTCTTTCAGCTCCCGATGCGTGAAGCCGTCCGCGGTGAACCCGTAGACGATCCCGTAGGTGTCGCCGAACTCGTCGTTGAAACCTGGCCCCACGAGCCCCTGGGGCAGCGTGTTCCGGATGTCGCCCACTTTCTTGCGCACTTGGTACCAGATGTCCGGCACCTCACGCGGCGACGTCGAGTCCTTCAGATAGACGAAGATCGTGGCCTTGCCCGGAGTGGTGTAGCTCTTCAGGTAATCGAGGTTGGGCGTCTCCTGCAGCTTGCGCTCCAGCCGGTCCGTCACCTGCTCGAGCGTGTCCCCGAGCGTGGCGCCGGGCCACTCGGCCTGGACCACCATGGTCTTGATCGTGAACGCCGGGTCCTCACTGCGCCCGAGCCGCAGGTAGGACCAGATGCCGGCCGCCACGATGGCGATCATGAAATAGGCGACCAGCGACCGGTGGCGGATCGCCCATTCGGACAGGTTGAAGCCGGTCATCGGGCGGCCTCCAGCAAGCGGACCTTCTGATCCGGGTGCAGCAGCTGCACGCCGGCCGTGACGACGACGTCACCGGGCTTCACTCCCTGCGAGACCACGACCTGGCCGGGGTCATAGCGGAGTACCCCCACGGTGTGCAGCGACACCGTCAGGCTCTGGGCATCGACGGTCCAGACAGCCGGCCGCCCGTCCGCCTCGGTCAGCGCGCTCGCCGGGATCACCACGCCGGAGGACGGTGGGAGGCGGACGCGACCGGTGACGGTGGATCCCAGCCGCATGGCGGGCGAGGGATCGGTGATCCCGACCTTGACCTGGAAGGTTCGGGTGGCCTGATCGGCCTGGGGCGCCACCTCCCGGACCCGGCCGGTCGCCGTGACCGTGGGGTCGTTCGTGAGGGCGATCGTCACGAGCGGGTCCCTGGGGCCATTGAGGATGATCTGATCCGGCACGTCGAACACGGCGTCGCGCCCGTCCGGCCGCGCGACCTGGGCGACCATCTGCCCCGGCCGCACCACTTCGCCCGCCTCGGCACCGACCTGGGTGACCATGCCGGGGCCGTCGGCGGTGAGCACTGTGTAGCCCAGCTCGTCCTGGGCTTGTCGCAGCCGTGCCCGCGCGGCATCGACCTGTGCCTGGGCGGTATGGAAAGCCTCCTCGGAGTCGTCGAGCCGGGCCCGCGGCGTCCAGCCGTTCTTCGCCAGCTCCTGCTGCCGCCCGTAGGCCAGGCGCGTCTGGGTCAGTTGCGCCTCGGCCGCGGCCAGGGCGGCTTCCGCCGACCGCCGCGCATTCGTCTGGTCCTGGGGGGCGAGCCGGGCGATTACCTGGCCGGCCTTGACTTTGTCGCCCACATTGACGAGCCGCTCGACCATGCGCCCGTCGATGCGAAAGCCGAGGCTGGCCTGGTCCTTGGCGCGGACTTGGCCGGTCATCGAGACTGTTTCGCCGGCTGAGTCATCCTGGACGGTCGCCACGCGGACGGGCCTGGGCTGGGCGGCGGTCGAGGCTTCCTTGTTACAGGCCGCGAGGCTCGCGGCGATCAGGGTGGCGGCTACGATTCGGCACTTCGACATGAGGCTGCCTTTCTAGCGGCGCGACGGCCTAGGGGCTGGCCGTGCCGGCCGCAGCTCGCCTTTGCCGTGCGCATATATACACTTATAAGTGCACTCTATTGACATGCACTGATAAGTGCAATAAGATTTTCTCCGGCATGCAGCGATAGGGAGTGTCGAGATGGAAGGTTCAGACAGCCGGCAGCCGGCCCCGCCGAAGGTCCGGCGCGGCGGGTCGTGGGAGGTGATCGTCGAGGCGGCCGAACGGCTCTTCCTGGAGCGCGGATTCGGTGCCGTCAGCATGGACGAACTGGCCAAGGCCGCCGGCGTCGCCCGGCGCACCCTCTACAACCAGTTCGCGGGCAAGGAGGAGATCTTCCGGGAGATGCTGCTGCGATTTTCCGCCCAACTCGAGGACGCCCTGCCCCCCGGCATCGAGACCCGCGGTGGCGTCGATGAGGTCCTGGACCTGATCGCCCGGGCAATCGTGGGTCTCCACGCACGGCCCGGCTATCTGGGGTTCTTTCGCATGGTGGTGGCGGATTCGCGCCAGTTTCCGTGGATTGCCGACGCGTTCGCAGCGGTGATGGAGCCGATGACGGAGCGGTTCGCGCGCTACCTCGCCTACCTGACCGAGATGGCAATCCTCGACTGCCGCAACGCCCTGCTGGCCGCCCATCAATTCACCGGCATGCTCAATGAATTCGTGCTTTGGCCTATGATGCTGGGCCGCGAGGCCGTGATCGCCTCGGCCGACGAGGTGGTCGAGGAGACGGTCCGGATGTTTCTGCTGCGCTACCGGCTCCCTCGGCAGAACGGTCGGCCCTGACGGCCGCGCCCATAACCCACGGCCGACAACCCAATTGACTGCAACTAAGACGATGGCGACTGGTCGCCTCGAGGGGCATTACCCATCATCCCGAGTGACCGGAACGGGTCAACCTCAGCAGTAGAGATCGACGAAATCGTCGACTGCTATCCGTCCGACACCCGACACGGCTTTTTGCCGGCCGCACCAGTGGTTCTGGCCGAGAGTGGAAGGTTGGCGTCTCGGTTGATGGTTTTCGTCAGCATCGGCGGCGTCAATGCCGCGGCGCAATGACGTTAATATAGGCCAGTCAGCATGCGTTAGATTCGCGGATCTATGACATTCGCCACGGATATTGGCCAATTTCCTACAGGACGGCTGGTCAGGTGGTTTCCTCTCTTTGCCAGCCCATTATTTTACGTCGCGGCATTTCTGGGGGGGCACCATCAGGAGTACCCATATGGCCAAACTCTTCGATCTTTACACCACACCATCGAGCCGCCCGGCATCCGCCGTTGCCGAATACGAGCTTCGGCTCCGACTGGGCGCCATCCGAGTGCGCCGTGATGCGGCCGATCACGCGCGGCGACTGGCCTGTGATGCGCACTTGGCGGGGGAACTCGGCAAAGCCTACGGCCTTCACATCGAAGCCGACCGGCATGAGGACGCCATCACGCAGTATTTGCTCGAAATCGTGTCGATAGACGTGGAAGAGCCTTTGAAGCTCCGAGGCTTCCGCCTGCCGCGTAATGCGAAGGCTCTCCTTTGAACAGATCAGCTGCGATCCCGGCGATTGGTGAATGACCAATTTGGGCGTTGCCTAGCCGAACAAGCCCTTCAGCAACTTGCCCAGCGGAGTGCCGTCGGCCGCCGGCAGGCCGGGGGCGGGCGGCATCGGCGCCGAGATCTGGTCGGCGCTCTGCGCCCCGTCGGTATAGGCGACGGTTTCGGCCGGTTCGGCCGACGCTGCCGCCGCGGCAAGGGCGGCGGCCGGCATATGGGCGGGCGGCCATTGGCCGGTTTCGAACGGCCATTTGGCCTCGGCGGTCCGCGTCGCCACCCGGGTTCCGCTGGCCGCGCCGGCATGTGCCGGATGGCCGGTGCCGCCGTTGGCCGCTGCCGCCCGGGCCGATTCCAGCCGCGCATACTGCTTCATCGGCGGTTCGATGGCCCGGTGGATGCGCTCGTAGACGGCGGCGACGCTGCGGGGAGAATGGTCGGCTTCGTAGAATACCGTGGGGTTGAGGTGCGCCGCCTGCGGCAGCAGGTCCGCCGCCGGTTGCGCCGGGTCCTGCGCCTGCGCCTTCAAGACCTTGGCGGCGCCGCCGGGGCCCAGGAAATGCGCCATATAGAGATCGGTGGAATTGACCGGTCGGCCGAGGGTCCGTTCCAGCCAGGCCTTGTTTTCCTTGGCGTATTCGCCGGCCATCAGCGAGGCCGTTTGCGGGTCGCGGCGCAGATCGAGGATCTTGGTGCGGAGTTTGGCGTCGTCGACGGCATAGTCGCCCTTGGCCGTCCGGTGGATGTGGTCGGCCAGATCGCCGAGACCGTGCGCCGCGCCGTGCACCTTGACCAGTTGCAGCCAGGTGCCCTTGGTGAATTGGAACAGTCCGGCGGCGGAAGAGGTATGGGAACCGGCCCCCGCCTCGAACGAGCTTTCCTTGCTGGCCTGGGCCATCAGATAACTGAAACTGACGCCGGTGTTGCGGCTGGCTTGTTCGATATGGGACACGACGCGCGAGTTGACCCGTTGACCGGCGACTTGGATGGTGGGGTCATCGGGTTGCTTCATGCGGGCTCTCCGGATCGGCAGCCAATCAGGATAGCCATCGCCGGGTTAAGGAAATGCAAAGAAATGGTTAATTACGGGAGCGCCCGACCCAATGAACCATGACTGGTGGCGCGGCGCCGTTCTCTATCACATCATTCCGCGCAGCTTTCAGGACAGCGACGGAGACGGAATCGGGGACCTTGCCGGCATCACGGCGCGGCTGGACCATGTCGCCGCCCTCGGCGTCGACGCGATCTGGATTTCGCCCTTCTATGCCTCGCCGATGGAAGATTTCGGCTACGACGTTGCCGACCATTGTGCGGTCGATCCGGCGTTCGGCAGCCTGGCCGATTTCGACCGGCTGCTGCAGCGGGCCCATGGCCTTGGCCTGAAGCTGCTGATCGACCTGGTGTGGAGCCACAGCTCCGACCGTCACCCGTGGTTCGCCGCCAGCCGCCGTTCCTCCGGCGATGCCAAGGCGGAATGGTATGTCTGGGCCGATGCCAAGGCGGACGGCACCCCGCCCAACAATTGGCTGTCGGTGTTCGGCGGTAGCGCCTGGACCTGGGAACCGCGTCGCCGGCAATATTATTTGCATCATTTCCTGGCCAGCCAACCGGCCCTCAACCTGCGTCACCCCGAGGTGCTGGCGGCGCAGGAAGCGGTCGGGCAATTCTGGCTCGACCGTGGGGTCGATGGCTTTCGTCTCGATGCGGTGGATTTCCTCCTGCATGACGCCGCCTTGCGGGACAACCCGCCGCGACCGCCGGCCGATGGGGTGACGCCGCTCAAGCCGTTCGGCCTGCAGCACCACCGCTTCGACATGGCGCAAGCCGACGCCGTGGCGCCGATGCGCCGGCTGCGCGGCCTGCTCGCCCGCTATCCGGGCAGCACCACGGTGGCCGAGTTGTCGAGCGAGGGCGACGTGCTCGACCGGGCCAATCTCTACACCGCGGGCGAGGCGGCGCTGCACATGGCCTATACCCTGCGCCTGATGCGGCGCGGCTTTTCCGCGGCCCTGTTGCGCCAGGCCATCGGCGAGGTGGAGGCTCGGGTCACCGACGGCTGGCTGTGCTGGGCCTTCTCCAACCACGACGTCGAGCGGGCGGTCAGCCGGTGGGGCGACGGCAGCCCGGCTTTTGCCAAGCTGTTGATGGCGCTGCTGCTCAGCCTCAGGGGCAGCCTCTGCATCTATCAGGGCGAGGAACTGGGGCTGACCGAGGCGGCGCTGCCGTTCGAGGCCTTGCGCGATCCCTACGGCAAAGCCTTCTGGCCGGAATTCAAGGGGCGGGACGGCTGCCGGACGCCGATGCCATGGTCATCGGGCCAGCCCAACGCCGGGTTCAGCCCCGGCCGACCCTGGCTGCCGCTGCCGGAGGCGCATCTGGCGCTGGCGCGCGACGGTCAGGCGGCCGATCCGCATTCGGTATTGAATGCCTATCGCCGATTCCTGGCGTGGCGCAAGCGGCAGCCTGCCCTGCGACAGGGCCGGCTGACCTTGGTGCCGGGCAGCGATGCGGTGCTGGCCTTCGAACGGCAATCGGCCGAGCAACGCCTGCTGTGCCTGTTCAACTGCCGGCCGGGGGCGGCGCCGATTGCCCTCGCCGAGGGCTGGACCTGGCTGGACGGGCCGGGCTGCGAACGGCCGGCGGACGGGCTTTTGCCGGGTTACGGAGCAGCCTATTTCGCCGGGTGATAGCCCTTGTCTTCCATGCAATCGCCAACCAGGGACTCGAAGCGCTGCTGCGAACGCGACCGGTCGACCAGTTTCATCGGGTCGGAGGAGCGCTCGTCGGGCTGCTGGAACAGATCATGCCCCATGTCGCGGTCGGCCAGGCGACGGCAGGCGGCGAGGTCGGCCGAGGCGCGGCCCTGTGGCAGATCCGGATTGACCCAGGCCGGAGCGGAAGCGGCGCAGGCGGCCAGTCCGGCGGTGGCGAGGCAGAGGATGGCGGAAGGGAGTTTCATTTTCACCACGGAGAACACGGAGGACACGGAGAATTGTGAATATCACGGCAAGCCACAGGGGCGCCGTCTATATATCGGCTAAAATTTCGTCTTCCTCCGTGTTCTCCGTGTCTCCGTGGTGATCCAACTATTTCAGCCCGAAATAGGCCCGCCGCAGCGCATCGTTGTCATGCATTTCGGCGACCGAGCCGGTGAAGCCGATGCGGCCGCCATCCAGGGTGTAGACCCGGTCGGCCAGCGACAGGAAGTTGACGTTCTGCTCGGCGATCAACAGCGACAGACCCTGGCCGCCCAGCCGTCCGAGGACGTCGATGACCTCGGCCACCAGCCTGGGCGACAGGCCGGCCGAGGGCTCGTCCATGATCAGCAGCTTGGGGCGGCCGGCCAGCGCCTTGGCGATCCCCAGCATCTTGCGCTGACCGCCGGACAGGCTGCTGGCCAGGGTGTCGCGCCGCTCGGCGATGGCCGGGAAGATGTCGTAAAGCTCCTTCATCCGGCGGCCGAGCTCGGCCGACGCGACGAACTGGCCGCCGATGCGGATGTTTTCCTCGACCGTCAGGCCGGGGAAGCAGCCGATCTCCGACATGTAGGCGAGGCCGGCGCGGACCCGCCGGTCGGTGCGCAGGTGAGCCATGTCCAGGCCGGCAAACTGCAGGGCACCCCGCCACAGCGGGATCAGGCCCATCAGCACCTTCAACAGGCTGGTCTTGCCGGCGCCGTTGGCGCCCAGCAGCACCACCGTCTCGCCGTCTTGCACCGACAGCCCGGCCCCCCACAGCACCTGGACCTTGCCATAGCCGGCCTCGATGCCGCTTGCCGCCAGAAGCTCAGCCGACATGCGCCGCTCCCAGAAACACCTCGACCACCTGCGGGTCCCGCACCGCTTCCGCCAACACCCCTTCGAAGATCTCGCGGCCGGCGTTCAGCACGATGACCCGGTCGGTGACCTGGTCGATGAAACCCATCAGATGTTCGACCACCAGCAGCGCCATGCCGCCCCGAGCCAGGTCCCGCAGGCGAATGGCCACCCGGTCCAGTTCGACCGGGTTCAGTCCCGCCGCCAGTTCGTCGACGCACAGCAGCCGGGGGCCGGTCGCCAGGGCGCGCGCCAGGTCCAGCATCTTCTGCTGTACGCTGTTCAGCTCGGCCGCGGTCTTGTTGCCCAACCCGTCCAGTTCGACCGAGGCGAGGATCGCTTCGATGTCGCTCGGCCCCTCGGCCGGCCGGCCGTAGGCGGCCGCCACCTCGACGTTCTCGCGCACCGTCAGCGGCAGGAACGGCTTGGGGACCTGGAAGGTGCGGTTGATGCCGAGATGGACCAGCCGGTGCGAGGCCAGGCCGCCGACCGAGCGGCCCTGGAACCGCACCTCGCCCCCGTTGGGCTTGTAAAGACCCGAGATGACGTTGATGCAGGTGGTCTTGCCCGAGCCGTTGGGGCCGACCAGGCCAAGGATTTCCCCGGGCATGACATGGAAGCTGACGCCATCCAGGGCGACGAAGCCGCCGAACCGTTTGACCAGGCGGTCGATCTGCAGCAGCGGCTTGGCGAGGTCAGGGGACATCGATCCCCCAGCGCCGGAACAGGGAGACCACGCCATTGGGCAGGAACAGCACCAGGCCCATGATCAGGGCACCGTAGATCAGCTGGAAGTATTGCGGGGTCGAGATGCCGATGGCGTTGTAGATCCCGTAAAGAACCACCACGCCCAGGATCGGCCCGGTGATGGTGGCAACTCCGCCGAACAGCGCGAAGACGATAGCAAAGATGCTGAATTCCGGGCTGAACACCGTTTCCGGATAGAACACCGAGACGTACCAGGCGAAGACGCCGCCGATCAGGCCGGCCACCAGTGCCGACAGTTGCCAGGCCAGCGTGCGGGTGCGCACCACGTCGATGCCGGCCATTGCGGCGGTGACCGAATCCTCGCGGACTGCCAGCAGGGCCAGGCCGAAGCGGGAATTGCGCAGATAGATGACGGTGCCCAGGGTGAGCGCCAGGATCGCCACCGCCACGCCATAGCTGAGATTGGGGGCGAACACTCCGGCCAGCGAGATGCCGTAGGGGCCCTTGGTGATGTCGGTCAGGTTGGGATTGGACACCACCTGGAACATGGCCTGCGAGGCGGCCAGATTGGCGATGGCGAAATAGGCCCCCGACAGGCGCAGCAGGGGGGTCAGCACCAGACCCAGCAGGACCGCGGCCAGGGCGGCGGCCCCCAGCGCCGCCAGCGGCGGCAGATGCAGATGCATCACCGCCAGCGAGAAGCCGTAGGCGCCGACCCCGAAGAAACCGACGTAACCGAAGGGCAGATAGCCGGTGAAGCCATAGAGGATGTTGACGCCCTGGGCCAGGGTCAGGAAGACGACGAAATTGAACAGCAGGAGCTGGTTCGAGTAGGCCAGCGGCAGCAAGCCGGCCACGGCGATCACCGGCAGCAGGATGAACAGCGTATGGCGCAGGGCCTTGGTTCTAAGCACTGCGCACCTTCCGGCCCAACAAGCCGCTGGGACGGACCAGCAGGATGGTGATCAGCAGCAGATAGGGCAGCAGATTGGCCCAGGAGCTGAAATAGGTCTGCATGAACATCAACGAGATCCCATAGGCGATACCGCCCAACACGGTGCCGAGCGGGTTTCCCAGCGATCCGACGACGATCACGGCAAACGAGGTGATGTTGATGTCGACTCCCATCGCCGGGGTGACGCTGCCCAGCATGAAGGGGGCGAAGACCCCGGCAATCCCCGACAGGGCGAGGCCGATGCCGAAGGCGATGGCGGAAACCCGATGGACGTCGATGCCGGTGGCCAGCGCCTCTTCCCGATGCACCATGACGGCACGCGTCACATAGCCGAGGCGGGTCCGATACAGATAGAGGTAGACGAAGGCCACCGCCAAGGCACTGACCCCGCCCGTCACCACCCAGGCGGCGGGGAAGCTCTGGCCGAGGATCTGGTAGGGCCCGCTGCCCAGAACGCGGCCGGGGATCGAGCGCTCGCTGGAGCCGAAGGCGATCGACGCCAAGGCGACGATCACCTGGGACAGGCCGAAAAAGAAGATGATCGACAGCATCTCGGGGTCTTTGGCGCGCAGCAGCCGGGGCACCACCAGGTAATAGAGCGGCCAGCCGACCGCGACGAATACGGCGAAAACCGCGAAGATCGACAGGACTGGATGCAGGCCGAACAGCTTGAACAGCCAGAAGGCGGCGAAGGCGCCCAGCATCAGGACGTCGCCATGGGCCAGATTGACGATGCGCATGACGCCGAACACCAGGTTGAGCCCCAGCCCCACCAGGCTGAAATAGAGCCCGAAGATCAGTCCGGCGAGAATGGCATAGGCGAGCATGAGCGAACCGCGCGAGGCCTGGGGGCAAGGGATGGGCGGCCGTCAGGCCGCCCGCCCGGTTGGGTCATTTCGCCGGATAGACTGGCTTGCCGGTGGCCAGCTCGGGGGGATAGACGGTGACGAACTTCACCTCGCCATGCTCGTCGAGGCTGATCTGCCCCAAGGGCTGCACTTCGCCCACCTGGGCGCCCGTCTCGGCCAGGATCTCGAAGGTTCCGTCGATGGTCTTCAGCTTTCCCGACTGGCCGAGGATCGCCTTCCTGAGGGCCAGCTGTGCCATCGAATCGGTGGTGGCGAGCGCCTTCTCGAGGACCAGGCCGGTGGTGTAGCCGGCCACCGAATTGAAGCCGAACTCGACCTTGCCGTCCGGGTATTTGCTATTCCAGGTGGTGCGGAACTGCGACAGCGACATGCCGAACTCCGGTTTGTACTCCATCACCGAGGACGGCACATAGGTGAAGACCTGTTCCATTCCCTTGGGGCCGACATTCTTCTCGACCACCTCGGTCTCCAGACCCGGATAGATGGTGAACAGCCATTTGAACTTGATGCCGCCATCCTGCAGATTGCGCAGGAAGGCGATGTCGTTGTTGACGTAACCCAGTTCCAGCACGGCGTCGGGGTTGGTCGCCTGGATGTTGTTGATGGTGACGGTGTAGCTCGAGGTGTTGGTCGGCACGCCATTGTCGTAGACCAGCTCGACTGCCCCGTTGCTTGCCTTGATGGCGTCGCGCACGGCGGCGGCCTGGGTGCCATGGAAGTCGTTGGTGGCGTAAAGCAGGGCGACCCGCTTGATGCCCAGCTTCGGCCCTTCCTTGACCAGGAAGTCGGTCATGTGTTTCGGCCAGACGCTCGACATCGGCAGCGAGGTCAGGACGATATAGGGGTTGTCCTTGGTGAAGAAGGCAGCCCCCGACCCGGTCTGGTCGATCAGCAGCATCTGATGGTCGCGGGCGATCGGCACCGCCACCGAGGTCAGCACCGACCCGAAATCGGCCAACAGGATGTCGACCTTGTCTTGGGTGATCAGCTGATTGTAGAGCGTCGCCGCCGTCGCCGTATTGCTCTGGTCGTCATATGAGACGAGCTTCAGCGGGATCTTCTTGTTGAAGGGTTTGACCATGACGCCGCCTTCGGCATTCTTTTGGTCGAGCCAGATCCTGAGACCTTGGTACTGCGCCATCGAAACGCCGGCGTAATTGCCCGACGAGGCGTAGAGGGTGCCGATCTTGATCTCGGCCGGGGCATCCGCGGCATGGGCCGCCGAAACCGCGAAGAAAATCACCGCAAATACTGCCAGAGCTTTCGCGCGAACCATAGGTTTCCTCCCCATGACGGAAGGCGGGGAACGGCAACTCTTTATCGTTTCTCTGCCCAGGACTGGCTTTTGGCCCCGCCCGACGGACCGAGAACGGGTCGCTTCCCCTGCCGTCCCGTGTTTCGTCTTGGCTGCAGATTGAGCCCGGCCCCCTCCGGCGTCAACTGCCGAGCGTTAACCCGCATTCACTGCGGTCTTTCCCAGGCGGCGGGGTTGTTCCGAGCATAGAGGCCAGTGCGCGATGTAAACAGTGTCATAATCTCTTTGTTGCGTATACTGATGTATAGTATACAGGCAGATTGTATATGCGGCTCTCTACCTGCGGTAAGAGCCTGACTCGAAACTCGGATTACGCATGACGCGGTGCCCCCATCCGGCGGAGCATGAGGCGGATCGATGCGATGAAGATCCACGCCTCGGCGCTGGCGATGGTCGCCTCGAAATCCTTGGCAAGCCGGCGACAGCGTC
>CAIOJO010000010.1 GCA_903858635.1 uncultured Telmatospirillum sp. | reverse complement strand
GGTGTTGAAGATCTCCGGCTTGCCATGGCGGGCCAGCGCCTCGGTCACGGCCTCGATGCAGAATTCGGCCTCCAGTGTGATCGATAGCCGCCACGCCAGCACGCGCCGGCTGAACCAGTCGACCACGGCGGCGAGGTAGACGAAGCCACGGGCCATCGGGATATAGGTGATGTCCATCGCCCACACCTGGTTCGGCCGGGTCACCGCCAGATTGCGCAGAAGATATGGGTAGATCTTGTGCCCCGGCGCGGGTTTGGATGTGTTCGGACGGCGATACAGCGCCGTGATGTCCATGCGGTTCATCAGCGTGGCGACGTGGCGGCGGCCAACCGTGATCCCTTCGGCGTTCAGCAGGTCCCGCAGCATCCGGCTGCCCGCGAACGGGAACTCCAGGTGCAGTTCGTCGATCCGGCGCATCAGCGCCAGATCGGCGGGCGAGACCGGCCGCGGCAGGTAGTAGACGCAGCTGCGGCTGAGGTTCAGCGCCTTGGCCTGCCGGACGATCGGCAGCGCATGCCCACGGTCAATCATCGCTTTGCGCTCAACAGGCCGGCCTTGCTGAGCGCGCCGGACAAAAAATCGTTCTCCAGCGCCAGCTCTCCGATCTTCGCATGCAGCGATTTCAGGTCCACCGGCGGTGTCGGCGCATCGCTGCGGGCCTCCGCGCCGAACACTCCGGCAGCGCCTTCCTGCAACTGCGCCTTCCATTGCGTGATCTGGTTGGGATGGACGTCAAATTGCTGCGCCAGATCGGCCAGCGTCTTGTCGCCCTTGATGGCCGCCAAGGCCACCTTCGCCTTGAAGGCAGGCGTATGGTTCCGGCGAGGTCGTCTGCTCATCGTCGCTCCTGTTCATAAGCAAGCTTGCTTGATCAGGCACGCGCACGCCAATTATCCGGCTGTCCAGTTTTCCCGAGCCACCTCTCCCGTGATGGTCGCCAACGGCGCCCTACATTGCGGCAGTGGCTGCACGCTCGGCGACATCATGGCCGAATGGTTGGTGTTCGCGATTCCTGCCGTGGCCGTCGCGTTCGGCTACCAGAGCATATTTGGTGACAAGATTTTCGCCGTCTGGATGGTGGACTACATCTTCGCGTATTCTTTTGGTATCTTCTTTCAATATTTCACCATTGCTCCGATGCGGGGGTTGGGTTTTGGCAAAGGGATGATCGCCGCGATCAAAGCCGACACGCTGTCGCTGACAGCCTGGCAGCTCGGCATGTACGGCTTCATGGCGCTCGCCTACTTCTACCTTTTTCGCATGGTGCTCGGCACCGAGCTGAAAACCAACATGGTCGAGTTCTGGTTCATGATGCAGATCGCGATGATCTGCGGCTTCCTGACTTCCTATCCCGTGAACTGGTGGGTGATTCCGGCGCATTAATCCCGAATCACTTTGATGATGACGGCATCATGACTCATGCTCGGCCCGAATCGGGGATGCCTGCTGCTAAACCGCGCGACAGCCAAGATATGGCGCCGGAATGGGCTGATGTCGTTACAGGTCAGACGGCCTCCTTGAGCCATGCCTGTGCCCCGGTCAACGACTGGTTGATGACTTGGTGCATGTCTAGGTACTGGTAGGTGCCGCAGCGGCCGATGAAGGTCATACTCCGCTCGGCCGCTGCCCGTTCCAGATATTTCCGGTAGACGGTATCGTTCCGTCCGTCACTGGTCTTCACGGGGTAGTAGCGTTCGAGGTGGTTGTCCCGATAATCGCAGGGTTGCTCAAGCGTGATTGTCTTGGCAAACATGCCGACGCCGTGCCCAGGGAGCCGACTCCAATCCGTCTCGCGTGTGTACGGACGGTCATCGGTGAAGTTGACGACTGACGTTGTTCCCCGCCCGTAGGTCACGGGTTCGTCGCGATGCTGAAAGCGGATCGAGCGGTAAGGCAGGGGGCCAAATATCCCACCGAAATACTCGTCGATCGCCATGCTGTTGAAGCAGTGCCGGTAGCCCTGAATCAGGCTGTGATTGAACGACGTGTCGAGTGAAACCTTAATGTTGTCATGATCGAGGATGTTGGCGAAGAGTGCGGTATAGCCGCGTGCAGGAAGCACCTGGTAGGCATCGTCAGGGAAGTACCGGTCCTCGTCATCAAACCGGAGCGGGATCCGCTTGACGACAGCCGCATCGAGTTCCTCTAGGTCCAGCTCCCACATCTTTTTGGTGTAGGGGCGGAGGAACAGGTCGGTCAGCGTTGTTCCAATGCGGCTGTTCAGATGTTCGGCGGCATTGCGGGGAGCGGCCGACGGAATAGCGAGACGGGCCAGATAGGCTTGGACCTCTGCTTCGGTCTGCAACGACACGCCAAATACGAGGTTCACGGTAGTGCGATTGATCGGCAATGGCGCGTGTCGTTCGTCAGGCAGCAATGCCTCCACACGATGCTCGTATGGCAGAAAGCACCCGAAGCGGCTGACCCAGTCGACGACCGGCTTCATGTTGGTGTGAAACAGATGCGGGCCGTAGCGATGGACGCGAACGCCGGTCGGCATCGTTTCGTCATAGGCGTTGCCAGCGATGTGCGGGCGACGATCAATTACGTCGACGCGCAGGCCGTGCTCGGCCAGGGTCCTCGCATAGACGGCCCCTGCAAACCCCGCTCCGACCACAAGGACGGATTGCACACCTAACTTTTCGGGCCAGTTAGAAATACAGCGCGTCGGGGTGGCGGTATCAGCCGACATTGGTAACTCGAACGACAACTTGCTGATGGCTGGGAACGAGGCCGATGTAGTCGTACGTGATCGCGTGCTCGAGCTCCAGTTCCTGGAAGGCCTTGTATTCGTGCAGGCGCCATTCGGGATAGTTGAAATACTCGTCGAATACAATGATAGTGCCTGGGATAATCCGATCGGCCAAAAAGGCGAATATTGTCTTTGTAGAAGAATAAAGATCACAATCCACATGAAGCAGTGCGATCTTTTCGTGCGGGTTTGAAGCGACAAACGCGGGCAGAGTGCTGTCGAACCAACCGATCACAAGTTCGACATTGTCGACGACGGCCGGCAGATCGGCACGTCTGAACGCACCCTGGCCGAAACCAGGGCGCCATGTCTCTGGCAAACCTTCGAATGAATCAAAGCCGTAAACTCGTCGTCCAGGCATCTGGCTTGCGATACGATTTATGGACGTTCCAGAGAAAACGCCGAACTCCAGCACCATGCCGGATGCAGGTGTGCAGGCTACGGCATAATCATGCAGCGATCCCGCGTTGGGAAAACGTTGAGCATTTGCCATATGAGCGACGGCATAAAGGCATGAATCAACACCGGCTGCCAGGAACGCAAGCCTATCGATGTTGTAGGAATCGTAGCCGCGCCCCAGCACGCGCTGGTGCACGACCGATTCGACAGTGGCTGCGAGCGTCTCGTGGTTGTCCGGCTCAGCGAGCAAGCGTGCGAACGTCTCGCTATTCGTAGGTTCGGTGGTCGCGGGTGCTGCCGGCATGAGCAGGAAGCCCAGGACACGTAGCCGGCGCAGGTGCATGACGTTAGTACCGAGTTGTATTATGCGAAGGTAGCGAGCTTGTACTTGGTGCTTTAGGGTAAACTGAGCTGGGTATTCTGGATCGCTTGAGACAGCCGCGTTGTCCAGCTTGATGAAGCATGTCGTCCATTCTTCGCCATCGCACGACGCATCAATGCGAAAGTGGTTGAATCTGTGAGATTGCTCAACGCGGTTGATAATCTCGATTCGCTCGACGGCACATATCGCCAGAAGGTCGACTTGCCACCAGGGGTCCTCGTCTTCCCCGGTATGGAAGGCGTAGTCGGGGGGAAGCGGATCGCGGTTCGCCAATGCCGCGTCTGCCTCGGCTGAGGCGCCATGCGACCACGTCGAATGGCTGCTCTGAGTGGCTGGCTTGCCGTAGGCGAGATCGATCCATGGACGGAAGATTTCCTGCTGACGGGGAACGACGCTGTCGGTGACCGACCATGTCCCGTCCGGGTTCCGTTGATTTCGGACCTGGTCGCCGAGTTCCACCTGGAGATCATCCAGCTCCTCGTTCTGAAGTTCGGGGCGTAGCCGTCCGTCTGTCATGTAGTGGGATCCTGGCGGATTGTGAGCGATGAAGGCTTTGACGAAGCGCACTCCAGACATGACAGGATGGGCCACGATTTCCGCTTTGCGCAGTCGAGGATCGCGGGAATTGAGGAGCGGCCGGAATCGGAGCAGCTTCGAATCAACGAGCCGGTCAAGTGACCAACTGACGGAGTCCGGTAGCTGCGCGACGGCGGTCGGGAGAAACGCCTCGCAATAAGGCCAGTTGCTTATCTGCCCAGCAGCGAGTGCGGCGGCCAGCCTCTGGCGGGTCTGCAGCATCTCGTCGACGGCGCGGCCGGACGCGACAACGAAAGGGATGAGCGCCCACCATAGATCAGACCCCATCTCGCTGGCGGAGGTGGAAGACCAATGGTCGTTGGGACCGATGCGTCGGATGTCCTGCGCAACGAAGTCTACTTTGTCTTCGTTGCATTGCGCGATCATGCGATCTACGTCGCAGTTCAGCAAGACGTCGTATTCGAGCATAATGTAGTAGTCGTATTCCGGCAGCGCTCGTCGCGCTGCGTAAAGTAAGTAGTCGGCATTCCACCAGAGCACCCGGTTGCTCGGTATGCTCGGCAGACCGTAGTCGGAAAAATCGTCCGTGTGCGGAAGTTTAGCGAAATCTCCAACGGGCAGTCCTCCGTTGGTCTCGTCGGTCGCGACCACGAATTTCCCGGCGCCACAGCAGGCGCGCGCGCGATCGGCTAGTTCGGCAATTCCGTCATCCCAAACGTGGGTGCGAAAAATTACGGCATAAGACGGCAACGGTTCTCATCCTCGTTGAGGGCACCACCATGAGCGCTACCTCTACAAGATATAACATGGTCGTGCAAAATCTGGATCGGCCAATAAGTGGAACCGTGAGGGATGCGGCTGTAATCGAACGGGGTTCGGGGTTTAATGCGGGGGATGACATCGCGTGCAAGCCGCTACCGTGCGTTTTCGCGCGCTTGGGCCTTCCGGCCCAGGAGGCCGGTAGGTGTATCACTCTAGTAAATGTCCGTTTGCCAGAACGTTACACCCGGTCTAGACTCGGGGCATGCTCTCTCCCCGCCCCCGTTTTGTCAGCTATCTCCGGGTCTCGACCGATGGCCAGGGCCGCTCCGGGCTTGGCCTTGAGGCGCAGCGCCAGGCTGTCGCGGCCTACGTCGCTCAGGCCGGCGGCGAGATGGTGGCGGAGTTCCAGGAGGTGGAGAGCGGCAAGCGTACCGATCGGCCGCAGCTCGCCGCAGCACTTGCAGCCTGCCGCACACGCCGAGCCGTGCTGATCATCGCCAAGCTGGACCGGCTAGCGCGCAATGCGCGCTTTCTGCTGTCTGTGGTGGAGGGCAGCGGCGAGGCCGGCGTCGTGTTCTGTGACCTACCCACGGTGCCAGCTGGACCAGTTGGTAAGTTCCTGGTCACGCAGATGGCCGCGGTTGCCGAGCTGGAAGCCGGGCTGATCAGCCAGCGCACGCGCGCGGCCCTGGCCGTGGCAAAGGCGCGCGGCGTCCGCCTCGGCAACCCCTCCCCTCCCCCGGCGACGGCACAGATGGCAGCGTCGGCACGGCAGGCGCGCAGCCGCCAGGTGGCAGCGCGAGCAACGGACGTGCTGGCCGTGGTGCGCCAGGCGCAGGCCGAAGGGGCGAGCAGCCTTCGCACTATTGCGGCGGCGCTACACCACCACCCTTTTGCGAATCCGCTCTCCGGCGGGTTCGTGGGGGCTGGAAAGCGCAGGATTCCTGCGGTTTTGCGCGGATGACTTGGGGCTCCGATATCGCAACAATCCCCCAAATCTCTCTCCAAAGGGCCGATTCTCTCCGCGACCTGGGACTAGGGGTGTTTTAGCCTCAGGTCAGAACGCGTTGAAATCCATCGAATTAACGGTGCCATATCGCACCGTAAGTTGAATTTCCAATTGGGTGGGTTGGGGAACCGGGGACGAATCTTCGGCGCCATGCAACTCTGCCGTCACACCTCCGAGAAAGGAAATCCGTCGAGGCGCTCGGCATCCACGGTCCAGTTGTTTCGTAACCGACCTCCTGCATGCATCCCGGTTTGGTCATGCGCTTCCCACTGATCAGCATCACACGTGACGGGATCGGAGGAAGTGTATTCAATGCCAGAAGGGCGACGGAGGCAGGATAGGTGCGGCTTG
Organism: uncultured Telmatospirillum sp.; assembly: GCA_903858635.1. Taxonomy (GTDB): domain Bacteria; phylum Pseudomonadota; class Alphaproteobacteria; order Rhodospirillales; family Magnetospirillaceae; genus DUZF01. The sequence continues at coordinate 11,269 of CAIOJO010000010.1, read as the reverse complement.
TTTCGAATAGCGGGGGTGAACGGGTTTTCGATATCCTAAAAGAGTTTGAGAACAACACCCTAGATGTCCTGACTGACCAAGTTTCGATTTTCGGTGCAGGGTCTGCGCTGGAAGCCGGCTCGTTTAATTTGAGGCGCGTCCTGCTTGGGGCAACGACGGATTCGCTGCTAGCTGGCGGTGACGCTGACCGAATCCGCCGTAATCGCCTGCAGAACCGGTCAATATCCACCGCACTGGCCCAGGCGCTCGCAAGCGCGGACATTCGGCAGACACGATTGCCTCCGTCGCAATCGGTGCTGCTGACGCAACATGGCGCCGTTCTCGGCAATTGTAGCCTGACGACCGGCGGTCTTGGCATTGCGCCTCAATCCCGGCTTGGCTTCGTCCAGAAGACCGAGAACGACGCGGAATTGGCGATGGTTACCCAGTGGTTTGAGACAGAATGGAATGCCGCTAATCCAAAGGGAGAGGCGGTAGAGGCGCTCGTCGATGCCATCACTGCCGCCGCCACCGATCAAGCCCCCCGGGCAGTCTACACTCAGGCGCTCCACCGACTCTTTACCGAGATGGAGGTAAGCACTGACGAGTCGCGTATCGTCAATTCTGCCACCGGGATCCGCGAGACACAGGTTTGGTCAAAACTGTATCGTTTCCAGAAGGACGGCGTCATCGGTGCGATCGATAAGCTCCAGCGCTTCGGTGGCTGCATTATTGCGGACAGCGTCGGCCTGGGCAAAACCTTCGAGGCACTGGCGGTCATCAAATATTTTGAACTACGCAACGATCGTGTGCTGGTCCTCGCCCCAAAGCGGCTCCGTGAGAATTGGACCATGTGGGGACAAAACGATATCCGCAATATGCTCGCGGCCGATCGCTTCGCTTTTGACGTCCTGAACCATACCGATCTGTCCCGTGAAGGTGGGCTTTCTGGCGACATCGATCTCGGCCATATCAACTGGGCAAACTACGACCTGGTCGTCATCGACGAGAGCCACAACTTCCGCAACCGCCCGGCCGGAAAGGGCGAGCGTGAGAGCCGATACGATCGGCTGCTGAACGCCGTGGTGAAGGCTGGTGTGAAGACGCGGGTCCTCATGCTGTCGGCCACCCCAGTCAACAACCGCCTCAATGATCTGAAAAACCAGATCGCTTTTGCCACCGAGGGGCACGACCAGGCGCTGGCCGGACACGGCATCGCCAGTATCGCGGGCACGATCCGTATCGCGCAGGGCCAGTTCAACCGCTGGCAGCAATTGCCGGAAGGTCGCCGCACCCCGGCCAAGCTGCTTGAGATGCTCGGCTTCGACTATTTCCGGCTGCTCGACCTCCTCACTATCGCGCGCAGCCGCAAGCATATTGAGCGCTACTATGGCACCGTTGAGACCGGCGCATTCCCGGAGAAGCTCAGCCCTACGAACATCAAGTCAGACGTTGACCTGACCGGGAGCTTCCCGCCGATCATCGACGTCAACAACGAGATCAGGCGACTGAAACTCGCTGCGTTTGCGCCGCTCCGCTATGTGCTGGAAAGCCGTCGCGCAGCCTATGAGAGGCGCTACAATCAGGATGTTGCCGGCGCAGGCGGCGGGGCCAGTGTATTCCGCCAGCTTGATCGCGAAGAGAGCCTGATTGCGCTACTGCGGGTCAACCTACTGAAGCGCATGGAAAGCTCGGTCCACGCCTTCGCGCTGACGATCGGCCGCCAGTTGGACGTCGTGGAGGCGCTGATCGCTCGGATCGACGCGCATGATCACAGTGTCGTCGCCCCCGAGATCGACGATTTGGACGATGACGATCCCGCCTTCGAGCAGTTGGGCGTCGGGCGCAGCGTCCGCGTGCTGCTCAGCGACGCGGACCTTGTGCGGTGGCGCCAGGATCTGGCCGAGGACCGGGAGCGCCTCGCGCGCTTGCATGCGCAGGCTCAGGACGTCACGCCGGAGAGGGACGCCAAGCTCGCTGATTTGAAGACGCTCATCGCGAACAAACTGGCCGCCCCGTTCAATCCAGGCAACGTAAAGCTGTTGGTCTTCACCGCCTTCGCCGATACGGCCGCATATCTCTATGACGCCATCCGGTCTGACTATCCGCATCGCATGGCGCTGGTGACGGGATCGGGACGCAATAAGACAACCCACCCCAAGTTGGCTTCTGAACTCGGCTCAATTCTCACCGCCTTTGCGCCGCGGGCCCGTTCGCGACCGGAGGCGCTGGCGGGCGAGGAGGAGATCGATCTGATCATCGCGACCGACTGCATCTCCGAGGGCCAAAACATGCAGGACTGCGACTGTGTGGTGAACTACGACATTCATTGGAACCCGGTCAGAATCGTCCAGCGCTTCGGCAGGATCGATCGCCTCGGGTCGCCCAATGCCGTCATCCGTCTGGTCAATTTCTGGCCGAATATGGACCTGGACAGCTACATCGGCCTGGAGCGTAGCGTTTCGAGCAAGATGATGCTGCTCGATGTCTCCGCGACCGGAGAGGAGAACCTGATCGAGGCGCAAGCGGGCAACCAGATGAACGATCTGGAGTATCGTCGCCAGCAACTCGAAACGCTGCAGTCGCGCGCGATCGATCTCGAGGACCTGTCCTCCGGCGTGTCCATCACTGACCTGACGCTCAACGACCTGCGACTGGATCTCGCGCGCCTGACCCCGGACGAGCGTGATGCGCTGGGTCGACAGCTGCTCGGCACCTATTCACCCATCTTCGCCAGCGACGATTTCCCGCCTGGCGCTCTGTTCGTCCTGCGCGCGGCCACGCCGGCGGCCGAACGGTCGATCGCCAAGGGCGACCCGCTGTTTCCTCACGCCCTGATCTATGTCGGCACGGATGATCGCATCATCCTGCCCCACAGCCAGCCGAAACGGATGCTGGACCAGCTGCGTCTTGCCGCCGCAACTCCGGCAGAGCGGCAAGCCGAGGCCTGGGCGCGTTTCGACGCAGAGACGCATCGTGGCGAAGCGATGGAGCAATGGCAGGCGCTGCTCGCCGCCGCCATCCGCGGCGTGACCGGCAAGGCTGAGGAGCGCGCGGTCGAAAGTCTGTTCACCACCGGGGGCATCGAGGGAGCGGGAGGAGAGAGCGGGCTGGACGATTGGGAGGTCATCTGTTGGTTGGCGATCCTGCCGCCAGCATGATGATCACGCCCGCTGACATCCGCGCCGCGCTGGCGCTGCCGTCAATGAGCGCCCCGGCGCGCCGGCTGCCCAAGGACGTGTTGGCGCAGCATGGCGCGGCCAATTCGGCTGACCGGAAGCTGATCGGCAGCGCGATCGAGCGGCTGGACTGGTGGGCGACCCTGTCGCCCGGAACGATCGGCGTTGCGGCGGGCACCGATGACGAACGCCCCGTTCCCGCAATCCAGTTGCTGGCGATGACTGCGCGTATCGAGCCGACACAGCGGCTGCTGACCCTGATCCACCGGGCTATCCCGGCGCCCATCATCCTGGCCACGGCATTGCCAGGCAATGCAGGCACCCGCCTCAGCCTCGCGCTCCTTCGTCGTGCAGAGCGGATCGCGGACCAGATGGTCGTCGAGCGACTGGTCATTGCGCCGGACGTTGGTGACAAGGAGGACCCGGCATCGGCGGCGTTCCTCGCCAGTCTGGCACTACCGGGCCTTCCGCAGACCACCTTGGCCGCCGTCTACGGTGCACTTGTGGAGCGCGCCGAGGCGCTGGCGATCGCCCGAATTGTCGAGGCACCGTTCCAGCTGTCCCCGGATGCGGCATCCGCTGAGTCGCGACGGGCCGCGCTGGCGCGGTATGGACAGGCGGAAGCGGAATGGTTTGCCGCCCGCGCGGCTGCGCGGCGGGAAACAGGGCTCGCTCGACAGGTCGCGCTTGGCATTCAAGTCAGGATGTTGAAGGATAGGCTTCAGACAATCGTGGGGGAGTTGGCCGACGCCCCCGCCGCTCGATCTTGAATTTTTCAGCATGATGCGTGCTCTCGGTGCGCACGGAGATGAAGTGTGACTGACAGCAATGAACCTATTCCCCAAATCACGCGCGACGATGAAGCTGCAGGAAGCGGTGACCTCGTAGGGAGCAATATTGCACGGCTGAAGGCGCTGTTTCCGGAGATGGTCACGGACGGAAAAGTCGACTTTGACGTGCTGCGAGAACTGCTCGGCGATGCCGTGGAAGACGGCGAGGAGCGCTACGGGCTGAATTGGAAGGGCAAGCGCAGGGCACGCGCGTTCGCTATGACCCCGAGTCTGGGAACACTCCGGCCAGTGCCGGGCGAAAGCGTGAATTGGGATAGCACTCAGAATATCGTCGTAGAAGGAGAGAATACGGAGGTTTTAAAAATTCTCCGTCGCTCCTATTCAGGAATGGTAAAACTAATATACATTGACCCTCCATATAACACAGGCAACAATCTTATATATAAGAATGATTTTCGGAGTCCGCTGCAGGCATACATGGAGGCAACTGGGGAGGCTGGTGAGGGCGGCGTTCGCTTTACTACATATGCGAAGGGCAGCGGGCATTTTCATACAGAATGGCTAAATGCCTTCTATCCCGCCCTGTTGGTTTCAAGGGATTTGTTAGCGGAAGACGGCGTTCTCGTCATAACTATTGACGAAAATGAAATTCATAACGTCATAGCCCTGTGCGAGGATATTTATCCGCGAGGTGGATATGATATCGACATCGTTTCGGTTGTTCATAACCCCCGTGGCGTGCAAGGGAAAAACTTCTCTTACACTCATGAATACGCAGTGTTCGTTTATAAGAGCAATCAAAAGGTCATCGCAGATCGATTGATCGACCCCAGCGAGGTGGACTGGGCTCCGCTTCGCAATTGGGGTGGTGAATCGGAGCGCTCCGACGCTAAGAATTGCTTCTATCCGATTTTGGTCCGAAACGGTGAAATCGTCGGATTTGGCGATGTTGTTCCGGATGAACAACACCCTCGGCAGACCGAGATGGTCGGCGACGATGCTTACGTCTATCCAATCGACAGGAACGGTGTTGAACGCAAGTGGCGTTATGCAAGACAGTCGGTTGAGGCGATCAAAACCATGCTTCGAGCCAAGAAAATCGCAGGTGGATACGACATTGAACTCGGTAAGACATTTGGCCTCTATAAATCAATATGGCAGGATACTCGTTATGACGCCAACGGCTATGGCACTTCTATATTGAAAGAGCTGGTTCCCGATTCCCCATTCGACTTTCCGAAGAGCTTGTGGGCTGTCCATGATGTCGTGGAAGCAGTGACTCGGGGATCTGACGACGCCATAATTCTCGATTTTTTCGCAGGCTCTGGCACGACAGGGCATGCTGTGATGCAGTTGAATGCTACAACAGGAGCGCGTCACCGGTTTGTATTGGTCCAGATTCCCGAGCCCGTCAAAAATCATCCGCGCTTCAGTACGATCGCGAAGCTCACTGAAGAACGTCTGCGCAGCGCGGGTAGCACTATCCGCGTGGAGTACCCTGATGCGGAAGTCGACACTGGTTTCCGCGTCTACAAGCTCGCCACGTCGAACCTAAAGCCATGGCAACCGGATGCAGATGATTTGGAGGCGAGCATTCTCGATGCCGTCGATAATGTCCTGCCTGGTCGCACAGAGGAGGATCTGCTGGTCGAGTTGTTGCTCAAGACCGGCATCGACCTGACCCTCCCGGATGAGAAGCGCACCATCGCAGGCCAGACCGTCCATGCGCTGGGCGGCGGCACGCTGATGGTTTGCCTGGGCAATGTCAGTGGAGATGCCGCCGAGGCGCTGGGCCAGGGCATGGCGGACTGGGTCGTCGCGCTCGATCCAGTGCAAACCACGATCTATTTCAAGGACACCGGGCTGGGCGCCGATGGCAACCGCGCGGCGACCAAGGCGAACCTCGCCGCCATCTTGCGTCAGCGTCTGGGCGATCGCATCGCCAAGATCGCCAGCATCTGATCGGGCCGCCATGAAATTCGTCTTCGAAGCCGAGCTGCCGCATCAGGTCGGCGCGATCAACGCCGTGGTCGATCTGTTCGCCGGGCAAGAGGAACGCCAATCCCTCTTCACCGTCGCGCCGCGCCAGATTGCGGGCGAGCTGGAGTTCAACGAAAAGCTGCTGGGCTACGCCAATCGCTGCGACCTGCTGCCCGAGGCTGTGCTGGCGAACCTGCACATCGTGCAGAACCGCCACGCTTTGCCGGCCTCACCTCAGCTGGCGGTGGCCGCACAGGGCAAGAAGGATGCTGGTGGCGATTACTGTATGGATTTCACGGTCGAGATGGAGACCGGCACTGGCAAAACCTATGTCTATCTGCGTACCATCTTTGAGCTGAACCGCCGCTACGGCTTCACGAAGTTCGTCATCGTCGTCCCCTCGGTCGCGATCCGCGAGGGCGTGAAGAAGACGATCAAACAGACCCGCGACCATTTCCGCCAGATCTATGACGGCGTGCCGTTCGAGAGCTTCGTCTATGACAGCTCCGACCTGTCGCGAATTATCGATTTCGCCTCGTCCTCGTCGATCCGGGTGATGATCGCAACCGTGCAGTCGCTCGGCACCAAGACCGCGGTCTTCCAGCAGGCTCGCGAACAAACCCGCGACATCCCCGGGGTGGAATGGGTGAAGAGCACCCGGCCCATCATCATCGTGGACGAGCCTCAGTCGGTGGACGCCAACCCCACCGGCGCTGGCCGCCAAATCTTGCGTGCGATGGAGCCGCTGGCGACGATCCGCTACTCGGCGACGCATGTGGCCAAGTTCCACCCGGTCTATCGTCTTGATGCCTTTGATGCGCATGACCGGGGGTTGGTGAAGTCGATCGAAGTCGACGGCGCCCGCATTCAGGACGCCGACAACAGCCCGTATGTGAAGCTGCTGCAGGTGGAGGCTCGAAAGGGCCAGCTTCCGCGCGCATATGTCGAGATTGCCAAGCAGATGAAGAGTGGCGTGTCACGCCAGTCGGTTTGGGTCAGCGACAACGATCTGCTGGAAGAGGCTTCGGGCGGACGGACGGTCTATGCCGGGTATCGCATTGGCATCATCCAGAAGATGCGCGGTGCCGGCTCGATGCAATTGATCGTGCCAGGTCATGGCGTGGAGACGCTGGAGGTTGGCGGCAGCTGGGGGGATGTCGATGCGGGCTCGTTCGCCCGCTCGATGGTGCGGCAAACGATAGAGCATCATTTCAAGAAAGAGCTGCGCAATCGGCCGCTGGGTATCAAGACGCTCAGCCTCTTTTTTATTGAGGCGGTGGCGGATTATCGCCTTTACGACGAGGCGAACAACGCGAAGCCTGGGCCGCTCGCCATCGTCTTCCAGGAGGAATATGCGAAGGTGGCCGCGCAGCCGCACTTCCAGTCACTCTTCACCGAGATTCCCGCCGATGCGGCCGGCGCACATGACGGGTACTTCTCCCAGGACAAGAAGGGTCGCTTTACGGAGCCGACGCGGGATGCGGCGGGGGAGTTCTCCAACGCCCGGTCCCGCGAGGATGCCGAGCGCACGTTCGACCTGATCATGAAGAACAAGGAACGACTGCTCGACGAGGCTGAGCCAAAGCGGTTCCTGTTCTCGCACTCGGCTCTACGCGAAGGCTGGGATAACCCCAATGTTTTCCAGGTCTGCTCACTGCGCGAGATGGCAAGCGAGACGCGCCGCCGTCAGTCAATCGGCCGCGGTCTGCGCCTGTGCGTTGACAAAGATGGTCAGCGGAGGCGGGACGAGGGGCTGAACGTCCTGACTGTCATTGCGCAGGAAGGCTTCAAGGAGTTCGCGGAGGGCCTGCAGACGGAGATGGAGCAGAGCCTCAACATCAAGCTGGGAGTCGTTACGGCCGAACTGTTCGCAGGTCTCACCTATGCGTTGCCGGACGGCGGCACAGCCGCCGTCTCCGTGCAGGAAAGCCAGGCTGTATTCCATGCCCTCGCTCAAGCCGGTCTGATTGACGACAAGGGCCGCGCAAAGCCTGAGCTTCGGGCGGCGCTCGCCCAGAACACCGTGCCGCTGCCCACAAACCTGCCGACGCCTGCGGCGAAGTTGATCCGTGACATGCTTCATCGCCTTACCCGAAAGGTACCGGTCAGCGACGCTCGGGCCAAAGGGCAGGTGAAGCTCAACCTCGCAATCCTGCAAGGCCATGATTTCAAATCACTGTGGGATCGCATCAGCCGAAAGACGACCTATCGGCTTAACTTCGACGATGCAGAGCTTGTCGCGCGATGCGCTCAGGCATTGCGCGATATGCCGCGTCCCGGCGAGGCGCGCGTTACGTTCGAACTGGCCGAGATGCTGATCGGCCGCGAGGGCGTGACCGCGGAGAAGGTCAGTGCTTCGATGCCGCAGCGCCTGGTAACCTCGCGCCTCGAGGTGCCGGACCTGCTCGGTGAGTTGCAGAACCGCACGGAATTGCCCCGTAAGGTTCTCGCCAATATCCTCGTGCAGTCCGGGCGACTTGCGGACGCGGCGGTGAACCCGTCCGCCTTCGTCGACGGGGTCACGGCCGTCATTCAGGCCGGCAAGCGGCTGATGATGACCAACGGCATCGTCTACAAGCCGCTTGATGAATGGTGGGCTCAGACCCTGTTTGTTGCCGAGGATGATGTGCCGCTTGACCGGCTGGTCGAGGTCAAGCACGCGCCGCTGGATCACATTGTCACGGACTCAAACATCGAGGCCGAGCTGGCGCGGATGCTTGATATCAGCGGCGCGATCAAGGTGTTCGCCAAACTGCCGAAGGGTTTCAAGATCACGACCCCGCTCGGAACCTACAACCCGGATTGGGCCGTCGTCCGCCAGCACGACGGCCGTGAGGACGTGTACCTGGTTAGCGAGAGCAAAGGTGACCTAAACACGCTTCGCGATGCCGAGAGAGCTCAGATCGCTTGCGGGAAGGCGCACTTCGAGGCCCTCAAAGTGCCGTTCGTGATTGCGACTAATCTCGACAGCATACTTGTTCAATCTTGAAGTGATCATTGAAGGGGCAATACAGCGCTTGGTTGAGCAAAGGCCGTTATGTCAGAACCAGCTGGCGAGCAATTGCGTGACGCACGCCAAGGACCGACGAACGGCGTGATCCCTATGGCGAATAAACGTGTTCCCTGTACGTTCATTCAATGCCGATCGCTTGCCGATGCTCCGCCCACTTCACCTACCCCAACCATCTCAGGCAACGTCATCCTCTCCGAGCCCCGCCTGTCGAAGATTGCCTGCATGATATCCGTGGCAACGGCTTCAGCAGCAGGATTCGACCGAGATAGCCACGGCCCGGCTTCTACACCGCCGGTAAATCGATTGATGTCCAATTGCGTCGCCCGACCAGGAATGGCGGTTACGCCAAGCGAACGCGTTCCTACATCGATTCAGCCCTCATGGGTTGGAGAGGAGGGATTGGATGGTTGGGAAACCAGACTGGGTCACGGATATCGGGGCCAGATTGGTGCGCCCAAACCGCCCTTTCCAATTCTTCGGCCGCTCCTGGACCTCCAGCGGAAACACTTGGATGTAGGAGTGACGCGGCAAACAACGATGGGTTTAGCGGCCGAACCGCTCCGCCGAATAGCCGCACGAAAAGAAAATCAAACCCGTCGAATGTCCTGATGAAATCATTCCTAATGCAAAATACCGCTATCGTGTGCGTTTCCCCGAAGAACAACGGACTATTCAGCACATCACCACTTCTCCGGCTTGAATCCGGGATTCTCGCCGCGGCACGCTGCACAATTCTAAGGAGTTCGTACGCTGCAAGCTTCCGCGCGGTGAGCCAAGCATCGTTCTTGTCCTCCGCAAGCCATTCATCGCGGCGAACAGGTTGGAAATCATGACTTGAAGCTGCGCAATCGAGTAAAAACCGTATCGCCTTCTGCTCTGACGGATCGAGTTCGCTGTAGGCGTCTCGCTCGTCCCGCTCGTCCCGCTCGCGCATCTTCTCGACGTCCACATGAGTTCTCCCGAAAACCCAACCTGTCCCGGCCAACAATATGTGCCCGACGCCGAGCATCCACCACGGACTTGCCCGACATGCTCGGATCACCTTCTAAGGTTCGGCAAGTAGTTCCACCATTGGATAAATGAAATCACTGACCGATAAGATGATCAAGGACAACGCGGTTGGCGCCGCAGAGCTTTCCTCTGCTCCCCCCACTCCACCGGAACACCCTCCCGCAACACGTGCACCCCGAGTTCCGCCGGCTGCCGCCCATTCAGGACCGCCTCCACGATATCTGGCGCCAACTGCGTCAGCATGAGGATGCGCCCGAGATAACCGCGGTCCGGCTTCTCCGCCGCCGCCAACTCGCTGACCGAGCCGTAGCGGCCGTCGTCCAGCATCCGCTTCCACCGGTGGGCGCGGGCCAAAGCCTTGATCAGTGTGCTGTCGACGCGCGCCCGCTGGGGCGCCCAGATGGAAGTAGGGTGAAGCTAGTGCAGCGTCGGTTTCAATGCCGGCATCGTAGTGAGGAATTGTTGACGTGCCCTGGCGCAGGACCGCACGATTGCATGAATCTCCATCTCCGCGTTTTTGGTGATCTCGCCGAGCAACCGCAAAGTCTTCTCCATATCCTTCTGGGTTCCGGGAACCGCCGCGTCGCCAGCTGCTTCGACTACAGCACCAAACAAAGCTCGCATTTCTTCAAGAGCATCAAGACCTCGACGGGCCCGCTCCGGAAAGTCGAGTTCCGCGTGGGGGCCGAACAAACCGTCGATGAAACCATCGAGTTCCTGACGTCGCGTCAGTGAAAGCGCCGCCAGTCCATTGCGCGTCGGTCCTGTGTCGATGCGAGTGAGACGAAATGGCAGGGTTCGGTCTTGGTGCTTCGACAGCCGGTTCCAGAGCCCCATCACAAGTGCGCCAATAAGCTCGTTGAGGGCGTCTATCGTTTCGAATGGCGGCAACTTACCACCCCACAGGCTCTCGACAATTTTCATTGGTGTGGCTTCCATGGCAGGCGTCGCAATGTTTCCAAGGAACCGCGTTCGCACCTCGTGAAACGGGACCTGGCAATCGTAGCGCTTCAAGATGGCGCGGACCTCTTCGTCGGTCGCAGTCGGTGGTAACGGGATCTTCTTGGTCATCGAATTTCACTTTGCCGGAGCAGCACTCCACGATGCATGGAACCTTCCCGTTCCGTCCAGTACCGTCAGCCGAAAATTGTCCCCCTCTGCTCCCCCCACTCCACCGGAAACCCCACCCGCAGCACGTGCACCCCGAGTTCCACTGGCTGAAGACCGTCCATGATCGCCTCGACAATGTTCGGCGCCAGCAGCGTCAGCATCAAAATGCGCCCGAGGTAGCCGCGGTCCAGCTTCTCTGCCGCCGC
>CAIOJO010000009.1 GCA_903858635.1 uncultured Telmatospirillum sp. | reverse complement strand
GGTCGAGCAGGGCACGCAGGCGCGATTTCTCGCCAAGAAACATCGCCGTCAGGGGCATCAGGGTTCTCCGAATCTGGGCGATTCAGAGAATCACGCCCAGCGCAAGCCGTAAACCTCGTTAACCTGAGTTCGGAGCCCTGACCCGGCGATGCGCCTCGTCGCGGGACAGGGTCGGCAGCGCCATGATGAAAGTTTCGTCGTCGGCCTGGCAGAACAGGGCCAGCTTGTCGACGTGTTTATGAATGATGGAACGGGTCAGCAGGCCGACTTTGTCGCCGAGGCGGGCCCATTTCTCGGCCACCGTCTCGCGGAAGTCGGACAGCGACAGCACGTAGATGCGCGACCGGAGCTCGGGGCTGGCCTGCAGGAACCGTCGCACCGCGTGCAGGAAATACAACTGTTCGTCGCGCCGCTCGCGTTCGCGCATGGCCACCAGTCGCGCCGCGACCAGCTCGGGACGATCCTTCTTGCGGCGCGGGGCGCGCCGAAGGAAGGGAACGAGACGAAGCAACGCCGCGATTCCATGCCGTGCCATGCCCGACTCCTGGTCAGCGCTCCCCTTATTTTTATTCAATTTTAGCAGATCGGGTTGGATTTGTTTACCGCTTCCAACCTGCAACACAGCAGCTCGCCCAATGCTTGTGGATTGCCTGGCCCGCATGGCTCACCCGAGGAACAGGTCGGGCAGCAGGGCGCCCCCCGGCGTCACCTGATAGGCGGCAAAATCGGTGACGCCCAGTTCCGTCAGCACCTCCTCGTCGAGCAGGAAGCGGCCGCTGCAGGAGTCGCTGGGGCGGCACAACACCGCATGGGCGGCATCGGCGACGATCTCCGGCCGGCGGCACCGTTCGGGCTTGACCGCCCCGCCCAGCATGGCCAGGGCGGCGGTGGCGATGACCGTCTTCGGCCACAGGGCATTGACCGCAATGCGTTGGGCCCGGAACTCCTCGGCCAGGCCCAGCACACAGAGGCTCATGCCGTATTTGCTGATGGTGTAGGCCAGATGCGGGGCGAACCAGCGCGGGTCCAACGACAAGGGCGGACTCATCACCAGGATGTGGGGATTGGCGGCCTGCTGCAGATGCGGGATGCAGGCCTGGGCGCAGAAGAAGGTGCCCCGCATATTGACCCCCATCATCAGGTCGAAGCGTTTGGCCGGAGTCTCCAGGGTCCCGGTCAAAGAGATGGCGCTGGCGTTGCAGACCAGGGCATCGATGCCGCCGAAGCGCTGCACGGCCTGGGCCTCGGCGGCGGCAATCTGGTCGGGCTGGCGGATGTCGACGGCCACGGCCAGCGCCTGGCCGCCGGCCGCCCGCACCTCGTCGGCGGCGCTGTGGATGGTGCCGGGCAGTTTGGGATGCGGCTCGCTGGTCTTGGCGGCGATGACGATGTTGGCGCCGTCGGCCGCCGCGCGCAAGGCGATGGCCTTGCCGATTCCGCGGCTGGCGCCGGTGATGAACAGGGTCTTGCCGTTGAGCGTACCCATGGTCGTGATCTCCTTCGCTTGTTCATGACCCGGCCGGCGCCATGTCCTTGTCCAGCCCGGCGTCGAAAGCCTTCCAGCCGCTCACCCAGGCCGGAACCGGCGGCGGCGGCGCCGACCAGCCGACCAGCCCGACCACATCGGCCGGCCTGCTCCGGCCGCCGGTCTTGAGGAAGGCCGCCTTGACCAGGGCGGTGCACAGCACCGTACCCTGCCGCTCGAAGCGCTGCTCGAGATAGAACCACCGGTCGTCCCAGCCGACCAGCCGCGAGCGCAGCCGATACCGCTGGAACGGCGCCAGCGGCCGCCGGAAGCGGATCTGCGCGGCGCCCATCACCGGTTTCAGCTTTTCGCGCCACAGCAGGGGCAAGAGGCCGGTGCGCAGCACCAGGTCCAGGCGGCCGAGGTCCATCACCGCCAGGTAACGGGCGTTGTTCATATGCAGATTGAAATCGAGGTCGGTCGGCAGCACCACGAAGGACAAGTCCGACTCGTCGAAGAAGCCGAGGCGCGTCCGGCCTTTTGCCCCCAAGATCAGGCGCAACAGACGAATCCAGGTCATCGCTCCGCCCCGCTGTCAGAACGCCGCTTCGTCGAAGCCCATCATGGCGCCGCCGCCGGCCATGATGGCGGAGAACAGGGCGCCGGTCTGCGGCAGCAGGCGCTCCATGAAGAAGCGGGCGGTGCCCAGCTTGGCCCGGTAGAAGCCGTCGCTATCGGCGGCGGTCCCGGCCAAAGGCTGCGCCACCTCGACCATCCGTACCCACATAAAGCCCAGCGCCACCAGCCCCAGCAGGCGCAGATAGTCGCTGGCCGCGGCGCCGGCCTCCTCGGGGTCGGCCAGGCCGACCCGGGCGATCTGCGCGGTAGCCTGCTGCAGCCTGCCGAAGGCCTTGGCCAGGGGCTGGACGAACGGCCCCAGGGCCGGGTCCTCCAGCTTGGCTTCGATCAGCGCCGCCACCGGATGGAAGAAGCGGCGCAGATAGCGCCCGGCATGGGCCGGCAGCTTGCGCCCGACCAGGTCGAGCGCCTGGATGCCGTTGGTGCCCTCGTAGATCTGGGCGATGCGGGCGTCGCGGACATACTGCTCCATGCCGTGCTCGCGGATATAGCCGTGGCCGCCCAGGACCTGCATGCCCATATTGGCCATCTCGAAACCCAGATCGGTGAACAGCGCCTTGACCACCGGCGTCATCAGGGCCACCAGGTCCAGGGCCTCCTGCCTGGTTTCCGGGTCGGGGCTGCGCTGTTGCAGGTCGAGCCCGCGGGCCACCCAGCCGGCCAAGGCCCGGCAGCCTTCGATGGAAGCCCGCATGGTGAGCAGCATGCGCCGCACGTCGGGATGGACGATGATCGGATCGGCCGGCAGCTCGGGATGTTTCGGGCCGGACAGGGACCGCCCCTGCAGACGCTCGCGGGCATAGGCCACCGCCCCCTGATAGGACGCTTCGGCCAGGCCCAGGCCCTGCACACCCACCGCGAGGCGCGCCGTATTCATCATGGTGAACATGGCCCGCATGCCGCGATGCGGCTGGCCGACCAGCCAACCGGTGGCCGCGTCGAAATTGATCACGCAGGTCGACGAGGCCTTGATGCCCATCTTGTGCTCGATGGCCCCGCAGGCGACGCCGTTGTGCTGGCCCGGCCGGCCATCTTCGCCCGGCAGGAATTTGGGCACGACGAACAGACTGATGCCCTTGATGCCGGTGGGCGCGCCGGGCAGTCGGGCGAGGACCAGATGGATGATGTTCTCGGTCAGGTCGTGCTCGCCGGCCGAGATGAAGATCTTGGTGCCGGTCAGGCGGTAGCTGCCATCGGGCTGCGGCACCGCCTTGCTGCGCACCAGGCCGAGATCGGTGCCGCATTGCGGTTCGGTCAGGCACATGGTGCCGCTCCAGCTGCCGTTCACCAGCTTCGGCAAAAAGCGCTGCTTCAGGGCCTCGGAGCCATGGGCGTGCAGGGCCCGATAGGCGCCGTGGCTCAAGCCGGGATACATGCCGAAGGACAGGTTGGCCGAACAGATCAGTTCCTCGACCAGGGTATTGACCGAATTGGGCAGGCCCTGCCCACCGAACGCCGGATCGCAGGCGATGCCGCTCCAGCCGCCGTCGCGGAACAGGCCATAGGCCTCGGCGAAGCCCTTGGGCGTCCGCACCGCGCCGTTGTCGAAGCGGCATCCCGCCTCGTCCCCCGGCCGGTTCAGCGGCGCCAGCACCTGTTCGCAGATCTTCGCCGCCTCTTCCAGGACCGGATCGATCAGATCGCGGTCCATCTCCTCGAAACCGGGCAGGCCGGTGAGAGTCTCGCCCTGGTGCAGCTCGTAGAGGACGAAGCGCATGTCGCGCAGCGGGGCTTTGTAGCTGGCCATGGTCTTAGTTCCTCAGCGGCTTGCCGGTTTCCAGGACGCTTTCGATACGCGCCAAGGTGGCCGGATGGCGGATCAGCCGCATGAAGCGGCTGCGTTCGAGGTCCAGCAGGGCGCTCTCGTCGAGCGGCCGGGTGACGTCGGCGCCGTTGCCCGACAACACTTCGGCCAGACCGGCGGCGACCACCAGATCGTGCTTGGTGGCCAGGCCGCGCTTGTGGAAACTCTCGGCGGCGATCTGCATGCCGAGGCGGGCCGATTCGCCCGGCAGGGTGAATTCGGGCGGCGCCGGCGGCAGGTAGTCGCGGGCCAGCTCCAGGGCCTTGGCCTTGGCGTCGGCCAGCAGGCGATAGCGGTTCATGGTGACGCCATCGCCGGGTTTCAGGAACAGCAGCTCCTTGGCCTCGGCCGCCGATTTGGCCACGGTGGCGGTGGACAGGGTCTCGAACACCTTGGCCACCGGCGGCATCGGGCCCTTGGGCAGGCGGCCCAGGGTCGACCAGCGGGCCAGCATCTCCTTGCAGCCGCCCCAGGCCGGCAGCAGGCCGACGCCGCATTCCACCAGACCCATGTAGGTCTCGGCATGGGCCTGCACGGCGTCGCAATGCAGCAGGATTTCGCAACCGCCGCCCAGCGCCAGGCCGGAGGGCGCGCCGACCACCGGGAAGGGGGCGTATTTGAGGGCGCGGTAGGTCTCCTGCCCGGCCGCCACCATGCGCTCGATTTCCGGCCAGGCGGCGATATTGGCGGCGAACAGGGCCAGGCCGAGATTGGCCCCGGCCGAGAAATTGCTGCC
>CAIOJO010000008.1 GCA_903858635.1 uncultured Telmatospirillum sp. | reverse complement strand
TTGAGGCCGAGTTCGCGGATACGACGACGCAGTATGGTCTCCGACGGCTTGGCCGTGGTGTCCTGGGCGCCGGCCCGGTCGTAATAGGTGGGCGACATATGCAGCTCGGTTATGCCGTTGCCGCGAAACCACGCCACCGTATCGTCCAGGGTGCGCAGGCAATCTTCGGTCGGGGAGAGGTTGATCACCAGCCGGGTCTGCCGCAGCACTCTATGGGCGGCGAGAATGTTTTCCATGACCCGTGTCTGGTCGAGGTTGGTATGGACCGCCCGATAGACATCGGGATCCGTACTGGAAAACGAGATCATCAAGCTATCCAATACTCCGTCCAGAGCCTTGAGGCGCGCCTCCGACAGGGCGCTGCCGTTGGTGGCCATGTCGAAGCGGACCGGATGGCCGGCCATCATCTCGATGAAGCGCTCAAAGCGAGGATGTGTGGTCGGCTCGCCATAGCCGGCGATGATGCCGCGAAACACCTGGGCGGGATCCAGGCGATCCAGGACCCGACGAAACGTGTCTTCGCCCATGACCTGTGGATCGTCGATCATGGAACGGGGGCACATGGCACAACGCGCATTGCAGACGCTGGTCCATTCGACGTTGACGGCAATACGGTACGGGATAATTGCCATTGTCGTTTTGCCTCTGAATTTGAGTTGAGGTGCACCATGTCAGCACGGACTGACGAGTAACTGACAGATGAGCCAATAAACCAACCCATTCCAGATCATTTATGCGTGGCAGCAATATTAGCATTAACGATAATTTTGCACGGCAGACGGCCAAGCCTCCGGTGCAATTTAGAGCCGTTACACAGTGTTACCAAAGCAGGCATTACAGCGTTACCGAACCGACCTATCCATCAGACGGTCAGATTGGCCTTCAGCGGTGGCAGTGATGATCGATAGATTACGCAAGATGAAACGAGCCGCGATTGCGACGGCGATCCGCATCAAGCTGGAACCGCCCCTCGGCGTAGCCTTGATGAGCTTGGCCGGCGGATACCTCCTGTTCTGCATGTTCATCTATGCCGGCATGGCAAGGTAATCATAGCTCCAGGGAGGCTTGGATGATCGACACAGTACAGAGGCTTCGGGGTGTCGCCCTGGAGGCCGTCAACTGGATCTCGATGGAGGAGGTGCCGCTTGGAACCTCCGTCATGGGCTTGATCGCCGGATACATGCTTTCGCGCGCATTTATTTCCATCCGGCAAATCAGGCAGGCCGTTGGGCGGACCGGAGAATGCCCGCCCCTCTTCCGCTCTGATTTTATCAGAAATTCTGAACCACCATTGGATGAGGTCATGGCCGACCCCATGGTCCGCAGCCTGATGGCGCGGGACGGCGTCGCCTTCACCTCGGTGGAGACATTGATCGCCGAAACACGCCGCCGGTTGGTCATTTAGGCCCACGCAGGCTTTGCCAAACTGGCGGAACGCCTCGGAGACCAACCCCACGATCTTTGGGTTACACTCTGTTACCTGAATCTCGCCTTTGAATTCATGTTTCCGTCAGGCCGGAGGGCATACGGTTGGCGTCGAGCGTTAGGCGGGGGCTGGGGCGCCGACGAGAACAAGCCTCAAGGAGCCTGTCATACGGATGGAAGATCTCAAGATCAGCACCAAAATCTTTTTGGTGATTGGCGTCATGGCCGTCGTAGTGATCGGCGCAGGCGGTTTCGCCGCCAACGAAATGAAGGCGATCGACGACGCCTACAGTGACGTGATCGACCGGATCGACGTCTCGGCCACGCTCATGGCCCGAACCAATCGCATCTTCACGCGGTATGGCCGCGACGCCTATGCCTTGGACCTTGAGACCACGGACGAAGGCAATGCCCGGCTGACGGCGGAAGTCGCGGAGAGCCAAAGAGCCGTGTCGGCTCTCCTGGGGACCATCCGCCAGAAAGTTCCCGAATATACCGATGAAGTTGACACGGTGAGCACGAAGATCCAGACGGCGTTCACCGCCTGCGCGGCGCCCATCAAGCACGCAGGAGAGGTTACGACACCACAGGAGATCGTCGAAGCAGGGGCTCGTCTGAAAGCCGAATGCGATCCGCCCTTCGGCGAGGCGTCGAAGGCCCTGATCGGTTCCACTGACAGTTTCATCACGCATGCGAAGAAATCCTCCGATGATCTGACCGACCGGACCCATCGCACCATCGCCATCACCCTCGGCGGCATCGCTGTGGGTCTGGCCCTGGGCATGGCTTTCGCTCTGTGGATTTCTCGGAACGCCATCGTCGCCCCCTTGGCTCGCCTGGGTGAAACCATGAAGCGTCTGGCCGGC
>CAIOJO010000007.1 GCA_903858635.1 uncultured Telmatospirillum sp. | reverse complement strand
CACCTCGCCCTCGGCCTTGAGGTCGCGTTCCCGGATGGTGCGCTCGGTCAAGGTGCCGTTGTCGCGGATGATGATTTCAATTTTTTCCATAAATAAAAAAGCCCGCCCCCTTTGGACAGGGGCGGGCTTCGTTGGGATGATGGCGATTACGCCTTGTGGTTTAGGCCTTGGTGTTGGCCGCCGTCTCCAGGCGCACGGTCGCCCCGTCCGGGATCAACGTGCCCCGGTTCTGCTCGATGCCGTTGACCAACGCCTTGGTGTTGTCGCCGTAGCCCAGCGCCGCCTTGAACGCATCGCTCTCCTGCAGGTCGCCGAAGGTGAACCCGCTCTCGACCTGTTTCGTGACGCTGTCCACGCCGTATTCAACTGTGATCTTTTTCATGTGTTTTTCTTTTTTGGTTTGTTGTTAATTGCTGGGAGGTTTTGGTCTCGTCAGTGTGCGCGACACGCACAGACGCCCGCTTGGGCGTTTCGACCTGGATGTGAAAAAGGCCGGACACTCGCAGACTCTTGTTTGCGAGCATCCGGCCGTGATGGGTTTGGTCAGTAGGCGATCTCGCAATGTTCGAGTTCGCCAGCCTTGGCTTTGGCCAGTCCCTTGACCCGTCCCGGGAACAACTCGAAGTCCAGCAACAGCACCAGTCCCGGATGCGACCGGGAAAGATGTTGCAGCCGTTTCAGGTCGTGCCCGTCGGTCTCGAACTGGCCGACGAACCGGCACGGCGATAACTGCAACGGATCGTAATAACGCGCGCGCAGGGATTTTTCCCACGCGCTGTTCTGGAACCGGCGCACGTCACGTTTCGTGCCGATCACGGTAAGTCGGCATTCGCATCGCCTACGCATGGCGACCTCCGTCGAACTTCCGGCATTCATGGACGAACTCGCATCCCATGCACCCAAAGCCGGGTGCCGGGATAAAGTCCCCGCGATCCAGGCCGTCCACGTAGTCTTCCATCAGCCGGAACAGCCGGGTGCGCTGATATTCCAGCATCGGTTCCGCCGGCGTGATCACCAGCTTCGGCACCTTGGTCTTCACCAGATGATGCAGTTCCCGTCCCGTCTCCCGCTTGCCCGTCGCCTCCCGATACAGCACCGAGTAGCAGTCGAGCTGAACCCCGTTCTGATGCAGCGCCATGTCGGCGTCCGGCGTCTTGGCCGCCGTCTTGAAGTCCACGATGCGCCCGCCGGCCCGGACCAGATCCAATACTCCGATGAGCACCGGCAGGCCGTGCTGGGACAGATCTGCTTCCACCGGCACCTCGACCGCTTCCGGCAGCTCACCGGCCTTGATCGGCGTGTCGGTGAAGTATTTCTCCAACACGTTCCACGCCGAGATCTTCTGGTCCGGCTCCTCGCCGTCCCAGTCAATCGTCCCGCCCTGGTCGAGCCAGCCGGTGTCGAACACCTGCTTGAGCTTCGCGATCTCAAACGGCTGCCGGCGCCACCGGGTCAGGTTCCAGTGCTGTAGCACCAGATGCACCACGCTGCCGAAGTGCAATGCCGACGTTTTCGGCTTGGTGAGCTTCAGGACGTAGCGGAAGTAGAACTTCAACCGGCACTGCAGCCAGCAGTTCAGTCGCGAGGCCGACACGGTCCGTTTTAACTTCTCGATGGGCGCGGGTTCCACAACCGGGCCGGATCCGTTTTCAATGATGGCGATCATCGGGCACCTGCCTTCGGCGGGCTGAACCGCTGATTGCGCGGCTTGCTCTGGCCGGT
>CAIOJO010000006.1 GCA_903858635.1 uncultured Telmatospirillum sp. | reverse complement strand
TGGCCAAGGAGAACGAGGAGGGCGCCCAGGGCGGCCTCCTCCCAGTCGGTCCGGCAAAACAGTTCGATCGGACTCAGAGCCGCGTAAGGCTAGAGCCGTTCGCGTTCACACGCGATCGACTCTCGAGTCTTCAGTGTGAAAAGGCTCCGCCTTTTCAATGGCTCAGGCGCCGCTCGGGCTTAATCGCCGATTCCGTAAGAACGCAATCGGCTCTAATGCGCCATGAACACCGGGATCTCGGCTTCGGCCAGAATCTGGCTGGTGGCACCGCCGAAGATCATCTGGCGCAACCGGCTCTGCGTGTAGCCACCCTTGACCAAGAGATCCGCCCCGAGCGCGGCGGCGCGGGCAAGGATGGTGCGGCCGGCCGGTTTGACCGGGTCGTTGACGATCTCGAATTCGACCGCCAGGCCGTGCCGTTCCAACATCCGGGCGACCAGATCCGGCCCCGGACCGGGCGACATGGCGCTGCTCACCGATAGCACGATGACCTTGCGGGCCTGCTTCAGGAACGGCATGGCGAGGCCGACGGTGCGGGCCGTCTCGGTGCTGGCGTTCCACGACACGACCACGGTGTCGCCGATGACGGCGGGGGCGCGCGGCGGGGCGATCAGGATCGGCCGGCCGCTTTCGAACAACGCCGCTTCCAGGGTCGCACTGCGCGGGTCGCCGGCGGTGGGACCGGGGCGACCGACGACGATCAGGTCGAACAGCCTGCCATAGGTCCCGATCTTGCCGTCGGTCAGCAGATCCGCGTCGTTCCAGGCCAGAGTGACGCCGCTGTCGGCGGGCGGAACCTGCGAGCGGCCGAATGCCTCGAAGACGCCGCGCAATTGCTGTGACAGCTCGTCGCGCGTCTTCTCGTCGGCAACGATCATCGGCACCGCGTAATTGACCGCGCTCAGGGCGTCGAAATCCGGGCCCAGCGGGACGGCTTCGATGCGGCTCTGGAACTTCATGGCGGCGAGCAGCCCGGTGTGCAGGACCGAGGAGATGCCGTGGTGGTCTTCGATGGGGACCAGGATGTTCTTCATTCTACCACTCCTCCCTTATGACAGGCGTTTGACCGGAATGGACCAGGCAAGGGCCGCCGCCAGCGTCACATAGGCCGCGATCAACATAAAGGTAAGACGGAATGCGCCCGCCAAGGAAGCCTGGACCGATTGCCGGGCGGTATTGCCGAGGCCATCGAGGGCCGCCGGCCCATGCTCGATGAGTTCGCCGAAATAGCCGGCGGCTTGCGGATCGGTCGACGCCAGAGCCGAGAACAGCAGCGTCGCCACCAGAGCCGTGCCGAAAGCGGCGCCGATGGCGCGGGCGAACTGCACCGACCCGGCCGCCGCACCCAGCATGCTGGGACCGGCCGCGTTCTGTACCACGACCTGAACCACGCCCATCACGCTGCCCATGAACAGCGCTTCGAGGCCGAACACGATCGCCAGCTGCGGCAGGCTCAGTTGGTCCAGGCGCAGGGCCAGGAACGCCATCAGCAGCGCCACCGGAATGAGGGCGATCGACGGGAAGATGGTGGTGTATCCGGTCTTGCTGACCAGGCGACCGGTGCACAGCGAGCCGATGAAGATGCCGACGGCGATCGGCAGCAGCAGGTACCCGGTGTCGGATGCGGAGGTTCCGCGCACCACCCGCAGGTAGACGGGAACGAAGGTGATCAAGGAAACCAGCGCCGCCCCATGGAAGGCCGCGAGGGCGTCGCTGCGCCAGATGATCGGCTGGCGCAGCAGCTTGATCGGCAGCAGTGGGTGCTCGGTGCGCGCTTCGTTGCGCAATAGCAGGATCAGCGACGCCACCGACACCAGGGCGAAGCCGGCCAGATAGGGCAGCGTCGCCAGGTTGAAGCGATGGAGCTGCTCGAGCGCCAGCAGGCTCGGTACCACGAAGAAGATGAAATAGGCGAGTCCGGTGAAATCGAAACGGGCTGCCTCGCCGCTGGCCGGCCGGCTGGGCAGGCGCAGCACCATGGCCATGGCGGCCAAGCCGAGCGGCACGTTGATGAGGAAGATGGACCGCCAGCCGAAGGCCTCGGTCAGATAGCCGCCGGCGATCGGCCCGAACGAATTGGAACAGACCACCACCGCGGCCAGGTAACCCTGGTAGCGGGCCCGTTCCCGCGGCGGCACCGCCTCGCCGACCAGCGATTGCGACATGGTCATCAGACCGCCGCCACCCAGGCCTTGCAGCACGCGGGCGAAGGTCAGCATCAGGATGCTGGTGGCCGCGGCGCAGAACAGCGATGCCCCGATCATCACGACGAGGGCGACCAGCATCATCCGCTTGCGCCCCAGCACGTCGCCCAACCGGCCATAAACCGGGGCGGCGATGGTGTTGGTGATCAGATAGGAGACGACCACCCACGAAATCCGCTCGACATCGCCCAGCGAGCCGGCGATGGCCGGCAAGGCGGTGGCGATGATGGTCTGGTCCACCACGCCGAGAAACATCGGCAGCATGAGTGACGGGAAGATGCGGAAGAACAGGCTGCCAGAGCTCTGTTCAGCCGGGGCGACGCCGGTCAACTCGGTCACGCTGGCAGATTCCTTAAAGAGAGGTTGCCCGATGACCGGCAACGCAACAGGTATGCTAGCCGCGGGTCGACGCCGGGACCAGCCTGTTTAGATCGTGCCCGCCGCGCTGTCCGGTAGCCCGGCCCAAGCGGCCGCACTTGACAGGGGCGGCGAGGTGGGGCTTGATCGGCGTGCCTTCACCACCGCCCCGGCCTGGCGGGAACACGGGGCCCCCCGAAATGCGTCCGCGATCCATGGGCATCTCAAGAAAAAAATCTGGCGGTCTCGCCGAAACAATCAAAACGGTCGTCTATGCTGTCCTCATCGCTCTGGTGGTGCGGACGGTTGCCTTCGAACCGTTCAACATTCCCTCGAAATCGATGGTGCCGACCTTGTTGGTCGGCGATTATCTGTTCGTTTCGAAATATTCCTACGGCTACAGCCGGCATTCCCTGCCGCTCAGCCTGCACCTGTTCGACGGGCGCATCTTGTTCCGGCCGCCGCAACGGGGCGACGTGCTGGTGTTCAAGGTGCCATCCGATAACCGGACCGATTATATCAAGCGGGTCATGGGCTTGCCCGGCGACCATATCCAGGTTACGCACCGCGTCGTCTACATCAACGGCAAGCCGGTGGAACGCAAGTCGATCGGCGACTACGTCGAGCACGACGCGCGGGGCGGTACCCAGCTCTATACGCAGTATATCGAGACCCTGCCCAACGGCCGGCAACATCGGATCATCGAATATCCGGGCAGCGAGGGACCGGCCGACAACACGCCGGAATACGTGGTGCCCGAAGACCACTATTTCATGATGGGCGACAACCGCGACAATTCGCAGGACAGTCGTTTCCTCAACGTGGTCGGCTATGTACCGGTGGAAAACCTGGTGGGCCGGGCCGAAATCATCTTCTTCTCGACCGACGGATCGGCGGCGCTGTGGGAACCGTGGAAATGGCCATGGGCAATTCGCTGGGATCGCTTCTTCACGATGATCGAGTAGGACGATTTTGAGCGCTGACAAGGGATGACCAACGAGGAGCGGCTGGGTGGCCTGATTCGGGCACTGGATTATCGCTTCAAACAACCGGAGTTGCTCGACGAAGCGCTGACCCATCCGAGCGCCAGCCTTGGCCGGGGACCGCGCGGTCCGGTGGCGACCGGCAGCGGCCGGCGGCGCACCGTGTACGAACGGCTGGAGTTCCTGGGTGATCGGGTGCTCGGGCTGGTGGTTGCCGAGATGCTGTTCCATCGTTTTCCCGACGAGAACGAAGGCGCCCTGGCCCGGCGCCATGCAGCCCTGGTGCGGCGCGAGGCGCTGGCCCGTGTCGCCCTGATCCTGGGGCTCGACAAGCTGCTGTTGCTGTCGAAGGGCGAGGAGGAGGCGGGCGGGCGCAACAATCCGACCATGCTGTCCGATGCCTGCGAGGCGTTGCTGGGGGCCGTCTATGCCGATGGCGGGCTGGACCCCGCCGCCCGCATCATCCGCGGTCATTGGGCAACCCTGATGGCCGAGTCGGCGACGCCGCCGAAGGACGCCAAGACCGCTTTGCAGGAATGGGCCCAGGGCCGCGGCAAGCCGCTGCCCCTTTACGAGACCCGGGGTATTGAAGGACCGCCGCACGACCCCAGTTTCCTGGTGGCGGTGACGGTCGAAGGGTTTCTGTCGGTGACCGGTTGCGGCACCTCGAAGCGAGCGGCCGAACAGGCCGCCGCCACCGCCATGTTGGAGCAGCTCCAGAAATGAACGAACCCCAAACCCGCTGCGGCTTCGTTGCGGTGCTCGGCGCTCCCAATGCCGGAAAGTCGACGCTGGTCAATCGGCTGGTGGGAACCAAGGTGTCGATCGTCTCGCCCAAGGTGCAGACCACGCGCAGCCGGGTGCTGGGCATCGCCATCGCCGGCGAGGCGCAGGTGGTGTTCATCGATACGCCGGGCATCTTTCAGCCCAAGCGGCGGCTCGAGCGGGCCATGGTCCATGCCGCCTGGAGCGGCGCCGGCGATGCCGATGTGGTGGCCCTGGTGGTCGACGCGGCGCGCGGGATGGACGAGGACAGCCGGGCCATCGTCCTGCAACTGAAGGAACAGAACAAGCGCGCCATCCTGGTGCTCAACAAGATCGATCTGGTGAAACGCGAACGCCTGCTTGGCCTGGCCGCCGAATTCGACGCCGCCGGCATCTTCGACCGAGTGTTCATGATCAGCGCCGAAAGAGGTGACGGCACGGCCGATCTGCTGGCCCATTTCGCCGCCCAGATGGCGGAGGGGCCCTGGCACTTCCCCGAGGATCAGGTGTCCGACATGCCGATGCGGCTCTTGGCCGCCGAGATCACCCGCGAGCAGGTGTTCCGGCAACTGCACCAGGAGCTGCCCTATGCCGCCACGGTGGAGACCGATCAGTGGCAGGAGAAGGAGGACGGCAGCGTTCGCATCGACCAGACGATTTTCGTCCTGCGCGACAGCCAGAAGGCCATCGTCCTGGGGAAAGGCGGCAAGCAGATCAAGTCGATCGGCGAGAAGGCACGGGTCGAGCTGGAAGAAATCCTCGAACGCCGGGTCCACCTGTTCCTGCATGTGAAAGTGCGGGAGAATTGGCTCGACAGCCGCCAGCGCTACAATGAAATGGGGCTGGACTTCGACGCCTGAGAAATCGTGGTGCTTTCAGTGGGGCCGCCACTCCCTGCCGGCCTCCGCCGCGGCGCGGCGGGAATGCTGGGCTTCCGGCTCCGCCGGAACACCGGCACGGAGGCCGGTGCCAGTGCGTCCGTGAGGACGCCTTGTCAGCAGGGTGCAAGTCCCTGCCACAGGCGGTCACACCCTGTGTAGACGAAGGTAACTGCGTCGCCCAAAGCGGCGTGGAGAGCAACCGGAGGCGAAAGGATAG
>CAIOJO010000005.1 GCA_903858635.1 uncultured Telmatospirillum sp. | reverse complement strand
TTGCCCTGGTCGGTGACCACGCCGCGCGAAGGCTCGGGCGGATCGCGCCCCAGGCCGAGCACGTCATTGGCTTCCAGCGGCTGCTCGGAGCCGAGATCGCAACTGATGAAGGGCAGCCGGGCGTAGGGACCACCGGGGGCGGTGCCGTAGGTGGCCTCGACCTTGGCCAATAGCTGGGCATTCGCGCCGATTGCACGACTCATCGCAATACCTCCAAATAGGGAATGGGAAATCAGCCCAACGGGTCGCTGGTGCTGTAACTGAGGGTGACGATCACGGTGGCGGCGCGGATCGGGGCTCCGCCGGCCACCGGCAGTTCCTCGGCGACGGGCGCGCCCCAGGCCATCCAGTCGCAGGTGCCGCCGAGGGATCGGTCGGTGGCGAGCGCGGTGCCGATGGCGCGGAGCAGGCCGTCGAGGGCGATGGCGCGGGCCGCCGGCTGCCCGGCCTGGACGAACACCTCCAACCGGGCGGGATGGTCGTAGAGGTAGGTCAACGGCGACAGGATCACTTCGGGCGTGCCGGGGTCGCCATCGCGTTGAATTATAAGCCCGCCCTGGGGTACTCGCTCTGGGATCGCGGTCTCGCGTTCGACGGTGGCGCCGGGCACGGTGGTGAGCGTCGCAAGCAGCGCCTGCAACACGGCTTCACGACGACTGGGCATCAGATGGTCTCCCGGTAATGGGCTTCGATCAGGGCAGGAAAGTCGGCCTCGACGGCAGCGACCGCTCCGACGATGTCCAGGCGTTTCGCCAGCGTGACCTGGGGCACCAGCACGAACATCAGGACCGGCTGGGCGCTACGGCCTTGCGCGAGGCGGCGCGAAGTGGCCTGCTGGAAACCGCGTCCGGAACGAGCGGCGACCAGTTGGTCCATGATCAGGTAGGCGACCGAACGGCCCGGTGGCTGGACCATGCTGAGATCGCGGTTGAAAGCGGCTTCGACCTCCACGGGCGTCATCAGCCGGCGCGGGTGGCCACCGGGCGCCTTCGAGCCCCAGGAGCGAGGCGGCACATTGGCGGTGGGGATCGCCAACCAGCGAGACCCGTTGCGGGCGATGATCGTCGGCCCCTCATCAAACCCTTGGATGATCAAGGGAGCGGTTGTCCAGACCGAGCCGGCAGCTTTGGTGGCGGTGGGTGGATAGAGTTGACTGCGCCAAGTATTGGCCAGCGGCTGGCCGAGCCCGGCCGCGACCACCTGCCGACGCAGAGTCTGTTCGAGGGAGGCGGTGGCATCGGCGACACCGCCTGCCGCCGCCGCGATCATCGCTTCGCCTTCCTGACGCAGGCTGGCGGCGGCATTACCGCCGAGGGAAAGCGAGATGCGCATTCTTGATGTCCGATACGGAAGTCGGCCGGTCCCGTTTCCGAGACCGGCCGCTCCACCTGGCTCAGCTTAATTTGATCGGGCGCTGGATGCTGATTTCCAGCTTCTGCGGCGCAATCGCCCGACCGATGCAGACGAGGTTGCCGGAGCTTGGCACGGTGGCGGTGAGTTGCCCGGCGGTGGTATCGACAAAGTAGTCGGCCCCGGCGGTGAGCGAGGTGGTGCCGATCACCCCGGTCCAATCGGCGAGTTCGATCACGCCATCGGTCTGGACCTGCACCGAGGCATCAAGCGCGGCAGCCGTCGCGACCAGACCAAGCACTTCGGCCCTGGCATCGTCGTCGGCCTTGGCCTTCATGATCTGAAAGCCGGCTGAACAATAGACCACCATGCCAGAAAGAAGAGCTTCCTTCGAGTTCATATCTTGATGCCCCGTGGACTTCCTGCCCGTTGGCTGACGAGACCGGCGAGAATGCGACGGTCGAGGTGACGGATCGGCGGCATCCGCTGTTTGGCAAGACTTGGCGGGTAGTCTCGGTCAGTCGGCGGCCGACGGCGGTGGGGCATGTTTTCGTGGAGGGGCCGGGTGATCTGGTCTTGAGGATTCCGCTTGTCTCGACCAACCTCGGGCCGGCGACGTCGGAGCCATCGACCAAGATCACCCTGGAAGCCGTGGAGAACCTGCTGACTTGTCTACAGGAGTTCGATAACTCCTGTTAGCCTTCATCATCCGAAGACGGATAATAAAATAATTGATCGGTGCCCGTTGTTTGTCGATGAAGGCGAATCCATATGCAACACAATGATTCTGTTCTTTCGTCTCGAAGGGGGCGCGATGGCGATCGAGCCTGGCGACCTTTGGCACAGTCTTTGTTCCGGAACCCGGACGGGTGTCGTCCTCCGTCTGGCGGCGGTTTTGGAGGAGATCGGCCATGACTTCGGAGCTTGTCACTTCGTCTCACCTCAAGCGGAAAGCGGTGATCTATATCCGTCAGTCAACGCCAAACCAAGTGCTGACCAATCAGGAAAGCCTGCGCTTGCAATACGCTCTCCGCGACCGGGCGCTGGCGCTGGGCTGGCAGGATGGCGACATCGCGGTGATCGATCGTGATCTGGGGCGCAGCGGCGCCAGCACCGACGCCCGAGCCGGCTTCCGGGATCTGGTCGGACAGGTTACACTTGGTGAGATTGGGTTAATTCTGTCGATCGAGGTCACGCGTCTGTCCCGCAACTGTACGGATTGGTATCCTTTACTCGATCTTTGCGGCTACACGGGTTGCCTGATCGCCGATCGCGATGGTATTTATGATCCGGGAACGCCGAATGGCCGCCTGCTGCTGGGTCTCAAGGGCACCATTTCGGAGATGGAGTTGTATACGATTCGCAGTCGCCTGCAGGCCGGGTTGCTCAACAAGGCCAAACGGGGCGAATTGGCGATGAGCTTGCCGGTCGGTCTGACCCGCGATCCGATCGGCCGTGTGATCCTGACCGCCGACAGCGAGGCGCAGGCGCGGCTCCGGTTGGTGTTCAGCGCGTTTCTGGAGCGGCGCTCGGTTGGCAAGGTGGTCCGCCTGTTCTGTGCCGAGGGCCTGACGTTGCCGCGCCGCGCGGATTGCACCGGAATCTTGTGGAAAGCGCCGACCGAGGCGGCGGTGCTTCAGGTGCTGAAGAATCCGGCTTATGCCGGCGCTTTCGTCTATGGCCGGCACCGGGTGTCGCGGCGCCTGACGGCGAGCGGGCGGCCGGCGATCGAAGCGGTACCACGCGCAGAGTGGAAGATCATGATCAAGGACATCTATCCGGCTTACATCACCTGGGAGACATTCGAAAAGATCGAGGCCATTCTCACCGACAATCATGCCCGTTATTCCGAGAAGCCGAACCGCGGCATTCCGCGCGACGGCAGTGCTCTGCTGCACGGCATCGCTTGGTGTGGCAAGTGTGGCCGAAAAATGTTTGTCGTCTATCACCAGCGGACCCAGTATTTTTGCTCAAACCTTAAGCGCATGCCGGGGATGCCGCGCTGCCAGACGGTTCTGACCGACCCGGTCGATGCGGCGGTAACCGAGGCGTTTTTCGCCGCCGTGGCGCCGGCCGAGTTGGAGGCGTGGGAGCAGGCGCAGTCGGCGGCTCGCCAGGCCGAAGACGCGTTGCGCCGGGCCGCGACCCAGCAGGTCGAGCGCCTGCGCTATCAGGTAACCCTGGCCGAACGGCAATATAACGGCGTCGATCCCGACAACCGATTGGTCGCCGGCGAGTTGGAGCGTCGCTGGGAAGTCGCCCTGCGCGCGTTGCGGGAGGCCGAACAGGCGCTGGCCGTCCGCGCCGCGCCGCTTGCGGCCGATGATCAGAAGATTGTGGCCCTGCGCCGGAATTTCGCCCTGGTCGCCCGCCGTCTTCCCGACTTGTGGCAAGATGCCCGCCTGAAAAACGCCCAGAAGAAGGCTCTGCTGCGCTGCCTGATCGATAAAGTCGTTCTCGACCGGATGTCGCCCGAGCTGACCGTGGCGAGAATCATCTGGCAGGGCGGCGAGGACACGACGCTGCACATCGACACCAGCGCCGTGGCCCTGCGCGGCCTCTCCGATCCCGAAGCCATGGCCCGCCGGGTCGCCGAACTCGCCCGCGCCGACACCGACCTGACCGACCAGGAGATCGCGGCCATCCTGACCAGCGAAGGTTTCCGGTCGCCATCGCAACAGGACCATGTCATCCCAAGCACGGTGAAGGTCTTTCGCCAGAACCAGCGAATCCTGCGCAGAACCGAACGAAATCCCTACACCCGCGCCAAGTCCGGCTGGATCACCGTCGCAAAGATCGCCCAGCACCTCAAGGTCAGCCCCAGTTGTATCTATAAGTATATTTACAGCGGGTCCATATCAGTGCTCTTTGATCCAGTCCGAAAACTCTACCTCTTTCCAGACACTCCGGAAACCATAAGCTTGTTCGAGCGCTTCCGGGCCAAGGAATTGCCGTCGCTCGACTTCACGGACAACTCACGAAAATGAGGAGGGCATTACCATGTGTGATCGTTCCTCATCGTACCAGCCGTGAACGTCCTTGCGGATGGTGCGGAGCGCCCGGCGGTCGTGGTCGCTGAGATAATCGAGGCGGGGGTCCTGCTCGTGCAGCCGCTTCATGGCGACGGCGCGACCGGGTGTCCAGCCGTCGCGGCCCTTGGTCGTCTGTTCCGCGACGTCGACCAGCTTGCGCTCGGGATCGACGAACCATACCAGCCGCTTGGACTTGGCGGCGGCGGGGGATGCCGCCGGGCGGGCGCTGCCGGTCTTGAGGAAGGCGGCGAGGCTGTCGAGGGTGCGCTCCCAGGGCTGGCGCAACTGCACGAGGCCGGTGAACTCGATTACCGCGCCGCCATCTGGCGGGGTGCGGAGGAAGGTGTCGTAAGCGGCGGGCTGGTGGGAAACCTTCTCCAGCACTTCGGCATGGATGCGGGCGACCAGCGGCAGCACCTCCTTCAGCGCCTCGAAGCGGGCCATGGTGTCCTTCATCGCGGCCACCGCCAGGGTGGAGTCGGTGAGGAACTCGACCAGGGCGAGGAGAGCGGCCGAAAGCGGCTCGCGAACGCCGCCACAGCGCAGCTCCGCCAACTGCTCGCGGGCTTTCGGCTCCAGCCCCTGCAACAGCCACAACAGCGCCTGAACCGCCAAAAAACCGGGAGAGAACAGATTGCCCTCATGGCCGACGGCATCGAGATTGCTCTGAACTTCGGCGTAAAGCGCCGGGTCGTTGGCGCGGATCAGCGCCAGCAGGAAGAACAGGCCGTTGGAGCCATTGAAGAAAATCTTCCGCTTGCCGACTTCCTTCTTGTAAAGCTTGAGCGCCTGACGGAAATGGCCGAGCGCATCCTCGTTATGGCCCTCGAGGAAATCCACCGAGCCGCGCAGCAGCAGGCGGGTGGATTCGGGGGTATCGCTCATCTCGGTGGCCAGGGCCGCGATCTTGCAGCGGACGGTGGCGGTCCGCCCGGCCAGCAGGTCCGAGTGCAGCAGCAGCCACTTGAAATCCGGGTACTCCGGCTGGT
>CAIOJO010000004.1 GCA_903858635.1 uncultured Telmatospirillum sp. | reverse complement strand
GGTCCAGAACGTTCCTCGAAATGGGTGCTGGCGACATAGGCGGCCTCGCTCGTCAACGAAGCCTCCTATGAATCACATTCCGATCGTTTTGGGATTCCCCCAACTTCGCGTCAAGCCGTTAACCCGAAGCGATCACCGTGCCCCCATGAGCGAGGCATCTCTCGAAGGGGAGATCCTGGCCCAGAAGCTTGACCTTCTGTTCGCCAATGTCGCGGTCAGCCAACTGGTAACCGTGGTCAATGCGAGCCTGCTCGCCTGGCTGCACATCACCGACAGCCCGAACCCCATGGTTGTTTGGTGGCTGGCGGCGGTTGCCGCCGCGCTCTGCCGCCTGGTGTTGCGCTACGGCTATCGCCGGCACCGGGCCTGGCGCAGCGACCGTCAATGGCTCGTCTGGTTCATCGGCGCCAGCCTGCTGTCCGGCAGCGTGTGGGGCATCGGCGCCCTGTTCATGCTGCTCGGCAGTTCGGAAGTCGGCATCTTCTACACCGCCTTGGCCATGGCCGGAATGGCGGCGGGAGCGGTGCCCCTGCTGTCCGCCGTGCTTGCCGCCTATTGGGCCTTCTGCACGCCGTTGATCCTGCCTTTCGTCAGCAGCGTGTTCTTCCTGCCGCTGGACAAGTGGGTGGTTGCCATGGCGGCGATGACCCTGGCGTTCTGGCTGGCCATGTACCGCAGCTCGCTGACCTTCGCCTCGGTCCTCGACATCGCCCTGCGGCGCGAGGCCAAGCTGGGCGAGGCCAAGGAACGGGCCGAGGCGATGGCGCGCCAGGAAGCCAGCTACGCCAGCGCCCTGGAGCTGGCCAGGGACCAGGCGGAAGCGGCCAACCTGGCAAAGTCGCAGTTCCTGTCGACGGTCAGCCACGAGGTCCGCACGCCGATGAACGGGATCATCGGGATGACCGGGCTCCTGCTCGATACCGCGCTGGCGGCCGACCAGCGGCATTTCGCCGACACCATCCGGGTCTCGGCCGAGTCGCTGCTGACGGTGATCAACGACATCCTGGACTTCTCGAAGATCGAAGCCGGCAATCTCGAGCTCGAAGAAACGGCGTTCGAGGTCACCCCCGTGGTCGAGGGGGTGGTCGACCTGCTGGCGCCGCGCCTGAGGAGCAAGGATTTCGACTTCTCGATCCTGGTGGCGCCCGAGACGCGCGGCTGGTTCCTCGGCGATGCCGGCCGCCTGCGCCAAGTGCTGCTCAATCTTGCCGGAAACGCCATCAAATTCACCGCGCGCGGGGCGGTCACCGTCAGCGTCGGCCTGGTCTCGGCTGACAGCTTGCTGCCCCGTTTGCGCTTCACCGTCGAAGACACCGGCATCGGCATTGCGGAAACGGCCAAGTCGAAGTTGTTCTCCTGGTTTTCCCAGGCCGATTCGTCGACCGCCCGGCGCTACGGTGGGACCGGCCTGGGATTGGCCATCTCGAAACGCCTGGTCGAAGCGATGGGCGGCACGATCGGCTTCGACAGCCAGGAGGGGACGGGCAGCCGGTTCTGGTTCGAGGTGCCGGTGGCGCGGAGCGGGACCGCCGCCACCGCAACCGCAACCGCGGCAACACCTGCCAGCGGGCTGGCCGTCCTGGTGGTCGACGACGGTCTGGCCACGCGCGAGATCCTGAGCCGGCAACTGAGCGGCTGGGGCGCCACCGTCGACACCGCGGCCGACGGCGTCTCGGCGCTGGCCATGGCGCGGCGGTCGGTGGCCGCCGGCAAAGCCTACGACATCATCCTGTTGGACCACGCCATGCCGGTGATGAGCGGCCCCGATGTTGCCGCCAGCCTGCGGCGCAATCCCGCCCTCGATGGCACCCGTTTGATCCTCGTCTCGTCGGCCAGCGAAGCGGCGGTTGCCGCCGAACTCGGCACTGTCCGAGTCGACGCCTTGCTGACCAGGCCGGTGCGGCCGAGCGCCTTGCAGGACGTCCTGGCGACCCTGACCGGCGGCGCGGTGCGCCGCGACGACCATGTCGCAGCGGCGGTTCCTGCGCCGCTGCCGCTCCGCGTGCTGGTGGTCGAGGACCACCCGATCAACCAGCAGGTGGCGGTCGGCCTGTTGGCCAGCCTCGGGCTGCGCGCCGATGTGGCCGACGATGGGCGCCAGGCGGTGCTTCTGGTCGAGACCGGCGACTACGATGTGATCTTCATGGACATTCAGATGCCGGGCATGGATGGGCTCGAGGCGACGGCGGCGATCCGCGCCCTGCCCGGGGCGCGCAGCCAGGTTCCGATCGTGGCGATGACGGCGAACGCCATGGTCGGCGACCGCGAGTCCTTTCTGGCCGCGGGGATGGACGATTATATCGCCAAGCCGATCGACCGGCGCCGACTGGCTTTGCTGCTGGCGCGCTGGGAGCAGCGTCTGGAGGGGCGCCGACGGCCTGCGCCGGCGCCGCAACAGCCGCCGCTGCCCAAAGTCCCGGCCGACGCCGTCGACCCGGTCGATCGCCAGGCGCAGGAGGCGCTGGTCGAACAGCTGGGCGGCACCACGTTCCACGACCTGTGCCGGCTGTTCCTGGCCGGCCTGCCGCAGCAGCGGGCGGCGATGGTGGCGGCAGAGGCCGAGGAAGACCGGACCTCCCTCGGCGCCATCGCGCATTCGGTAAGGGGGGCGGCGGCCAATCTCGGATTCGTCGGCATCGCCGCCGCCGCCGCCGCGGTCGAAGCCTGGGCCACATCCGGCGGCGCCGCTTCGCCGTCGCCGCTCGCGGCATTCGACGGCAGCATCGCCGCGACCCTGGCCGCCTTGGGCCCGGCGGAGAACGTCAGGTGATCGTGTTGTTCACCGATTTCGGTGTCGAGGGGCCCTATCTCGGGCAGGTCAAGGCGGTGCTGTGGCAGCATGCGCCCATGGTGCCGGTGATCGACCTGTTCGCCGATGCTCCGGCCCAACGGCCGCGCGAATCCGCCTATCTGCTGGCGGCCTATGCCGGGGCGTTTCCCCCCGGTTGCGTATTTCTCGGCGTGGTCGATCCGGGGGTGGGCGGCGAGCGTCGCGCCGTTGCCGCGCGAGTCGACGGCCGTTGGCTGGTCGGACCCGACAACGGTTTGTTCGAACTCATGCTGCGGCGTGGTGGCGCCACCGAGCAATTCGTCATCGCGCCCCCGTCCGCGGGCGTGTCGGCAAGCTTCCACGGCCGCGATGTGTTCGCGCCGATCGCCGGCCGCCTGGCGGCCGGCGCGTCGCCCGCCGAACTGGGACTTGGCCGGGCACCGCTGCGGCGGTTCGACGACTGGCCGGACGATCTGGCGGCGGTGGCCTATGTCGACCACTACGGCAATCTGATCACCGGGCTGCGCGCGTCGGTCCTGCCGGCCGCCGCGGTGCTCACCGTGGACGGGCGCCGCCTGGGCCGCGCCCGCACCTTCTCGGAGCTGCCCCGGGGCGGCGCCTTCTGGTACGAAAATGCCAATGGATTGGCCGAGCTCGCGGTCAATTGCGGGCGCGCCGATGCCGTGCTGGGGGCAGGGGTGGGCACGCCGGTGGAGCTCGCGGTCGATTGACGATGGTTCCAAGTCGCGCCGAAATATATAGAGTCTAATCGAGACAGAAATCCCGTGCAGGAACGGGGCGGAGCGGCGGGACCTGGGACCTCGCCCTCTTCGGGGAGCGAAGCGATGACCGTCTTGGTGCATTTCTGGGGTGTTCGCGGCAGCATCGCTTGCCCGTCGCCGCAACACGTGGTCTACGGCGGCAATACCAGCTGCATCGAGATCCTGCACGACGATCTGAGCATCATCCTCGACGCCGGTACCGGCATCCGCACCCTTGGCCAGGACTATGTGCGCCGGCCGCTGCGCTCCGGGGTCCTGCTGTTCACCCATACCCATTGGGACCATATCAACGGCTTTCCGTTCTTTGCCCCCTTCTTCATGCCGGGCTGGCGCTTCCGGGTGCTGGCCGGCCACCTGAGCAACGGCGGCATCTATTCGGTGCTGGCCAGCCAGATGGCGCAGCCGACCTTCCCGGTGCCGCTGGGCGCCCTGCGGGCCGAGATGTCTTACGAAGACTTCTGCTGCGGCGACGTGCTGACCGACCTGGCGCCCGGACTGGTGGTGCGCACGGCGCCGCTGAACCATCCCAACGGGGCCACCGGCTATCGGCTCGAACTGGGGGGCAAGAGCATCTGCTATGTGACCGACACCGAGCATGTGCCCGGGCATCCCGACCAGAACGTGCTGGGGCTGATCGCCGGAGCCGATCTGGTGATCTACGACAGCACCTATACCGACGACGAATTCCCCACCAAGATCGGCTGGGGGCACTCGACCTGGCAGGAAGGGGTGCGGCTCTGCCGCCACCGGTTGCCTTGAAGTGTTCACCACGCCCTATCCGGAAACCTCGTGGCAAATACCCTGGTTGCATTCCCTGTTCGGCAATGCCGCCGCGGTCGCCACCGGCGTTGCCGCCGCCATGCGGCGCAAGGGCAAGCCGGAGATCCGCGTCGTCTGCCAGGGCGGCGACGGCGGCACCACCGATATCGGTTTCGGCTGCCTGTCCGGGATGTTCGAGCGCAACGACGACGTGCTCTACATCTGCTACGACAATCAAGCCTATATGAATACCGGCATTCAGCGCTCCAGCGCCACCCCGCCGGCGGCCCGCACGGCCACCACCCAGGCGGTCGGCGCCGAGCCGGGCAACGTCTTCGGCACCGGCAAGAACCTGCCGCTGATCGCCATGGCCCACAACATTCCCTATGTGGCCACCGCCGGGGTCGCCGATCTGCGCGACCTCGAGGCCAAGGTCACCCGCGCCATGAGCATCCACGGGGCGCGTTACATCCATGTGCTGGTGCCCTGTCCCCTGGGCTGGGGAATGCCGTCCCACGATACCGTGCGGGTCGGCCGGCTGGCGGTGGAAAGCGGGTTCTTCCCGCTGTTCGAAGCCGAACACGGGGTGGTCACCGCCTCGACGCCGATCCGTCACCGGCTGCCGATCGACGACTATCTGTTGGCGCAGAGGCGATTCGCCCATCTCTACCACGACGGCAAACCGGTGGATGGCCGCGTCGCCCGCCTCCAGGCGATGGCCGACGAGAACATCCGGCGGTTCAATCTGCTGCGCGCCGAGGAGACCGAGCTATGATGCAGAAACCCTTCGCCATCACCCTCGCGCCCGGTACCTCGCTGGCCAACCATACCGGTTCGTGGCGGACCATGCGGCCGGTCTATGTCGACCGGCTGCCGCCCTGCAACCATGCCTGTCCGGCCGGCGAGAACATCCAGGGCTGGCTCTACCATGCCGAGGCGGGAGAATACGAAGCCGCCTGGCGCGAGCTGGTCAAGAACAACCCCTTGCCGGCCGTCATGGGCCGGGTCTGCTACCATCCGTGCGAGGAATCCTGCAACCGCAAGGAGCTTGACGAGGGCGTCGGCATCAACTCGGTCGAACGCTTCCTCGGCGACGAGGCGCTGCGCCGCGGCTGGGCCTTCGACAAACCGGCGACGGCGTCGGGCAAACGGGTGCTGGTGGTCGGGGCCGGTCCTTCCGGGCTTTCGGCGGCCTATCATCTGGCCATGCTGGGCCATCAGGTCAGCATCTACGAAGCCGGCCCGGCGGCCGGCGGCATGATGCGCTTCGGCATTCCCAAATACCGCCTGCCGCGCGACGTCCTCGACGCCGAGGTCAAGCGGATCCTCGATCTGGGCATCGAGCTCCGCCTCGGCACCAAGGTCGGCAATATTCAGGAAAGCATGCTGGCCGGAAAGTTCGACGCCTGCTTCCTGGCGGTGGGGGCCCATATCGCCAAGCGCGCCTATATCCCGGCCGGCTCGGCGGCGAAGATCCTCGACGCCGTCTCGGTCCTGCGCAGCATGGAAGGCGAGGACAAGCCCCTGTTGGGTCGCCACGTCGTCGTCTACGGCGGCGGCAACACCGCCCTCGACGTGGCCCGCACGGCCAAGCGCCTGGGCGCCACCGAGTCCGTCATCGTCTACCGCCGCAACCGTGAGCGGATGCCCGCCCACGACTTCGAGGTGGAAGAGGCGATGCAGGAAGGGGTGCTGATCAAATGGCTGTCCACCATCACCCAGGCCAATGAAGGAAAGATCACCGTCGAGAAGATGGTGCTCGACGCTACCGGCTTCCCGCAGCCGACCGGCGAATTCGAGACCATGGAGGCGGATTCGGTGGTGCTGGCGCTCGGCCAGGACGTCGACCTGTCGCTGCTCGACAAGGTGCCGGGCCTGGAGATCGTCGATGGCGTGGTCAAGGTCGGCCCCAATATGATGACCGGCTACCCCGGAATATTCGCCGGTGGCGACATGGTGCCGTCGGAGCGGACGGTGACGGTGGGCGTCGGCCATGGCAAGAAGGCGGCGCGCAATATCGACGCGTGGTTCCGGGGGGGCGAGCCGTCCCTGCACAAGCACGCGCCGGCGGGCTTCGACAAGCTGAACACCTGGTACTACAGCGACGCCCCGAAGACCGTGCGGCCGGTCCTCGACATCATCCGCCGGCAATCGACCTTCGAGGAGGTGCTGGGCAGCCTCGACGAGCAGAACGCGCTCTATGAGGCAAGGCGCTGCCTGTCCTGCGGCAACTGCTTCGAATGCGACAACTGCTATGGCGTCTGTCCCGACAACGCCATCAAGAAGCTGGGCTTCGGCCAACGCTTCGAGATCAATTACGACTACTGCAAGGGCTGCGGGCTATGCGCCAGCGAATGCCCCTGCGGCGCCATCGAGATGGTCGCCGAAGAGACGTAAGGGAATAATAGTGGCACCGGCCTCCGTGCCGGTGGTCGCCGCGAAGCGGCGAGAGTCTTTTCCACCGGCACGGAG
>CAIOJO010000003.1 GCA_903858635.1 uncultured Telmatospirillum sp. | reverse complement strand
TACCGGGGCGGCCCTTCCAGGGCCGCCCTTTTCTATTTGGCCACTGGACGGCAGAGACGACAACGCCGGCGCAAGCGCCGGCGTTGTTTCAATCCAGATGTCGAGAGAATCCAGGCTTACTTGCCCGGTACCACTTCGACGGCGGTGACGAAGAAGACCGTGTCGAAGTTCCGCTGCAGGGTCTTGCTGAAGAAGTTCTTCATGGGCATGCCGTCGGGCCAGCGGATGGTCGCGCCTTTCTTGAGGTCCACCGCCGGCGCCGCCAGCCATTGCTCGCCGTCCGCCGCCTTGACGTGGATGTAGATGTAGGGGCTGGCCGCCAGCGTCTCTTCCACCGTTCCCGAATGGTTCATCTCGGCCTTCGGAGCCGTCTGCATCTGATCCATCGGCGGGTGCCCGGGCGGCATCTGGCCGCTCGGCGCTGCAGGCGCCTGCGCCATGGCGGTCGCCATCGGAAGGGCGGTGAGGAGGACGGCGATAATCGGAAGACGCATTCGAAACTCCTTGGTCGGACAAAAAAAGTCTAAAGAGGGCAGGACAGCCCTTACCCCGCAGCCCGGCGGCGATAATCGCGCAACGTCGCGGCCAATCCGGCCACGCCATCGCGGATCTGCCACTCGTCGAGCGACGAATAGCCGAGAATCAGCGCATTCTTGGCGTAGGGACACGCCGCAGTCTCCGTCTGCCCCTCGGTATTGACGGTGTAGACGCCGATGCCGCGCATCAGAGCCAACTCCTGAATGACCGAGGCGGCCGGCAGGGTGGAGGGCAGGAACCAGGTCAGATGCGTTCCGGCATCGGTGCCGCCAAGTTGGACTTCGCCAAAATGCTGCTGCAGCGACGCCATCAGGCAGTCGCGGCGTTCCATATAGATCTTGCGGACGCGTCGCAGATGGCGATCGAACTCGCCCGAGGCGATGAACTCGGCCAGCACCATCTGTTCCAGCCATGGATTCGCGTTATCGAGCAAGGCCTTGACCGAGACGGCCGGACCGACCAACTCATGCGGCACCACCAGATAACCGAGGCGCAGGCCGGCGCCCAGGCTCTTCGAGAAGGTTCCGGTGAACAACACCAGCCCATAGGGATCGAGGCTCTTCAGGGATGGCGGCCCCATCCCCCGGTAACGGAAATCACCGTTGCAGTCGTCTTCGATAAGGTAGGCCCCGGCGCCGCGCGCCCATTGGATCAGGCGCTCGCGGCGCTCGAGCGGCAGGGTCCCGCCGATGGGGGTTTGGTGCGAGGGGGTCACATAGGCCAGCGACACCGGGCCGGCCGGCAACAGGTCGACCTGGATGCCATGTTCGTCCACCGGGACCAGGCACTGCTCGGCCCCGAAGCTGTCGAACAGGAAGGTCGCCCCGTCATGGCCCGGCCATTCCACCACCACACGGTCGCCGCTCCGCAGGAACAGCCTGGCCACGATGTTGTAGGCCTGCTGGCGCCCCGCAACGATGATCACCTGCTCGGGATCGACGACGATGCCGCGATGCGCCGCCAGCCATTCGCCGATCGCCGCCTTCAACGGGTCGATACCGGCCGAGGGTGGCAGGTGGCTGAGATTCTTGCCGACCGATTCGAGGACATGCTGGGTCATGCGCTGCCAGGTCTTCAATGGGAAGATCCGGAAGTCCGGCCCGTTCCAGAAATCGATCAGTGGGCGTTCTTGCTGGCTGGTCTGCGGGCTGCCACCGCGGAATACCGGCGGCCGCAGTTCCATCTGCGGCAGGAATTCGACCCCGCTGGAGACCACTGCCGGCGCCGGAACGAGATCGGGCAGGACGCTGCAGACATAGGTGCCGACGGCCGGTCGCGTCTCCAGGTAGCCCTCGGAGATCAGCCGTTCATAGGCCAAGAGAACGGTGGTGCGGGAGATACCGAGCTGTTCGGCCAGGAAGCGCGTGGCGATCAGCCGCGAGTTGGGCTTCAGCCGGCGGGCGATGATCAGCCCGCGAAGCTGCTCGTAAAGCTGATTTTGCAGCGGTTCGTCGCGGTTCCGATCGAGCTCGATAGGGAGATGCATTCCGCCGTCCTATCTTTCCCCAGGCCGCAGTCTTCACGGCCGCTCCGATAGCGGCAAGCGGATCGGCGAGTTGCAGTCCGGCGTATTGGCGTTTCTACGGCGCGACAATCTTTGGGGGCCCCACTGCTTTGCATGCTCTCTTGGTGGAGACCGCGCCTGGCGCCCGGCCCTGCGCCCACCGAGATTTCGGCAACAACACACGGCTTAACCGGAAGATGACATACCTGGTATTATACTCATAAGCAATCCTGGTTTGCCAACTCCGCGGTGAGGGGCAAAACAGGGCTAATCCCCACAATGTTTCGCATAATATGACAAAAACAGCAAGATCCGCCAGGAAATTGGTCGGGCTAGGTGAAATAATACTGTCTTAATGTCGCCGTATGATTGAAATGCCCTGCCCGATCTATGTCCTCCGTGAGGTCTGTTGGCATAAAAACGAACCAGGCCTTGTTGAATGCCCACAAAAAATCTAAGGTATGCAGCATCTGGGGGCACGGTTAAGATCGCTCCCGGTCCATTCGCGAAACATCCATCCATTTGTACCGATCCCGGGGTTCTCCATAGTGTTTTGGGGGCTGCCACAGGGGGGCGGTGCATAGGGAGGCATCATGACGAAAAAGCTTTTTGCAGTTGCCTTTTTGGCGTCGGCCGCGCTGCTCGGTCTTTCGCTGGTTACGAGCGCGAACGCCGCCGATGCGGCATCTTGCGCCAATTGTCACGGCACCGACGGCGTAAGCACCGATGCGAAGGTGCCGACCATCGCCGGCATGTCGGCCGAATACCTTACTTCGGCCATGAAGGCCTATAAGGGCAAGGAACGGCCTTGCCCCGAGGCGACTTACGCCGCGGGCGACAAGAAGGGTCAGAAGAGCGACATGTGTACGGTCGCCAAGGACCTGAGCGACGCCGACATCACTGCTCTCGCCACCAATTTCGGCGGGAAGAAATTCGTTCGCGCCAAGCAGCAGACCGATGCCGCCCTGGTGGCCAAGGGTAAAGAGATCCACGAGAAGCAATGCGATAAGTGCCACACCGAAGGCGGCAGCGTGGCCGGTGACGATGCCGGCATCCTGGCTGGCCAGTGGAAGGCCTATCTGGCCGCCGAATTGAAGGATTTCAAGGACGGCAAGCGGCCGATGCCGAAGAAGATGACGCCGAAGATGGACGCCGTTCCGGCGGCCGATCTCGACGCGCTGGCCAATTTCTACGCCAGCGAATAAGCTTCCGACGCCAAGACCAGGCCCACCGTCCGAAAGGCGGTGGGCCTTTTTTTTGGAGCGCCCAGCATGGGCGCACGGAATCAGTCTCTTCATCCCCGCTTTCGCGGGGATGAAGACTGGGCTGGTTCAGTCTGCTGGCGAGGCCGGCCCAGCGAGGCAACCCACCGCCGCGACCGCGACTTGCACGGCGGTTGGCGGCTTGTTTATGATACCACGGCCAAACTAACGCCGAGGGTTTGCCTGGATGGATCTCAACCTTGCCGCTCTTCGTTCCGCCCCGCGGGCCGACGATCCCTATCCTTACGCGGTTGTGCCCGGGTTCCTGTCCCCGGCGTCGCTGGCCGAAGCCGCCAGGGATTTCCCCAAGATCGACATGGTGGGGCTGTTTCCCCCCGAGGAACTGAGCTACGGCCCTGGCTTTGCGCGGCTCCTCGAGCTCATGCAGGGGGAAGACTTGCGGCATGCCGTGGAACAGAAATTCGGGGTCGACCTGACCGGGAGGCCGACCATGGTCACGGTGCGGGCCTGCGCGCGGCCGCGCGACGGCAGGATCCATCGCGATTCCAGCTTCAAGCTGGTGACCCTGCTGCTTTATCTGAATGAGGACTGGCAATCGGACGGTGGCCGGCTGCGCGTCCTCCGCTCGGGTGACGACATCGAGAACTACGCCGCGGAAGTGCCGCCCGAGGGCGGCCTGTTGTTCGCCTTCCAATGCACCGACAAGGCGTGGCACGGCCATAAGTCGTTCACCGGGGCGCGGCGCTACATCATGATGAACTACGCGATCGACGGGGAGGCTCGTCGGCGCGAACTGAGCCGTCACCGCTTTTCCGCCAAGGTCAAAAAGATGAAGCGGCTGTTCGGCCTGGGCCGGGTGGCCGACGCGGCCTGAGGCGGCCTACAATTTGACCGTATTGCCCTTCTTGAACAGGGTGATCTGCGGCAGCGGATTGAAATCTTTGATCTCGCGGGAGGGTTTGCCGAACAGGTAGCCCTGCACGTAGTTGCAACCGCAGTCGCGGCAGAATTCGAGGGTGTCCGGGGTGTCGACCATTTCGGCGATGGTCTCAACGTTCATCCGCCGGCACAGCTCGGTCAGGGCCGACAGGAAGGCGCGCCCCTTGGTGGCCTTCTGCGCGTTCTTGACCGCCGAGCCGTCGAGTTTGACCACGTCGACGTCGAGCACCGACAGATACTGGAACGAGGCCGCGCCGGCCCCGAAATCGTC
The DNA here is from genome assembly GCA_903858635.1 of uncultured Telmatospirillum sp. Lineage (GTDB taxonomy): Bacteria > Pseudomonadota > Alphaproteobacteria > Rhodospirillales > Magnetospirillaceae > DUZF01. The sequence continues at coordinate 14,291 of CAIOJO010000003.1, read as the reverse complement.
GAGGCAGACGTGGTAGCCTTGCTTGCGCAAGGTGTGGATGAAATTGTTGGCCGCATCGAGGTCGCTCATCCGCGAGCTCTCGGTGATTTCGAACATCAGCTTGCCCTGGGTCCAATCATTGGCCTTGAGCAGCTTCATCAGGGCATCGACGTAGACCGGCTTGCCGATGGAAAAGCCCGAGACATTGACGGCGACCCGGTATTTGTCGTTATTGCGCGGGAATTTGGTCAGCCACTCGATGACCTTCTTGGCCATGGCCAGGTCGAATTCGTGGATCAGTCCGGTTTCCTCGGCGAAGGTGATGGTCTTGAACGGTGACTCGCCGGGCTTGGCATCGAAGCGAACCAGCGCCTCGTAATGATGGATATCGCCGGTATTGATATGAACGATCGGCTGCAGGGCGACATAGAACTCCTGCGACGACACCACATGCTTGAAATTGTTGACTTCAGAGACCGCCTCGCCGACCAGTGACGTCATATTGGTGGTCAGGTCGGCCAGGCTGACCCCCTCGCCGTCGGCGACCCGGAACTTGTTCAACGTGTACAGCAGGCCCTTGGTCAAGTCCTCCTCGCTGATGTCGGCGCCGGCGTCCATGGTCATGGTCGCCGATTCGACGCGCAATCCCTGCCCGGAGGGGTCGGCCTTGCGGGTCAGCTGCTCGATCTGGCCGACCACATCGGAGATCCTGGTGCCGGCCGCATGCATGATCGAATAGCGGCCTTCGGCGACCTGGGCGGCCGAGTCGCCACCCATCGAATTGGCTTTGAGGAATTCGCCCACCGAGCGCTGCAGGGCGTCGCTCGACTGGGCATCGAGCCGCTCGTGCAGTTCCTTCATCTCGGGGATCGACACCAGGGTGACTTCGGCCGACTCCCCGGCGGCCTGAATCTTCTTCAGGCGATCGGCCGCCAGTTCGGCGAAGCTGCCGCTGTCGAACAGGCCGCTCTTGTCGTCGCGCGGGTAGCTGAGCGACGCCATCTTGGCCGCTTGGCTGCTCTTCTTGAGGCCGATGAACAGGTTTCCATTGGCCGCATCCAGGCAGTAGGCCGACATCGACACCCAAAGGATGGCGGCATCGGGACCGACCACACGCAGGACCTCTTCGTGGATGCGCCCGGTCTTGAGAATTTTTTTCAAGGCTTGGCCGACCATCGGGATGTCGGCCGGGGCAATCAGGTCGCGGAAGGAAGAGCCGATCAGCGATTCGGGGGATCGGCCGAAGAAGGCCTGGGTGGCGCCGCTGACGAAGACGATGTTGAAACTGCGATCGATTTCGAACAGCAGATCGGCCCAACAGAAGGCGAGCGACACGTAGCGGTCACGCTCCGCCTTAAGCCCGTCGACCTTGCTCAAACTTTCATTCACGAACATAACCCCCGATGCTATTACCGTGGCCGAGGATGGACCTTCAGGCTACAGGAAATTATTCCTCATAGATGAGGGCCCGGCCATCGATCCGGGAGGGCGGTATGATGAAGGGGCGAACAGGTCGGTTTCTGGCCCTGCTGCTGTGGGCCGCCTGGAGCGGGCCGGTGGCCGCCCAGACAGCGTTCGAGGCCGCCGTCGCGGCCTATGAACGGGGCGATTTCGCCACCGCCCGGCAGTCCTGGCAAAACGCCCTGGCGGCCGGCGACTGGGATGCGGCGCGCAGCCTGGGGCATCTCTACCGCCGTGGCCTGGGAACCGAGCGCGATTATGGGCGGGCCGCCGAATATTACCAGCAGGCGTTCGACCATGGCGTGGTCAACGCCGCTCTCAATCTGGCGGAGCTCTATTTGGCCGGGCGTGGCGTGCCGCAACAGGTGGCGACGGCCAAAGCGCTGCTGCAGCGCGCGGCCGAGCAAGGCAGCGATCCCGCCCTGTTCCGTCTGGAGGAAATCCTCGAAGCCGAGCGGACCGGGGTTGCGCCGCCGATCGTCGACGATCGGCCCGGTGCCGGTCCGGTTGCGACGCCGGTCGCCGACCCGGCTCCCCCCGGTGCACCCGCCGCGCCCATGGCCAGGCTGCAACTGGCCGCCTATCGCAGCAGCGATGCGGCGATGCGCGCCTGGGCCGTACTCGGGCGGCCGGCACTGTCTCCCGAGGTGGTCGCGGTCGACATCGCCGGGCGCGGCCGCTATTTCCGCCTGTTCGCGGTCGGCCCGGCCAAGCTGCTGAGCGAACTGTGCCCCGGCCTGCAGGCCAAGGGCGAGGCCTGCCTGATCCGGTAGAATGACCCGGCGTTGCGGCGTCACCGCCGCAGGCCAAGCTGACGCAGGCTGTGGTCGATCCATTGGCGGCTCAGCTTTTCTTGAACGGTGTTTTGGCCGAGCCGGTCATGCAGCCCGGCGAAATCGATCTGGTCGAGTGGCTGGTCCTGGTTGGCGCAGGTGAACACGGTCACCTCTTCCCCGGTGACCGGATCGCGGTGTCGCTGCAGGCATTGGGCGCAGATCTCCTTCATCATGCATTGCATCGGCGAATTGATCGAACCGATCGCCGCATGGCAGCTCTTCAAATGCGGCGCCAACTGCTCGCCGCGGGCCCGCGCCACCGCTTCCATCATGCGGTTGGAGCCGATGGCGACGATGCGGTCGACCTCGGCCAGGCGGAGCGTGGTTTCGCCCAGCCGGCCCTCGGCATAAGCCAGCATAGCCTGAACAATGTTCCCGACGAAGCTCTTGTCCTGCGGTCGATCAGGCCGGAATCCTTCGCCTTGATCGACGCACCACACCACCGCGTCGGCCGCCGCTTCGATCTCCTCGACCTTGAAGCGGTCCTGGGGCGTCCGATAGCCGGCAAAATACAGCACCTTGGAGCCGGCCCGGCGAAAGGCCTGGCCGATCGAGAACAGGACCGCATTGCCCAGACCGCCACCGGCCAGCAGCACGGTTTCGCCGGCCGGCGTCTCGGTCGGCGTGCCGGTCGGCCCCATCAGCACCACCGGCTCGCCGGCTTGCAGACTGGCGCAGAGGTCGGATGAGCCGCCCATCTCGAGGACGATCACCGAGACCAGGCCGGCCGCCTTGTCGACCCAGGCGCCGGTCAGCGCCAATCCCTCCATGGCCAATGTGGTTTCGTCGGCCTTGCGGGCCAGGGTCTCGAAATTCTGCAGCCGATAGAACTGCCCGGGCCGGAAGGCCCGGGCCGCGGCGGGGGCCCGCACCACCACCTCGACGATGGTCGGAGCCAGCCGCTCCACCCTGTGGACTTCGGCCCGGAAGCTGTCGTTGAAGGCCTTGAACAGCGCCTTCGGCATGCCCCCCGGGGTCGTCGCCCGGGCCAGCACGCGGCTGATCACCGGATAGCCTTGCTTGGCGCTGGCCATGGCCGAGACGACGTTGCCGGCATAGGAGGGATGCAGGTCGCCGAAGAACGACACCGCCATCGGCCGGCCGCTCGTCCCCTCGCCGTCGAAGCTCATCAGAACCTGGGGGTGGTCGGGTTTGGTGATGAGCTGCGGGCTAACCGCCCGGCCTTCCTCGTCGACCGCCTGGAAATATTTGCCATCCAGCAGGATGCCGCCGTCCTCGCGGGCCAGAACGGTGTTCGGCACGGTGCCGGCGGCAACGATGATCGCCCGCGCCGGCAGCACCACCTCGCCCTGCTCGGCGGTCTTCACCCGCAGGCCCTGGGCGTGGCCGTAGCGGTCCACCTCGACGGCTACCGGCGACAGGCGTTCGGCGAAGCGGATGCCCTCCTCCAGCGCCTTGCTCACCTCTTCGTGATTGCGATAGGCAGGGCTGTCCACCAAGCGGCGGCGATAGGCGATGGTGGCGCCGCCCCACGACCGCAGCAGCGCCCCGATATCGGGCTCGCGGCCTTGGGTGGCGGCGGCTTGGCGTTCGGCCCGAATGGCCCGGGCGTGGCTCAGGAATTCGTCGGCGATGGACGCCTCTTCTTCCGTGTAGACGGCGCGCACGGCATCTTCGCCGCGCTCGGCGACCAGCGTCTCGTAACGGTGCAGGAACTTCTCCACCTGGACCGGGTAATAAGCCAGCGCCTCGGTGCAGGCATCGATGGCGGTCAGGCCGCCACCGATCACCACCACCGGCAGACGCAGCTGCAGATTGGCCAGGGTGTCGGTGCGTGCCGCCCCGGTCAGCTGCAGGCCCATCAGGAAGTCGGAGGCCTGACGCACGCCACGCGCCAGATTGTTGGGCATCGCAATGACGGTGGGGCGGCCGGCGCCCATGCACAGGGCGACATGGTCGAATCCCATGCGGAATGCGTCGTCGAGGGTCAAGGTGCCGCCCATGCGAACGCCGCCGACCATCAGGAACTCGCTCCGCCGTTCCAACAGCAAGCGGATGATCTTGAGATAATTCTTGTCCCAGCGGACGGTAATGCCGTACTCGGCCACCCCGCCGAATCCGGCCATCACCCGCTGGCCCAGGCCTTCGTAAAGCTCGGCGATGTCGCGGATCGGCCGGAAGGCAACCCGCGCCCCTTTGGCCGTCACCCCGGACAGGTTTTCCGGCAAGGGTTCGATCTTCAGGCCGTCCACCGCCACCACGGCATGGCCGTCGTTCATCAGGTGATGGGCCAGGGTGTAGCCGGCCGGCCCCAAGCCCACCACCAGCACGGTGCGGCCGCTGGCCGGCCTGGGCAAAGGCCGGCGCAGATTGAGCGGGTTCCAGCGGGTCAATAGGCTGTAGATCTCGAAGCCCCAGGGCAACTCCAGCACATCCTTGAGGATGCGCGTCTCCGCCTGGGGAATATCCACCGGGTCCTTGTTGCCGTTGCTGTAGATGCAGGCCGTCATGCAGTCATTGCAGATACGGTGGCCGGTGCCGGCGACCATCGCATTGTCGACCACCGCCGTCGCCAGCGCCGCGATCGCCAATGCCTTGCCCTTGATCTCATGCATCTCCGAGATGCGTTCCTCGAGTGGGCAGCCGGTCTGGACGACGCCGAGCGCAGTCTTGGCAAAATCGCCGCTCTTTTTGTCCTTCATTCCCTTCGAACAACTGTCCTTGCCCTGGTGATGGCACAAGATGCAGTAGTTGACCTCGTCCAGGGCGCCCAACAGATCGGTGCCGCTATCGGTCAGGCCGAAGCCGGAGCGTTGCCGCAGATGGTCGGGCGGGCTCTGGAACTGACCGACGCCGTCGACCAGGGCGGTGTCATGGGCGACCCGCGCCAAGGGATCGTGCTTGGCGGGCGCCTTGAACAGGCGGCCGGCCTTGTGGCGCTGCCGGCCGGGCTTGGACAAGAGGGCCCAGGCGGCGTAGCGGGTGGCGACATCGAGGGACTTGGCGTGGGCGGCTTCGTCATCCAGCCAGCGCATCACCTGCCGGGCGAATTCCAGCTCGTCCCAGGCGCCGCCGAACAAGATGGCCAGTTCGGCGGCAAGCGCCTCGCCGTCCACCACCTCGGCCTCTTCCGGCTTCAACGCCTTCATGGCACGGCGTTGGACGAACAGGCGCTTGCAGGCATGGAGCGGGGCCAGCGCATCCTGTTTGGCGGCCAGGGCGCTGATATCATGGCCGATGCCGAACAGCCGGGCGACGAAATCGTCGAGATGGGGCGCCAAAGCGATCAGCAGCTCGGCTTCCACCGCCGCGTCGGCCGGCGGATTGGCTCGGGCGGCGATCAGGCGGTCATGCAGCTCGAGCTCGAACTCGGCCAGATGAGCGAGAAACTGCTCATCGACTTTTCCCAGACCGTCGTGATCATAGAGGTCCGAAAAGCTCAGGGAAAAGCCCAGCGTCGGCTCGGTAACAGCCACACCCATTCAACTCTCCGCAAATTTTACAGTACCCTTCGGTGGGAAGGGGCGGCCTTCCGCAGCCCGCACTGGGTTGTTATGTATAGGCATCATTTTGGAATATTTCCAGGGCAGATGGGAGAAACAAGCTATGCAATTGCGTGCGAGCCGGCACCCCGCGGCGGCGCCCACAGCAGGCGACCGGCAGGCGGTCGGCCTGTGGCTGCTGGCATTGGCCCTGATGGTCTTGGTCATGGTTGTGCTGGGGGGGCTGACCCGTCTGACCGGCTCCGGTCTGTCGATGGTCGAGTGGCAACCCTTGTCGGTTTTGCCGCCCCTGTCCGAGACTGCCTGGCAGGGGATGTTCGCCAAGTACCAGGCCTCGCCCCAATACCAATTGGTCAATGCGGACATGACCCTGACCGGCTTTCAGCAGATTTTCTGGCTCGAATATATTCACCGCCTGTGGGGAAGACTGATCGGACTGGCCTTCCTTCTGCCGTTCGTGGTCTTTGTCCTGCGCCGCCGGATCGGCCGCGCCGAGGCGCCGCGCCTGGTTGTGCTGTTCGTTCTCGGGGGGCTGCAGGGCGTGCTCGGCTGGTTCATGGTCAAGAGCGGGCTGGCCGACCGGCCCGAGGTCAGCCATTACCGGCTGGCCGCCCATCTGATGGCGGCGCTGCTGATCTACGCCGCCCTGTTGTGGTCGTCCCTGGTCTATCTGGCCGGTCCCGGTGGGGCCCGTCATGATGCCCAGCGTCTCAAGCCGCCCCTGCTGGGTTTGCTCGGATTGGTCGGCTTGACCATTCCCGCCGGTGCGCTGGTGGCCGGGTTGCATGCCGGGCTGATCTACAACAGTTTCCCGCTGATGGATGGCGCCTGGCTGCCGAACGAAGCCCTCGATCTGTCTCCGGCCTGGCGCAACGTCTTCGAGAATCTCGCCCTGGTGCAATTCGATCACCGTTTGCTGGCGGGACTGGTCTGGGCGTCCGCGGTCGGATTGTGGCTGTGGTCGCGCCGTCTGGCGTTGTCCGCCCGAGCCGGGTTGGCGGTCCGCCTGGTGCCGGTGGCGGCGACCCTGCAAGTGGCGCTGGGCATCTCCACCTTGTTGCTGGTGGTGCCCCTGTCCTTGGCGGTGGCCCATCAAGCGGGCGCCTTCCTGCTGTTCAGCGCGGTCCTGTGGGCCCTGTTCGAGGCGACTCGTGGGGGCTCGAGGAACCACGGAGGCACCGAGGGAAGACCTTGAGCGAAGCTCTATTCCCTTAGCTTCGTGCTCTCCGTGTCTCCGTGGTGACTTTCTGCTCCCACAACTCCTGCTTTCCCAGCCAGGCGATGATGGCGTCGGCGGTGGGCTGCCACCATGCGTCATCCAGCATGATGCCATGCGGGGCGCCGTGCAGGATTTCCAGATCGGCCTGGAAGAAGGTGGCGGTTTCGCGGAAAGCCGAGGTCGGCAGGAACACGTCGGCGTCGCCGCCGATCACCAGGACCGGCAGGCGTGAAGCGCCGGAAGGCGGCTGCGGTTGGGCCGGCGCCATCAGCTCGGCGCCGATGCGGTGCGACTCGCCCTGCATCTTGCGCATCAATTGGCGGACCTCTTCGACCGGCGTCTTGGTCGTAAAGAAGGCGCGATGAATGACCTCGGGCGCCACCGCGTCGGGGCCGAGACTCTGCAGAAGGCCGAGTTGCCACAGCACGTCGGGGGCGAACATCGACAGATGCATGACGGAGGAACCGAGACCGCTGGGTGGCACCGCCGACAGCAGCACTGCGGCCTTGGTCCGATGTTCGGCCAGGTAATGTTGCACCACCAGACCGCCCATGGAATGGCCGACCAGGATCGGTGGGCTGTCCATCTGTGCGACGGCGCTCGTCACGTCATCGACGTAATCGGCCAACGATGCCCAACTCAGCAGTCCCTCGCTACCACCGTGGCCACGCAACGAGACCGCCGCGCAGCTGAAGCCCTGCTCGGCGAAATAGGGCATGAACTTTTCCGCCCAGATCCAGGCGGCGCAGTAGGAACCGTGGACGAACAGGATGGGGGGCGGGTCGACCACCGAACGATTGGGTTGGCAGCGGAGAATTTCGAGTTTCATCGCCCCTCCAGATTCGTTCCTTGGCCGTCAGTATAGCCGCTTGAAGTGAGCTTGTCTCGCCACGCCGGGCGGGTGGCAGCCCCGGCGGATCGGTGGGGGAGGGAAGGCTTGTGAGGGCGGGCATAATGTGTATGATGTCGCGCCATCCTCGAGAACCCCGGAGGCGGCATGCAGATCAAGGAAGCCCTGACGTTCGACGACGTGCTTCTGGTGCCTGCCGAATCCAGCGTCCTTCCCAACCAGGCCGATACCACGACGCGTCTCACGCGCAGCATCGAGCTGGGTATTCCGCTGGTTTCGGCGGCCATGGACACGGTCACCGAAAACCGTCTGGCGATCGCTCTGGCCCAGGCCGGCGGCATCGGCATCATCCACAAGAACATGGATATCGCCGCCCAGGCCGAGGAAGTTCGCCGGGTCAAGCGCTACGAATCGGGAATGGTGGTCAATCCATTGACCATTCATCCCGAACAGTCCCTGGCCGACGCGCTGGCCCTGATGGCCGAAAACAAGATCTCCGGCGTGCCGGTGGTGGAACGGGGCTCGGGCCGTCTGGCCGGCATCCTGACCAATCGCGACGTGCGGTTCGCCACCAACCCGATGCAACGGGTCGCCGAGTTGATGACCAAGGAGCATCTGGTCACCGTCCGCGAGGGGGTGCCGCCCGAGGAAGCCAAGCGCCTGTTGCATCAGCACCGCATTGAAAAGCTTCTGGTGGTCGATGAGACTTTCCGCTGCATCGGACTGATCACCGTCAAGGACATGGAAAAGGCGCAGGCCTATCCGAAGGCCTGCAAGGACGAGAGAGGCCGCCTGCGGGTCGGCGCCGCCACCGGGGTCGGGTCGGATGGTCTGGCGCGGGCCGAGGCCCTGCTCGACGCCGGAGTCGACGTGGTGGTGGTGGATACCGCCCATGGTCATTCGCGCGGCGTCATCGAGGCGGTCGCCAGGATCAAGAAGCTGTCCAACCATGCCCAGGTCATCGCCGGCAACATCGCCACGCCCGATGCCGCCCGGGCCCTGATCGACGCCGGCGCCGACGCCGTCAAGGTGGGGATCGGTCCCGGCACCATCTGCACGACGCGGATCGTCGCCGGGGTCGGCGTGCCCCAGCTTTCCGCCATCATGGAAGTGGCCGAAGTGGCGCGCCAGACCGACACGCCGATCATCGCCGATGGCGGAATCAAATTCTCGGGCGACATCGTCAAGGCGATCGCCGCCGGCGCCTCCTGCGTCATGCTGGGATCGCTGTTCGCCGGCACCGAAGAAAGTCCCGGCGAGGTGTTCCTCTATCAGGGCCGTTCTTACAAGTCCTATCGCGGCATGGGGTCGATCGGGGCAATGGCCCGCGGCTCGGCCGACCGCTACTTCCAGGAAGAGGTGAACGACAATCTCAAGCTGGTGCCGGAAGGCGTCGAGGGGCGGGTCGACTACAAGGGGCCGGTGGGCACGGTGATCCACCAGTTGGTGGGCGGATTGCGGGCCGGCATGGGTTATACCGGCAACGGCACCATCGCCGAGTTGCAGACCAAGGCGACCTTCCGTCGGGTGACCAATGCCGGGCTGCGCGAAAGCCACGTCCATGACGTCGCCATCACCCGCGAGGCACCGAACTACCGCAATGAGAGCTGAGCCGAGGTGACTCCCGCAGGGCGCCTCGCCGCGGCAATCGAATTGCTGGATGAAATCGATCGCGACAAACGCCCGGCCGACGTGATCGCCGGCGCCTATTTGCGGGCGCGGCGTTATATCGGCTCGAAAGACCGCAAGGCAATATCCGATCGCGTCTGGGGCTGCCTGCGCCGCCGGGCCCGGCTCGACTGGTGGCTGGCCAAGCTCAACCAACCACTGGCGCCGCGCAGCCGGGTTCTCGCCGATCTGGCCCTCAACGAGCGTCTGAAGCCCGACGAGATCGCCGCCGAATTTTCCGGCGAGGGCCGTGGCCCAGGCGGCCTCGGGCCGGACGAATGGGCTTTCCTGCAGACCCTCAAGGGGCACGACCTGTTCCACCATGAAATGCCGGCTTGGGTGCGCGGCGAATATCCCGAGTGGCTCGAACCGAAACTGGTGGCGGTGTTCGGCGGCGATCTCGCGGCCGAAATGGGTGTGTTGCGCGACGAGGCGCCGGTCGACCTGCGGGTCAACCTGCTGAAGGGCGATCGCGAGCAGGCGGCTGCCGTTCTAACCGCCGACGGCCTGGCCGTCGAGCCGACCCCCTATTCGCCGATCGGCTTGCGGTTGCCGGCTCGGGCTCAATTGTCGGTCCAGGCGGCCTTTCGCAATGGGCTGGTCGAAGTCCAGGACGAGGGATCGCAATTGGTCGCCTTGCTGACCGACGCGCGGCCCGGCCAAGCGGTGATGGATTTCTGCGCCGGGGCCGGCGGCAAGACCTTGGCCCTGGCCGCGGCGATGGCCAACAAGGGCCGGCTGGTCGCCTGCGACGTGAACGCGCGCCGGGCCGAGCGGGCGACGCTCCGCCTGCGCCGTGCCGGCGTACACAACGTGACGCGTCGCTTGCTGGAAGGCGAGCACGACAAATGGGTCAAGCGCCACGCCGGCAGTTTCGACCGTGTGCTGGTCGATGCCCCTTGCTCGGGAGCCGGCACCTGGCGGCGCAATCCGGACGCCAAGTGGCGTCTGACTCCGCAGGGCCTGGACGAGTTGGCGGCGGTGCAGCGGCGCATCCTGGACGCTGCGGCGCGGCTGGTGCGGCCGGGCGGTCGCCTGATCTACGCCACCTGTTCGTTCCTGGTCGAAGAGGACGAGGCGCAGGTGGAGCGCCTGCTGGCCGACAATGCCTCGTTCCGGCTGTTGCCGCTGGCCGAGGTCTGGGCGGAAACCCTTCCCGGGCCTTGTCCGGTCGACGGCCCCTATCTGCGTCTGACCCCGGCCCGCCACGGCACCGACGGTTTCTTCGCCGCGGTGCTGCAGCGGGCTTGAAGGGTCTTTGCTCAGCCGCCGCTGTGCCAGGCGGCCTGGGTGGTCGCCGCATCGGTCGCGGCGGCGTCGCTCGGCAGGACATGGCTGGTCAAATCGGCCAGGCTGTGGGCGGCGGCCGGGAAATTGGTGCCGATATTGGCCGGGTTGACGAAGTCGCCGCCGGGCGGCGCCCCGACCGTCACATGTCCGGAATAGGGCAGGCTGGGCCACGAGATCTGATTGCCCTGGACGGTGTTGCCGATATCCGACAAGGAATGCTTCGGCCACACGGTGCTTTCTTCGGCGGCGGTGCCGGCGCGGGGTTCGACATAGACGTTGTTGAACGAGATCGGATAGGGCTTCTCGGTGCTGTCATCGAGGGTCCATAGCAGATAGCTGGAATTGCTGCCGGCGTCGGTCGGTCCGGTGTAGCGCAGGTTGACGTTTTCCAGGGTGGCCGAGCCGGTGTCGTGCTGTGGCGCGATGAACAGCCCCTGATAGTTGGTGGTGCCGGTCACGTTGTAGAAATCCAGGTCGCCGGTCGGGCCCTGGGTCTGCACCATGTCGCCATGCACGCCGCTTTGGGCGCCGCTGATATTCTCGATGATCGAGTTCTGCACCACCAGATTGGGGTGGCTGCCGGGGGCGCCGTTGATATCGATGCCGTCGCGCTGGCCGGCATTGACGTTGTTGATATGGACCCCGTCGACCCAGGCCTCGCCGGTCAGATTGCCGAAATAGAGGGTGCCGACCGCGTGGCCGGTAGGCTGGAAGTCGCCCCCCAGCACCATGATGTTATGGCCGCCGTCGGTTTGCAGCCGAGTATTGGTATCGACCTTGTTGGCCCCCAGGAAGATCACGTCCTGGTTGGGCGAGAATTGCCAGTAGGTCTTGTTGCCCGTGGTGTTGAGGTCGATGACTGTCGGATTGTTCATCGCCGGCGGAGCCCAGCGCAGGTTGCTGTTGTTATTGGTTGCGTCGGTCACAAGCTGCCTCTTTTGTCGTTGCAGGGGTGTCTGCAGTTGCGACGACAGAGGTACCGCCGACGGGTTAATGAGATGTTAAGTTATCCGAAAGAAGCATTAATCTTTCGGAGTAGTTAATAGGAATAGATTTGGCATCTATACTTTAGTTTTTGAGCGATCTTATTATTCGTCACGGCGGGCTTGGCCCGGCCATCCACGTGGGTCCCCGGATCAAGTCCGGGGATGACGAGAAAAGAACGTGGTTCATACCGCCTTAGATGCGGGGCGTGCGGCCCCTGAACAGGCCGACCACGACGGCGATGACGAACAGGACGATGAAGATGAAGAACAGCATCTGCGCGATGCTGATCGCGGTGGTGGCCACGCCGCCGAAGCCGAATACGGCGGCGATCAGGGCGATGACCAGGAAGACGGCTGCCCAGTAGAGCATCCTGCGCCTCGTAGGCTGGAGGGAACCGATCTGCCGCATATGCGCCGGAGAGCCGGCGGATTCAACGACGGCGGGCATGGCGCGAAGGAGGGAGCGAGGGGCGCAAAGGACAGAGACGCCGCGCCGGCCCTCTCCCTATTCGGTGAAGCGGCCGATGATTTCGAGGAAGGCCGTGCCATAGCTTTCCAGCTTGACCTGGCCAACCCCCGACAGGCGCGCCAACTGGCTGCTATTGCGGGGCTTATGGCGGGCCATTTCGACCAGGGTTGCGTCGTGGAAGATGACATAGGGGGGGACTCCCTGCTGACGCGACAGATCCCGCCGCAAGGCCCGCAACGCTTCGAACAGCGCCTCATCACCGGCTTCGGCCAGGATGGCGCGCCGCCGCTCGGTGCGGGCCGGTGCCTTGCGTTTGGCCTGGTCGCGGCGCAAGCGGATCGGCGTTTCACCGCGCAGGACCGGGCGACAGCCCTCGGTCAGGGCCAAGCCGCCATGGCCCTCGACGTCGACCCGCAACAGCCCGGCGGCCACCAATTGGCGGAACACCGACCGCCACTCGTCCTTGTCGAATTCGCTGCCGATCCCGAAGGTGGGCAGCCGGTCATGGCCGAGTTTGCGGATCCGTTCGTTGTCGCTGCCCCGCAAGACGTCGATCAGATGACCGACGCCGAACACCTGGCCGGTGCGGTAGACGCAGGACAGGGCCTTCTGCGCCGCCACCATGCCGTCGAAGCTTTCCACCGGCTCGAGGCAGGTGTCGCAATTGCCGCAAGGCTCACTGGCATCGCCGAAATAATCGAGGATGACCTGGCGCCGGCAGCGGGTGGTCTCGCAATAGCCCAGCAGGCTGTCGAGCTTGCCGTGCTCGAGGCGTCGCTTGGCCTCGGAGACTTCCGAGGTGGCCAGCATCTGGCGCAGCCGCGCCACATCCTGCAGCCCGTAGATCATCCAGGCGTCGGCCGGCAACCCATCGCGGCCGGCCCGTCCGGTCTCCTGGTAATAGGCCTCGAGGCTCTTCGGCAGATCGAGATGGGCGACGAAGCGGACGTCGGGCTTGTCGATGCCCATGCCGAAGGCGATGGTGGCCACCATCACCACCCCGTCCTCGTTGAGGAAGCGGTCCTGGTTGGCGGCCCGCACCGCCTTGTCGAGGCCGGCGTGGTAGGGCAGGGCATCGATGCCCTGGTCGCACAGCCAGGCGGCGGCTTCGTCCACATTCTTGCGCGACAGCCGGTAGACGATTCCGGAATCGCCGGCATGCTCGGACTTGAGGAACGCCAGGAGCTGGGTCCGCGCGCTGGTTTTGGCGGTGACCCGGTAGCGGATGTTGGGGCGGTCGAAGCCGGCGACGAACTGCCTGCCCTGTTCGAGCTTCAGTTTTTCCAGGATCTCGCGGCGGGTCGGGCCATCGGCGGTGGCGGTCAGGGCCAGCCTGGGCACCTCGGGGAACCGCTCGTGCAGAGTGGCGAGGCGCAGATATTCCGGGCGGAAATCGTGGCCCCATTGACTCACGCAATGGGCTTCGTCGATGGCGAACAAGGCCAGCCGGCATCGTTCGAGCTGGGTCAGGAAGCCCTCGGTCATCAGGCGTTCCGGCGCCACATAGACGATGTCCAACTGACCAGCCCGCATCTGACGCTCGATCTCGGTCTGCTCACCGTAGCCGAGGCTGGAATTGAGTGCGGCGGCCTTGACCCCGAGCTGGCGCAGCGCCGACACCTGGTCCTGCATCAGGGCGATCAGCGGCGACACCACGACGGCGACGCCCTCGCGGCAGAGGGCCGGGATCTGGTAGCAGAGCGATTTGCCGCCACCGGTCGGCATGAGGACCAGGGCGTCGCCGCCGGCGATCACATGATCGATGATCTCGGCCTGGGCGCCACGGAAATTGGGGTAGCCGAAGACGGTTTGAAGGACGTCCAAGGGTTGTGGCATAGGCCCTGTTTGCAACCTGGCGTGGATAGGGTGGCTGAGGAGCTCACAGTAGAGGCGCCGGATGGCCAAAGCAATGGGTGGGCAGGCCATTAGCACGGTGATCGCTTCGGGTTAACGGCTTGACGCGAAGTTGGGGGAATCCCAAAACGATCGGAATGTGATTCATAGGAGGCTTCGTTGACGAGCGAGGCCGCCTATGTCGCCAGCACCCATTTCGAGGAACGTTCTGGACC
>CAIOJO010000002.1 GCA_903858635.1 uncultured Telmatospirillum sp. | reverse complement strand
TTACCTTCGTCTACACAGGGTGTGACCGCCTGTGGCAGGGACTTGCACCCTGCTGACAAGGCGTCCTCACGGACGCACTGGCACCGGCGTCCCTGCCGGTGTCCGCCGCGGAGCGGCGGATATGCTGGTCTTCCGGCTCCGCCGGAACACCGGCACGGAGGCCGGTGCCACTAACTTTTTTCACAGACTGACCGGAACTCGCAATGACGCGGCAATGAACTCGTTGCGCTTGGCGCTCTTGGTGGTTAATTCCCCAATTCACACCGAGAAATACTTCGCCTGCGGATGCAGAAGAACGATCGCCGAGGTGCTTTGTTCGGGGTGCAGCTGCCATTCGTCGCTCAGCGAAACGCCGATGCGCTCGGCCCCCAGCAGGCGCAGCAGTTGTTCCTGGTCCTCGAGCTTGGGACAGGCGGGATAGCCGAAGGAATAACGCGAGCCGCGATAATGCTGCTTCAGCAGGCGCGCCATGTCGCGGTCGTCCTCGGCGGCGAAACCCAGTTCCGAGCGGATGCGCGCGTGCACGTACTCGGCCATGGCTTCGGCCATCTCGACCGACAGGCCGTGCAGATAGAGGTAATCGCGATAGCGGTTCTCGGTGAACCACTGGCGCGCCACCTCGCTGGCCTGGGCCCCCATGGTCACCACCTGCAGGCCGATAACGTCGCGCTCGCCGCTGTCGATCTCGCGCACGAAGTCGGCGATGCAGAGGCCGCCGTCGCCGGCTTGCCGGGGAAAGGCGAAGCGGGTCAGCGGGGACCGGCCGTCCTCGGCGAACAGCACGATGGAGTCGCCTTCGGCGGCGCATTTCCAATATCCGTAGGCGGCCTTCGGGGCAAGAATGCCCTCGCGCTGGCAGCGCTTCAGCAGGTCCACCGCCACCGGCTTCAGTTCCTTGGCGGCCCACGCCTTCCACTGCTCGAGGCTGCGCCCCGCCTTCTTGTAGCCCCAGTGGAACTGATAGAGCATGGTCTCGTTGAGATAGGTCACCAGGGTCTGCAGGGGCACCGACTCGATGATCCGGGCGCCCCAGAACGGCGGTTGCGGCACCGCCGCGGCACGGGCCAGTTCGCTCCGCCGCAGCTGGACCTCCTGGTAATCGACCGGTCGGGCCGGCGTCGCCGCCTGGCCGAGACGGCGGCGTTCGTTGGCGGGCCGGCCCACCCGCTTGGCGCGCAGCTCGGCCAGATGATCGTCGAAGCTGCCGTCCATCACCTTGGCCATCAGCTCGAGCCCGTCGAAGGCGTCCCGCGCATAGGCGACGCGGCCGGCGCCGTAGGCGGCAACGCAGTCCTCCTCGACATAGCCGCGGGTCAGTGCCGCGCCGCCCAGCACCACCGGCAGATCGATCCCTTCCAGGGTCATCTCCTCGAGGTTCTCGCGCATCACCACGGTCGACTTGACCAGAAGGCCCGACATGCCGATGGCGTCGGCCCGATGTTCGCGGGCGGCGGCGACGATCGTCCCCAGCGGCTGCTTGATGCCGAGATTGATCACCCGGTAGCCGTTGTTGGTGAGGATGATGTCGACCAGGTTCTTGCCGATGTCGTGGACGTCGCCCTTCACCGTGGCCAGCACGATGGTCCCCTTCTGCTGGCCGTCGATCCGTTCCATGAACGGCTCGAGATAGGCCACCGCCGCCTTCATGGTCTCGGCCGATTGCAGGACGAACGGAAGCTGCATCTTGCCGGCGCCGAACAGCTCGCCGACCACCTTCATGCCGTCGAGCAGCAGTTGATTGATGATGTCGAGCGGCCGCCAGCGGCGCAGCGCCTCTTCCAGATCCAGCTCCAGCCCGGGCCGTTCGCCGTCGACGATGCGTTGCTTCAAGCGCTCTTCGACCGTCTCGGCGCGCGGTTTCTTGACCGCCGCCTGGCCATCCTTACCCTCGAACAGGGCGATGAAGGCCTGCAACGGATCGTAGCCCTCGGCGCGGTGATCATAGATCAGATCCTCGGCCGTCTTCACCTCGAGGGGGTCGAGCTTGTGCAGCGGCACGATCTTGCTGACATGCAGGATGGCGCCGGTCATGCCCCGCTTGCAGGCATGGTCGAGGAACACCGAATTCAGCACATGCCGCGCCGCCGGCTTGAGCCCGAAGGACACGTTGGAGAGCCCGAGGATGATCTGGCATTCGGGCAGTTCGCGGGCGATCCGCTCGATGGCGTCGAGGGTGGCCAGGGCCAGCTTGCGATCGTCCTCGTTGCCGGTGCAGATGGTGAAGGTCAGGGGATCGAACAACAGATCCCCCGGCGCCAGCCCATGCCGGTCCACCGCGAAGTCGTAGAGGCGATGGGCCATGGCGATCTTTGCTTCGACGTCCTTGGCCATGCCCTCCTCGTCGATGGTCAGGGAGATCACCGCGGCCCCGAATTTCTTGGCCAGGGCCAGGCGCTGTGCGGCCGGCGCCTCGCCATTCTCGAAGTTGATCGAGTTGATGATCGCCTTGCCGCCGTAAAGCTTGAGCGCCGCCTCGATCACCGGCAGCTCGGTGGAGTCGATGACCAGCGGCGCGTTGACGGCACCCCGCATGCGGCTGACTAAGGCGGTCATGTCGCGGATCTCGTTCCGCCCGACGAAGGCGGTGCAGACGTCCAGGGTATGGCTGCCTTCCTTGACCTGGTCGCGGCCGATGGCCACCGCGCCATCCCAGTCCTCGCGCTCCTGGCATTCGCGGAATTTCTTGGAGCCGTTGGCGTTGCAGCGCTCGCCGATCGACAGGAAGGCATTTTCCTGGCGCAGCGGGACCTGACCGTAGAGCGAGGCCACCGATGGCATCCACACCACCGAACGGGCGACCGGGGCCGGCCGGCCGGCGGCGCCGCCACGCTGGCGCAGCATGGCGTCGACGGCACCGATATGAGCCGGCGTGGTGCCGCAACAGCCGCCCAGCAGATTGACCCGGTCGTCGTCGAGGAAGCGCTCGTGCCACAGGGCCAGGTTGGCCGGAGACAGCGGATAGACCGTGTGTCCGTCGATCAGCTCGGGCAAGCCGGCATTGGGCTGGACCGAGATCAGCCCCGGCCAGTTGGCCGCCAGCCACCGGACATGCTCGCTCATTTCCTGCGGCCCGGTGGCGCAGTTGAGCCCCATCAGCGGCACGTCGAGGGAATGGATGACCGTCGCCGCCGCGGCGATGTCGGCCCCCACCAGCAGGGTACCGGTGGTTTCCACCGTCACCTGCACGAAGATCGGGATGGCAAGATTGCCGCGCGCCAGCTTGACCGCGTTGACCGCCGCCTTGATCTGCAAGGGATCCTGGCAGGTCTCGATAAGGACGGCATCGACACCGCCGGCCACCAGCCCCTCGGCCTGCACCAGGAAGCTCTGCTCGAGACGGTCGTAATCGATATGGCCGAGCGAGGGCAGCTTGGTTCCCGGCCCGATCGAGCCCAACACGAAACGCCGCCGGCCGTCACCGGCGAACGGCTCGGCCGCCTCGCGCACCAGTTCGACCGAACGCTTGTTGATCTCGAAGGCCAATTCGCCGATGCCGAACTCGCCCAAGGTCAGGACGCTGGCCCCGAACGAATTGGTGGACACCAGGTCGGCACCGGCCGCGAAATACCCGGCATGGATCTGCCGCACCAGATCCGGCCGCGACAGGCAAAGGATGTCGGTGCAGTTCTCATGCCCCTGGTAATCCTGTTCCACGGTCAGGGCCATGGCCTGAACCTGGGTCCCCATCCCGCCGTCGCACAGCAGCACCCGCTCATGCAGGTGATCAAGTATGTCGCTCATCGGTTCATTCCATGTTGCGGACGAATGCCCAGGATATGGCAGATGGCAAAGGTCAGGTCGGCCTGATTGAGCGTGTAGAAATGCAGCTCGGTGACGCCGCCGGCGACCAGGGCCCGGCACAGTTCCGCCGCCACCGTGGCGGCCACCAGACGGCGGGTTCCGGGATCATTGTCGAGACCGGTGAACAATTCCGCCATCCACCCGGGAATGCCGGCCCCGCAGGCCGCCGAGAACTTGCAGACCTGGGTGAAATTGGTGACCGGCAGGATGCCCGGAACGATCGGCACGGTGATGCCGGCGGCCCGCGCCCGGTCGCGAAAACGAAAAAAGACGTCCACGTCGAAGAAATACTGGGTGATGGCCCGGCTGGCGCCGGCGTCGATCTTGCGCTTCAGATTGTCAAGATCGGCCTGGGCGCTGGCCGCCTCGGGATGGACCTCGGGATAGGCCCCGACGCTGATCTCGAAATCGCCGATCCGCTTCAGGCCGCGGACCAGATCGGCGGCATAGGCGTAACCGGCGGGATGGGGCCGATAGGGAACTTCGCCCTCCGGGGCGTCACCGCGCAGGGCGACGATATGGCGGATACCTTCGTCCCAATAACGGCGCGCCACGCTGTCGACCTCGTCCCGGCTGGCGCCGATGCAGGTCAGATGCGCCGCCAGGTTGAGCTTGGTCTCATGGGCGACGCGGCTCACCGTCTCATGGGTGCGCTCGCGGGTGGTGCCGCCCGCCCCATAGGTGACCGAAACGAACCGCGGCGCCAGCGGCGCCAGGCGCCCCACGCAGTCCCACAGCGCCTGCTGCATCTTGTCGGTCTTCGGGGGGAAGAACTCGAACGACACGGCCAAGGGCGGCACCGATTTGGCGATGGGCAGCAGGGGACCCGGACGAACGCTCACGATGCACCTCCGATGGCAGGCCAGGGATTGGCCGACAAGACCGTGGCCGGTCGGGCCGCCAGCCAGATGTTGACGGTCAGCGGCTGACCGGGCAGGCCCAGGATTTCCACCATGGCGAGACCGGCCGCCTCGCACCAGGCCGCCACCTCGGTCTCGGCAAAACCGAGCCGGCGGTGCTTGTGCTCGCTACGCAACGCCTCCAGCTGATGCGGTGCGAAGTCGACGATGAGCAGCCGCCCACCGGGCTTCAAGACGCGGGCCGCCTCGCTCACCACCAGGGCCGGCGCTTCGGCGAAATGCAGGACCTGGTTGATGGTCACCAGATCGAAGGCGGCCTCGGCAAAAGGCAACTGGTACATATCGCCTTGGCGGACCCCGCAATGGCGCAGGCCGGCCTCTTCGAGCTGACTGCGGGCGATCGCCAGCATCTCGCGCGAGCTGTCGATACCCTCGCCGCGCCGGACCATCGGGCCCAACACCTGCAGCAGTCGTCCGGTGCCGGTGCCGATGTCCAGGAAGTCGCCGACCGGCCGGTCGGACAGGATGCGGCACAGGGCGGACTCGACCTCGGCCTCGTCGATATGCAGGGAGCGCAGCTCGGCCCAGCGGGCCGCATTGTCGCGGAAATAGGCCGCCGCCGCCCGGGCCCTGCTCTGCTTGATGGCGGCCAGGCGGGCATTGTCGCGGAGCAGGACCGGGTCGTCGGCGGGAATCAGGGCGAGCACCCGCTGCGCCAGCAGGGCGCCCGGACCCGCCGACGCCAGCCGGTAGAAGACCCAGGCCCCCTCGCGGAAGCGTTCCAGCAGGCCACCGTCGCAGAGAAGTTTCAGATGGTGCGACACCCGCGGCTGGCTCTGGCCCAGCACCCCGACCAGCTCGCTGACCGCCAACTCGCCTTGGGCGCACAGCGCCAGCAGGCGCAGGCGCGTCGGCTCGGCGGTGGCGCGAAGAGCGGTCAGAACCTGCAGCATCGGGATCTCGAGCACATCATAGAATGATATAAACATATCTTTATGTGTTTTGCAAAAGACAAATGGGCGGTGCTTTGCCGAGCCGAACCGGCTGGTCGCGCTGGTGGATTCACACCTGACCAGCGGGCCCCGGTGAGCCCCCCTCTAGTTTTTTCGCCAAGCCTGTGTTAACCCAGAAGAACGACAGCTAACTTTTGGGGTAGTCGGCCCTTTATCCGAGCACTCTGCTCTTCCTCGGGAATGATTATGTCGTCTGGCTGGTTGAGAGCGATGCTGATGGGGTTGGGGCTGGCGGCTGCGGCTGCCTGGCTGGCAGGTTGCGCCTCGCCGCCACCCGACGACGATGCCGAGGCGAAGGCGGAATTCGAGCAGATCAACGACCCGCTCGAACCCACCAACCGCGCCATATTCACCTTCAATGACGGCCTCGACACCTATTTCCTGCGCCCTGCGGCACAAGGCTACCGTGCCGTGGTCCCGCCGTTCGGCCGCGACCGGGTGTTGGATTTCCTCGACAATCTGAAGATGCCCATCTATTTCGCCAATGACCTGCTGCAGGGAAATCTGTCATTGGCCACCGACACCATGGAGCGCTTCCTGCTCAACAGCACGTTCGGCGTGGGCGGTCTCATGGATGTTGCCGAGCCGATGGGAATTCCCGGCCACAAATCCGATTTCGGCCAAACCTTCGGCGTCTGGGGCATCGGCGAAGGCCCCTATCTGGTGTTGCCGCTGTACGGGCCGTCGAATCCCCGCGACGCCATCGGCACCGGCATCGAATCCTATGGCGATCCGTTGGATTACTATCTGAACAACAACTACCTGAAATGGGTCGCGTGGACCAGGATGGGAGCGACGGCGCTGTCGCAGCGCGAGGCCTATCTCGATCTGCTGGACGACGTCAAACGGACGTCGCTCGATTATTATTCGGCCATGCGCAGCCTTTACCGGCAGCGTCGCAAGGCGCAGATCAACCAGGCCAAGGTCGGTGAGGCAGCCTCGCCCGACCTCGATAAACAGACCGCCCAGCGGAAGTGACCGGAGCGACGACGATGCTCCGACGCAGCTTTCTTCAGGCAAGCGCCTGTCTGATCGTGACCGCCGCCGGTACCGCCGGCTTGCCCCATGCCGCCGCCGCCGCCGAGGACGCCCAGGCATTCATTCAGGGGCTGGCGCAACGGGCGATCGACACGGTGGCGGACAAGCGACTGGGCGAGACCGAACGCGACGAACAGTTCCGCCGCCTGTTCGTGTCGTCCTTCGACATTCCGGAAATCGCCCGCTTTGTCCTCGCCCGCTATTGGCGCGCGGCCACACCCGAGCAGCAGCAGGAGTTCCTCAAGCTGTTCGAGGATATCACCGTCCTGACCTGGGCGCGCCGCTTCAAGGATTACAACGGGGAAAACCTGCAGACCCTGGGCGCCACCAAGGACGGTGAACGGGGCTGGGTGGTGGATTCGCAGATCATGCGCAACCAGGGGCCGCCGATTCCGGTGCAGTGGCGCCTGCGCCAGGGCGACAATAGCCCGCTGCGCATCGTCGACATCGTCGTCGAAGGGGTCAGCATGGCCATCACCCACCGCTCCGACTACGCCGCCGCCATGCAAGCGAACGGCGGCCAGATCGACTCCCTGTTGGCCGCCATGCGCAACAAGATCGAACAGTTGAAGGCGGCCGGGTAACGGCGCCAAGGGGCTACCACCAAGCGTCCGCCTGCGGCGGACTTCACCAAGCCCACCCTGCGGGTGGGACACAAAGTCACAAAGAACACGTCTTCGCCGCATCAGCGGCAATTCCATCCTTCGTGATCTTTGCGCTGCCCGCCTACGGCGGGATCGACTTTTTCAACACGAAGAGCACCAAGGATCGCCTTCGGCGATCTGCACCAGGAACACCAAGCCAATGATACCGAACCGACGACGTCGCACCCAACCCCGCGCGCAGGATTGTTCGCCTGGGTCGCCGTTGTTTTTGTCGTTCACCGGACGGTGATCGGCGTCAAGCTGGAGTTCACAGCTAGCTGTATAGCGGGCAGAAACACTGGACGACTGGTTGATGATCAGAAAGCTGCTGTACACTCTGCCCATCGAGGTGCGGATCGCTCCGCTCGAAAAACCGGGAGGAAAGGGAGAGGACGTGATGACGATATCGCTGCGGGCCGTCGTATTGACCGCTTTCTTCGCCATCTTCTCGTTTACCGCTGCGGCGACAGCTGGCGAATGCGCAAACAAGAGCGAAATCTCCGCCTTGTTCAATCAATGGAATGCGGCCCTGCAGACCGGCAATGCCGAAGCCGTGGCTAATCTCTATGCCAAGGACGGCGTCTTGTTGCCGACCGTTTCAAATCAGGTGAGAGCGGATCATGCGGCGATCGTCAAATATTTTCGCCATTTTCTCGAATTGAAGCCGAAAGGAACCTTGAACGAGGTTCATATCACCTGCTTCGGGAGCGTCGCTATCAACCAGGGTATCTACACTTTTGACGTGGTGCGCGATGGAAAGCCCGGGAAGGTGCAGGCCCGCTATTCCTTTGCCTACGCCAAGGAAGATGGCGGATGGAAGATCGTCAGCCATCACTCCTCGGAAATGCCGGAACCAGTGAAGTAGCGGCCCCGGCCCTGGCCCCCATGCGGCCGGGTAACGGCGCGAAGGTTTTCCCACCAAGCGTCCACCTAACGGCGGACTTCACCAAACCCACCCTGCGGGTGGGGCACGAAGTCACAAAGAACGCGACTTCGCCACATCAGCGGCAATTCCATCCGTCGTGATATTGGTGCCGCCCGTCTGCGGTGGGCCTTGGCGTCTTTGTGTCAAGAAGCCCCTCAGCTGCGCACCAGCGGCTTGTACTTGATGCGATGCGGCTGGTCGGCCGCGGCCCCCAGCCGGCGGTGCTTGTCGGCCTCGTAATCGGCGTAGTTCCCCTCGAAGAACGTCACCGCGCTGTCGCCCTCGAAGGCGATGATATGGGTGGCGATGCGATCGAGAAACCAGCGGTCATGCGAAATGACCACGGCGCAGCCGGGAAACTCGACCAAGGCGTCCTCGAGGGCGCGCAAGGTGTCGACATCCAGGTCGTTGGTCGGTTCGTCCAGCAGCAGCACATTGGCGCCCTGCTTCAGCATCTTGGCCAGATGCACGCGGTTGCGTTCGCCGCCCGACAACTGGCCGACCTTCTTCTGCTGGTCGGCCCCCTTGAAGTTGAATTGCGCCACATAGGCTCGACTGGGCATCTTGCGCTTGCCCAATTCGATCTCGTCGTTGCCCCCGGAGATCTCTTCCCACACCGTCTTGTCGGCGGCCAGGCTGTCGCGCGACTGATCGACATAGCCGAGTTTCACCGTATCGCCCACCTTGAAGCTGCCCGTATCGGGCTGTTCCTGGCTGGTGATCATGCGAAACAGGGTGGTCTTGCCGGCGCCGTTGGGGCCGATGATGCCGACGATGCCGCCCGGCGGCAGGCGGAAGGACAGATCCTCGATCAACAAGGTATCGCCGAAACCCTTGCGCAGATGCTCCGCCTCGATCACCTGATTGCCCAGGCGCGGCCCCGCCGGAATAACGATCTGGGCAGTGCCGGCCTGCTTCTCGGCGGCCTGGGCGACCAGCGTTTCGAAGGCGGTGATGCGCGCCTTGTTCTTCGCCTGGC
The DNA here is from genome assembly GCA_903858635.1 of uncultured Telmatospirillum sp. GTDB lineage: Bacteria > Pseudomonadota > Alphaproteobacteria > Rhodospirillales > Magnetospirillaceae > DUZF01. Next base: position 5,059 of record CAIOJO010000002.1, on the reverse strand, counting down.
GGGCCCGCGGGCTGGCCCGCACCCATTCCAATTCCTCTTTGATAGTGCGCTGGCGGGCCGATTCCTCCTTGCCCTCCTGCTCGAGCCGCTTGTCCTTCTGCTCGAGCCAGGCGGTGTAGTTCCCCTCATAGGGGATGCCCTGGCCGCGGTCGAGCTCGAGGATCCAGCCGGTGACGTTGTCGAGGAAGTAGCGATCATGGGTGACGATCACCACGGTCCCCGAATAGTCTTCGAGGAACTTTTCCAGCCAAGCCACCGATTCGGCGTCCAGGTGATTGGTCGGCTCGTCGAGCAGCAGCATGTCGGGATGGCTCAGCAGCAGCCGGCACAAGGCGATGCGGCGACGCTCGCCGCCCGACAGGGTCTCGACTTGGGCATCGGGCGGCGGACAACGCAAGGCGTCCATGGCGATCTCGACATTGCGCTGCAGGTCCCAGGCGTTCAGATGGTCGATCGCCTCCTGCAGTTCGCCCTGTTCGGCGATCAGGGCGGTCATCTCGTCATCCGACAGCTCTTCGGCGAAGCGCGCCGAGGTCGCCTCGAAGCGGTCGAGCAGGGCCTTGATCTCGGCGACGCCCTCCATGACGTTGCCCATGACGTCCTTGTTCGGATCGAGCTGCGGCTCCTGCGGCAGATAGCCGACCTTGATCCCGTCGGCGGCCCAGGCCTCGCCGCCGTATTCCTTGTCGATCCCCGCCATGATCTTCAACAGGGTCGACTTGCCGGCGCCGTTCTGCCCCAACACGCCGATCTTGGCGCCGGGCAGGAAGGACAACCAAAGCCCTTTGAGGATCTCGCGCCCACCGGGATAACCCTTGGTGAGATCCTTCATCACATAGATGTATTGATAACTTGCCATCTAATTGAATTCCTTATTGTTTTTAGCTTCATTTTTAGCTGTCCAGGAACTGTCCAGATTGATCACACAGCCGGAACGAGCCTCGAATTTGGCGTATGTTTTTGTAACATATTGATATTTCATAACTTTTCCAAATAGACGGCCACAGGTGGAGAAAATCCGCCCGAAAATAGCTGAAATTCACGGTATGCGCCAGAATCTCAGCCAAAAATTGGGGCAGGCAAAGCCCGTAGCATGAATTGGCCCGCGCTGCAAATCAGGAAGGGGCGACGATCTCCCCCTATTCGACAAGTGCCTTAAAAACTGCGTCAGGACCGTCTTGGTAGAACTCAATACTGATCTTGGTCCAAAGCTCGTCGGGCAGATCGTTCAGTTGTCGGCGAGCCGAAACCGGCATTAGCAGCGTTTGGGCCTGTTTATCGATTGCAAGTTCAGCAATCCGAATGGCGTTTGGGATCATCTCAATTGAACCGCCGAGATTGAGCGCGCCGACAACGATAGTTCCGTCATTTCGTCGATCAAGTCGTGCCGCATCTGGCCCAATTCGGGGAGAAGCACGATCGCCGCTATGCAATCGTCGCTTTCGGCGAGAATTGATGCGGTAAGCTGAATGAGAGTGGTTGACTTGCCTGCACCTGGCTCGGCCTCAAGGAGAAATGTTTGGCCGGATCGTAGAGCAACGCTTACATCAGAATAGCTGACCGGTTGGCGTTCGTCTTTCCTGTCAATTTCCAAATTCAAGTGCAGTGCTTTAATGCCCCCCTGAGTGTTTTGAAATTTTTGAAGATCGCTTGTGGCTGCGGCTCTCGCGACTTGGATCGCCTCGGTCAGATTAGGTGTAGGTTTTTCCAGAGCCTTGCTGATACGAGCGAGAGCAATTCGAGTGTTGGGTGCAAGATCGGGGTAAAATTGTTCTATCACCTCTGGGTATTGAGACATCAGCGATGTGATGTCCTCCCATCCGAGGACGCGAACTTCAAAAAGGCCGGTTGTCCGATGTTCGATGGTTATCTGTCGCGCCACCTCTTCGATGCGCGCGTCCTTAGGCGCCGTCGTTGCCAAGGTCCATGTTGCCAGACTCGGATTGAAGGACTTCGCTTTTTCGATTTCACTTCGAAGCTCTTGTTCGGCGAGAGTGGAACCGAGGCCGACGTCTTTGCCCTTGCATTGGACGCCAACGAAGGAGCCACTCTCGTTGCCCCAAATATCCGTGCCATTCTGCGGCTGGCCTGTGCGACCATTTTTTTGCGCGGTCTGATCACCCCAAATGTTACGAAACAGACCTAAACATAAGTCTTCAAACTGTTGCCAGTACTTTGGTGGAGGTATTTGAAGTTCATTAAATTCCATGTCAGCGCAACAAGCCGTCAGTCTGCTCGAAGAGAATGAAATCCATATTTGGGGAAGGAATATTCGAGCGGATACCCCACCTACCTCTATAGAGGATTCGTACTCCTTTTTTTATTATTGCGCTACCCTGCCTCTGTTGCCGCCCGTCGATCTCGGCTGTAGAGCGACAATTATGATTGCCGCCTAGCGTCGATTATGGTTGCCTGTGAGAGACGCTGCCGAGTGGTGACTTGTTGTTAGCACGGGTCCATGAGCAAGGCAACAGGCTTCCCGTAGCGACAACTATAATAATTGTCGGTTGCTGTCACGGTTAATAGCAGAGGTAATTGTCGCTCGACGTTTCTGGCGACAATTGCCCCTGGCGATATGGCTGACGTCCGTGTTTTTAGTTGTCGGCGGCGGTCTCCTTCGGTCTGGCGCGGGCCACGGCGGAGCGCTTGCGGTAGCTCTCGCCGTTCATCTCGATGATGGTCGCGTGGTGGACCAGCCGGTCGATGGCGGCGACGGTCATGGCGGGATCGGGGAAGACCTGGTCCCAGGCCGAGAATGGCTGGTTGGCGGTGATGGCGATGCTGTGCCGCTCGTAGCGGTGGGCGATGAGCTCGAACAAGACGCTGGTCTCGGCCTGGTCCTTTCTCACATAGGACAGGTCGTCGAGGCAGATGAGGTCGTACTTATCGAACTTGTCGAGAGTGGCAGCCAGGGTCAGGTCGCGGCGTGCGGTCTGCAGCTTCTGCACCATGTCGGTGGTGCGGGTGAACAGGACGCGGTGCCCGGCATCGATGAGGGCGCTGCCGATGGCGGCGATCACATGCGACTTGCCGGTGCCGCTTTGGCCGAAGACCAGCAGATTGGCGCCGCTGGCAATCCACTCCTCGCCGGAAGCCAGGGCCAGCATGTGCGCCTTGCGAAGTCCCGGCGCGGCGTCGAAGTCGAAGGTGGCGAAGGACTTGCCCGCCGGCAGGCCGGACTCGGCCCGGTGGCGCTGGATCCGCCGGGTCGAGCGATCGGCCACCTCGATCTCGACCAGGGTGGCGAGCAGCTTGGCGGCCGGCCATCCCTCCCGGTCGGCGGTCTCGGTGAGGCGCTTCCAGTGCCGCCCGATGCTGGGCAGGTGGAGGGTGGTCAGCAGGTGCGGAATGACGGCGATGTCGGCGTCATTGCTGGTCATGCGCATGCCTCCGCCGTCAGCAAGTGGTTGTAGGCGCTGAGATCCGGGGCCGGGATCGTGACGTCGGCGACCTGCTGCGTCTTGGGCGCGAACTCGTCCTTGAGGGCGAGCAGATCGGGCACTTGTCCGGCGTCGAGGATGGCGTCGAGGCGATCGGCGAGCGCCGCCTCGCAGGCGCCGGTGGCGGCGAGTTCGAGCAAGCCCACCATGACGCGGCAGGCCTGCCTGGCCGGCAGGGCGGCGTCGACCGCCTGCCAGGTGCGGGCGTAGGCGGCGCGCGGGAACAGTTCGTCCCGATAGACAAGGTGGCGCAAGGCCTGGGGCTTCTTCTTGAGCGTGCCGATGACATGGCGGTAATCGATGGCGTGGCCCCGATGCGCCCGGTCGGCCCGGCGGCGGGCCAAGGTGACGACGGCGGTCGGACCGAGGAAGCATTCGAGCCGGTCGTCGAACAGGTGGATCTCCAGCTTGCGGCCAATAAGCCGCGGCGGCACGGTGTAGAGCACCCGATCGACGCTGATGGTGCTGTTGCGCGTCACCGGCGCCGTCACCGTGGTGAAGTCGGTGGTGCGGCGCTTGGGCAACTCGGCCAGCTTCTCCCGCTCGGTGGCGACCAGGGCGCGACGCCGGGCATTGTGCCGATCGCAGACGAGGGCGACGAAACGGCGATAGTCGGCGAGGCAGCCGAAGTCCAGGCTACCCCGTTGCAGCAGGGCCTGGCCGAGACGGCGCTTGAGATGACCGTTGGGCGATTCGATGCTGCCGTTCTCATGCGCCACGCCGGGGTTGTTGCGGGTGGCGGTCATCCCGTAGTGGCGCGACAGTTCGTCATAGCGGCGGGTGAAGTCCAGCTGGGCGTCACGGTCGAGGTTCTTGAAGGCCGCCGACAGCGAATCGGTCCGGTGCTCGGCGGGAACGCCCTGCAACTTCCACAGCGCATCCTGCAGACCCTCGGCAACGGCGCTGAAGCTCTCGCCGCCGAGCACCACATGCACATGCTCCCAGCCGCTGTAAGCCAGGCGGAAATGGTAGAGGCGGTGCGGAAACGGCTGGCCGGCCAGGGTGACGCCGAGTTCGTCGGCGACGGTGAAATCCGACAGCCCCTGTCGCCCGGGGTCGTGCCGCTGCGGAAAGAACACCTCCTTGTCCGGGCCATGCAGCGCCCGCCAGTCGGCGATCCGCCGTTCCAGGGTGCGCCGTACGCTGTCCGGCACGACCTCTTCGCCGAACTCCTCCTGCAGAGTCTCGAAGATGCTGACCGCCATCAGCCCGGCCGGTCCGTTCAGCAGCTCGAGGACGCGGGGCCATACGGCGATCAGCGGGTTCTCCCGTGTCCGCCATGATCGCTTCGCCTTGCCCTGCGACGGAAGCCTCGGGTCTTTGTCGATCTGGCGAGCGGTACGCTCGCTGATGCCGGCCATCGCCGCGGCGGCAGCCTGGGTGTGTTGAGCGCGCTTGGTCATGTAAAGGCGTACCTGTGTGTCGGTGACATGAAGGCCGGGCATTGCGCTCGCATCGGTAGGGAACAGATGCGTGCCGCAATACCACCCTCGGCACCGTCAGGCTGGCCAAATGCCCCCGAAGCCGGGGGCGAAAGGAAAACCGCGCCCGCCAGGGCCTGTCTCTGGTCGGGGCTACGCCCCTCCCGACGACAGGCCCTGGCGGGCAACCTCACCGGC
>CAIOJO010000001.1 GCA_903858635.1 uncultured Telmatospirillum sp. | reverse complement strand
GGCGAATAACGGTCCCCGTCATCCCCGGACTTGATCCGGGGATCCATGGATTGCCGGGTCAAGCCCGGCAATGACGAGAAAAGAGCACTCCAACAACAAAAACGCCCGCGGTCTTGGCCGGCGGGCGTTTTTCCATCAGGCAAGGACGACCAAGATCACTTGATCTTCGTTTCCTTGAACAGCACATGCTTGCGCACGACCGGGTCGTACTTGCGGAATTCCAGCTTTTCGGTCGTCTTACGCGGGTTCTTTTTCGCCACGTAGAAAAATCCGGTTTCAGCCGTGCTGAGCAGCTTGATGAGGATGGTGGCGGGCTTGGCCATGCTTGATATCCCGAATACGAGGTGACGACTCCAGGCGGCGCAAAATACAGCGTGCACCGCCGGTGTCAAGGGGTGATGTGGTCAGCGCTGGTCCATGGCTGTCCCGATTGGCGCCGACGAAGCGGTGGAGACCGGGGCGGTCAGACCGAGGGCCTGGGCATAAAGCGTTTGGTCCTCGATCAGGTCGCGGGCCAGGGCCAGGTCGAGCCCGGCATCGGTATGCTTGCCGGCCGGGCAGGCGGTGCGCAATTGGGTCCTGAGCGCGGTTTCGCCAATGGTGGTGGCGCGCCAGCTGGCGATGTTGGCGGCAACCGTCGAACGCCCGTCGCGCACCGGCTCCAGCAAGGCCGCCGCATCGGCATGGAGATCGGCGGTGCAGATCGAAGGCAGTACGCCCAGGCCGTGCAACGGATAGCCGCTGGGGCTGTAGAAGCGCGACCAGGTCAGGGTCATTTCGTCGTCATTGGGCATGCGCACCACCGTCTGTACCGTTCCTTTGCCGTAGCTGTTGGTACCGACCACGACGGCCCGTCCGGAGTCCTGCAGCGCCGCCGTGACGATCTCGGCGGCCGAGGCCGAGCGCCCGTCGACCACCACCACCACCGGCACATCCTCGCCCGGATCGCCGGGCTTGGCGTCGTATTGCTGGACCGAAGCTGGGTTGCGGCCGCGCGTCGAGACGATGCGACCGTGATCCATGAACAGATCGGCTACCGCCACGCCCTGGTCCAACAGGCCCCCCGGATTGCCCCGCAGATCCAGGACCACGCCCTTGAAGCCCGGCGTCGCCTTGGCCTTCTTGACGTCATCGGTCACGCTGGCGGCGGTGTTCTGGTTGAAGCTCGACACGGCGATCGTGGCAATCCCGCCGTCGATGGTCATGGTGGCGGTTTGCGGCACGATCAGGCTCCGCTGCAATCCAACGGTGGCGGCCTGCTGGGCCCCCGGATGCCTGATCGTCAACGACACCCGGCTGGCGATCGGGCCGCGCAGCAGATTGGAGATGATTTTCTGGTCGAGTCCCCCCAAAGCCTTTCCGTCGATCGCCGTCAGGTGGTCGCCGACCTGCAGATGGGCGTGGGCGGCCGGCGTATCGGGCATCACCTCGGTCAGCACCACATCCTCGGGGTTCAGGTCGTAGCGCACACCGATGCCGCCGAAGCCATTGCGGGCCGCGCGGTGTTCGCGGGCCTCGGAAGCACCGGCGTAGCGCGAGAACATGTCGAGCTTGGCCAGGGCGGAATCGAACACCGCCTCGTACAGTTTCTCGTTGTCGGCGTTGCGCAGCTCCGGCGATATGGCCGAAGCGTCGCGGGCCACCGTCAGGATCAGGGCGGCCCAGCCGTCCACATCGTCATCGGCCGGGGTGGGATAATCGGCTAGCGCTTCGTTCTGGTAACCCACGGCGATGCGCCGCGGCTCCGTCTGTTCGACGGTCAGGGCCGGGTCGATCACCGACAGTCCGCGCATCGCTTCGAAGGCGACCTTGCCGATGCCGACATGGTCCAGATAGCGCTCCTTGATCACACCGAAGCCGAAACCGATGACCCGGTCGGCCTGCGGGTTGCCAAGCCCCGGGTCGCCCACCGCGGCTTGGCTGACCGGGGCGCAGGCCCCGGCGATCAACAGGATTCCGGCAGCAAGCCAATGGGACAGGACCTTTGTACTCAAATCGCTCACCTGGGGTATGTCCAAAGAAGTATCGCCCGGATTATGTCTAGAGCGCGTTGACATTCAGGATTCCCACGGACTCGAAAATCTGATTCAAGCTCCTTTTCGGGAAGGGGGCTTGGATGTCACGGGTTCGGCTGATGTTGAAGGATCACCAGTGGGAGCGAATGGAACCGCATCTGCCCGGCAAGGTCAGCGACCCTGGGCGGACTGGCAACGATAACCGGCTATTCGTAGAGGCAGTGCTGTGGCTGGTTCGGACAGGATCGCCTTGGCGAGATCTGCCGGAAATTTTTGGCAATTGGAACAGTGTGTTCGTCCGCTTCTCGCGCTGGTCCAAAGATGGCGTCTGGGATCGGCTGTTCGCCGCCATGGCGGATGACCCCGACTTCGAATACGCCATGATCGACTCGACCATCGTCCGGGCGCACCAGCATGCGGCGGGCAAAAAGGGGGGGCTGAAGCTCGCGCGATCGGCCGCTCGCGCGGCGGGCTGACCACCAAGATCCATGCCGTCGTCGATGCTTTGGGCAATCCGCTGCGCTTTATCCTGACACCCGGACAGGCCAGCGACTTCACCCAGGCCGAGGCCCTGATTGCCGATATTCCCGCAGAGTACGTTCTGGGCGATAAGGGCTACGATTCCAAGGCATTCCGGGACGCCATCCACGGCCAAGATGCTGTCCCGGTCATCCCCCCGCGAAAAACATCCCCACAGGTGCCCTGTGACTATGCGCTCTATTGCGAACGCAATCTCGTCGAGCGCTTCTTCCTCAAGATCAAGCATTTCAG